>JALYXY010000121.1 GCA_030946875.1 Pseudomonadota bacterium | reverse complement strand
GCTCTGGACCGCACGCGCACGAAGGTGCTCGAGACCGGCACGTTCTCGACGCTCGACAATGTGGTGGATACGCAGACGGGTACCGTGCGTGCCAAGGCGCGATTCCCCAACGCCACGCAGACGCTCTTCCCGAGTCAGTTCGTGAACGTGCGCCTGCTGCTGCGCACGATCGAAGGGGCGGTGGCGGTGCCCGTCACCGCGGTGCGCCACGGCAGCAACGGCGACTTCGTGTACGTGCTGAATTCTGCTGACCGTACCGTGTCGCTGCGCACCGTCACCGCAGGACAGCAAGGCGCCGACAAGGTGATCGTGACAGCAGGACTCAAGCCGGGCGAAACGGTGATCACGGAAGGCGCCGATCGCCTCAAGGATGGCGCGCGCGTAGCGCTGCCGGCCGATGCCACGCCTGCCGCCGGAGGAGCTCGCCGTTCGGGTGAGCGCGGCGGACGGCCGCCAGGCGATGGTGCGAAGGATGCGCCCGGTGCACCGGATGGCGCCAACGCACGGCAGGGCCGTCCCGGAGGTGCGGATACCGCCAAGGGCGCGGGCGATCCGGTCAACGCAGAAGGCCAGCGACGTCGGCGCAGCGGCGACGCGCCGGGTGGTGCGGCGGATAGCACACAGCGCAGTCCGGACGCGCAGGCCAGTCCTGACGGTGCGGATCGGCAACGCCGCTGGCGCAATCGCGACGGTCAGTCAGCAGGCGAGGCACCGCCGTCGGGCGAAGGCGCAAGCCGGCGCGCACCGCCGCCTGCCCATCCCTGACGCTGCTTCATGTTGCTTGATGGCTGCCCATTTGCAACGCCCGTGCGCGGCCCGTCTGCCGTGAACGCGCGCCCGACGATGGCATGAGCCCGTCGAGACCGTTCATTCTTCGCCCGGTTGCGACATCGTTGCTGATGCTCGCCATCGTGCTCGCAGGGCTCGTCGGCCTCAAGTTTCTGCCGCTGGCGGCCCTGCCGCAGGTCGATTACCCGACCATCCAGATCCAGACGCTGTACCCCGGGGCAAGCCCGGAGGTAATGGGGCAGACGGTCACTGCGCCTCTCGAGCGCAACTTCGGCCAGATGGCAGGGCTGCAGCGAATGAGTTCGACGAGCGCCGCGGGCGTGTCGATCATCACGCTGCAGTTCGGTCTCGGTCTCACCCTCGACGTCGCCGAGCAGGAAGTGCAGGCGGCGATCAACGCGAGCGGATCGCTCCTGCCCGCCGATCTTCCGGCGCCGCCGGTGTACGCCAAGGTGAATCCCGCCGATGCGCCTGTACTGACGCTCGCCATCACCTCCGACACGATGCCGCTGACGGAGGTGCAGAACATCGTCAACACGCGGCTCGCGCAGAAGATCAGCCAGGTCGCCGGCGTCGGTCTCGTGACGTTGAGCGGCGGCCAGCGTCCCGCGGTTCGAATCCAGGCCGATACCCAGGTGCTCGCCTCGTACGGTCTCGCGCTCGATACGCTGCGCACTGCGATCACGGCAGCCAACGCGAACGGCGCGAAGGGGAGCTTCGACGGGCCACAACGGGCCTACACGATCAACGCCAACGACCAGCTCGTCACGGCCGCCGACTACGCGAGCCTCATCATCGCCTATCGCAATGGCGCGCCGGTTCGACTCTCCGACGTCGCGCAGGTGGTCGACAGCGCCGAGAACGTGAAGCTCGGCGCATGGGCGAGCCTGCCGTGCGCCGAAGGCCGGGACGAGCCCGCCCAGGCCCAGGAGTGTGTCGGCTCGCCACCACGGCAGCTCAGGCCCGCCATCGTGCTCAACGTGCAACGCCAGCCGGGTGCAAACGTGATTGCAACCGTGGACGCGATCACGCAGCGGCTGCCGGAGCTGCAGTCCGGACTTCCTCCCGCACTGCGCGTCGACGTGCTCTCCGATCGCACGACCGGCATTCGCGCTTCGGTGTCCCATGTCGAGATCGAGCTCGTGCTCGCGGTCGCGCTCGTGGTCCTCGTGATCTTCGCGTTCCTGCACAGCGTGCGCGCGACAGTGATCGCGAGCATCGCCGTGCCGATCTCTCTCGTCGGCACATGTGGCGCGATGTACCTCATGGGCTACAGCCTGAACAACCTCAGTCTCATGGCACTGACGATCGCAACCGGCTTCGTCGTGGACGACGCAATCGTGATGATCGAGAACATCGCGCGGCATCTCGAGCTCGCACGGCACGCTGCGGCGCAGGGCGTCGCGCACGATCCCGGGGAGCTCCCCGCCGATGCATCGGCTCATGACCCGCAGGTCGGTGATGCCGCTGCAGAGGAGCCGGCGCGCTTGCCGTTGCAGGCCTCCGTCAGCGTCGCGCTCCAGGCGGCGTTCGAGGGGGCCGCACAGATCGGCTTCACCATCATCTCCCTGACGGTTTCGCTCATCGCGGTGCTGATCCCGTTGCTGTTCATGGGCGATGTCATCGGCAGGCTGTTTCGCGAGTTTGCGGTGACGCTTGCAACCACCATCCTCATCTCCGCGGTGGTGTCGCTCACCCTCGTGCCGATGATGTCCGCACGCTGGCTCGAGGTCCAGGAGGAGAACGAGCGGGAACGGCGTGGCCTCGGTGCACGTTTGCAGCACGGGTTCGATCGCGTCGTCCATCGCTATGATCGTGCGCTCACGTGGGTGCTCGCGCGGCAGACCGCAACGCTGCTGGTTGCGCTCGTGACGCTCGGGCTCACGGTGCTGCTCTATCTTTTCATCCCGAAGGGCCTCCTCCCCACCCAGGACACGGCCCAGCTGCAGGCGCGTGTCGAAAGCGCCGACTCCATTTCGTATGCACGCATGTCGGAGCTGCAGCAGGCGACCGCACGGGCGGTCCTCGAAGATCCCGATGTCGAGTCGCTGTCGTCATTCATCGGTGTCGACGCAGCCAACAACACGATGCTGCATACCGGCCGCATGCTGATCAACCTGAAGCCGCGGCGCGTGGGTACGCAGCAGGCAACGATGGATCGACTGCAGCGACGCGCCGCCGAGATCGCCGGCGTGACGCTTTACCTGCAGCCGACGCAGGACCTCACGATTGATGCGGAGAGCGGACCCACGCAATACCGGGTCTCGCTCGAGGCTGCGGACAACGCGACGGTCGTGCAGTGGGCCACCCGGCTCACGGAGCACCTGCAGAATGCCCCGGAGCTGCGCAACGTGGTGTCGGATGCCGCGGCCACCGGCGCGGCGGCGTTCGTGAACATAGATCGCGACACGGCATCGCGCCTGTCGATCTCGATGGCTTCCATCGACGATGCGCTCTACAGCGCCTTCGGGCAACGCATCGTCTCGACGATCTTCACGGAAACGAACCAGTACCGCGTCATCCTCGAGGCGAAGCCCGGGCTTCTCACCTCACCGCAGTCGCTCGGACTGCTGCACCTGCGCACCGGGTCGGGCGAACCGACGCCGCTCTCCGCAGTGGCGCGGGTGGAGGAGCGGCCAGCGCCGCTGCAGATCACGCACGTGGCGCAGTATCCCGCCACCACCATCGGCTTCGACACCGCACCCGGCATTGCGCTCGGCAAGGCGGTCGATTCCATTCGTGCCGCAGCGCAGGAGATCAAGCTGCCGGGAACCGTCACGCTTACGTTCCTCGGTGCCGCCGGCGCCTACCAGGCATCGCTCACCAACCAGCTGTGGCTGATCCTCGCCGCCGTCGTGTGCGTGTACATCGTGCTGGGCGTGCTCTACGAAAGCTACATCCATCCGCTCACCATCCTGTCGACACTTCCTTCTGCCGGCGTGGGCGCCCTACTCGCGCTGATGCTTGCTGGTCAGGACCTGGGAGTGATCGGCATCATCGGAATCATCCTGCTGATCGGCATCGTGAAGAAGAACGCGATCATGATGATCGACTTCGCCATCGATGCCGAGCGCAATGAGGGCAAGTCGGCGCAGGAGGCGATCCATCAGGCGGCGCTGCTGCGCTTCCGTCCCATTCTGATGACCACACTCGCTGCACTTGGCGCATCGCTCCCCCTGATGTTCGGCTGGGGTGAAGGTGCCGAGCTGCGTCGTCCCCTTGGGCTGAGCATCTTCGGGGGTCTCATCCTGAGCCAGATGCTGACGCTCTTCACCACCCCGGTCATCTACCTGTGGTTCGATCGCCTGGGCCAGCGGTGGTCTCGCGCGCCACGGCGCACAGCGTCGCAGATGCGCGAGGGCTCGGCGCCGTGAACCTCTCCGAGCCATTCGTACGGAGGCCGGTCGCCACGGTGCTGCTGACGATCGGATTGGCGCTCGCGGGTATCGCCGCATTCTTCGTGCTGCCAGTCTCGCCGCTGCCGCAGGTCGACTTCCCCACGATCTCGGTCAGCGCCCGGTTACCCGGCGCGAGTCCCGACACCATGGCGACCAGCGTCGCCACCCCACTCGAGCGCCGCCTTGCAACCATTGCCGGCGTGAACGAGATCACGTCGTCGTCGGCCAATGGCAGCACCCGCATCACCCTGCAGTTCGATCTCAATCGCAAGATCGACTCCGCGGCGCGCGAGGTGCAGTCGGCGATCAACGCCTCGCGCGTCGATCTGCCCGCGACACTGCGCAGCAACCCGACGTATCGCAAGATCAATCCCGCGTCGGCTCCGGTCGTGATTCTCGCGATGACCTCGCGTACGCAAACGCCCGGTCAGATCTACGAGGCCGTATCAAACCTGGTGCAGCAAAAGCTTTCGCAGGTCGACGGCGTCGGCGACGTGGAGCTCGGCGGTGCGTCGTTGCCGGCTGTGCGGGTCGAGCTCATTCCGTACCTCCTCAATCGCTACGGCCTCAGCATGGAGGACGTGCGCGCGGGCATCCAGGTGGCCAATGCGAATCGGCCGAAGGGGGCCATCGAAGGAGGCGGCCAGCGATTCCAGATCTACACCACCTCCGGCGCCGGAGGTCGTCACGCCGAAGATTACCGGGGCCTGGTGGTCGGCTGGCGCGATGGCGCGGCGATTCGGCTCGGGGACGTGGCCGAAGTGATCGACGGCGTCGAGGATACCCACACGCTCGGCCTCTTCAACGGTCAGCCGGCAGTGATCGTGCTCGTCACGACGCAGCCCGCCGCGAACGTGATCGAGACGGTCAATGGCGTGCGCGCGCTCCTCCCCGAGCTTCAGGAGCTCCTTCCCCACGACGTCGAGCTCCATGTCGCATCCGACCGCACGACATCCATCCGCGCGTCATTGCACGAGGTCGAGCTGACCTTGCTGATCTCGATCGTGCTCGTCGTGCTCGTGGTGAGCGCATTCCTGCGCAACGTGCGGGCGACCATCATCCCCACCGTGGCCACGGTCGTGTCACTCCTCGGCACGTTCGGCGCGATGTACCTTCTGGGCTTCAGCATCAACAATCTGTCACTGATGGCGTTGACGGTGGCCACAGGCTTCGTGGTCGACGATGCCATCGTCGTGCTGGAGAACACCACGCGGCACATCGAGCAGGGCATGGACCGATTCCACGCCGCCCTCCTCGGTGCCCGCGAAGTCGGGTTCACGGTGGTATCGATCAGCCTTTCCCTGGTGGCGGTTTTCATTCCGCTGCTGTTCATGGGCGGCCAGGTCGGGCGGCTTTTTCGCGAGTTCGCCGTGACACTGTCAGCTGCGGTGATGATCTCGCTCGTCATCTCACTCACCACTACGCCCATGATGTGCGCGTGGATGCTGAAGCCCTCGCGCGAGCACAAGCCCCCGGGTCGCGTCTCGCGATTGTTCGAACGTGCATTCGTGCGCCTGCAGCGCAGTTACGAGATCACCCTCGACTGGGCGCTCGGCAGCATGTGGCTCGTGCTGTTCATCCTGGCCGCGGTGATTGCGCTCAACGTGTACCTTTTCACCGCCGCGCCGAAGGGGTTCTTCCCGCAGCAGGACACGGGCCAGCTCAACGGCGGACTTCGCGCCGATCAGAGCATCTCGTTCCAGGCCATGCAGGGCAAGCTGCGCGACCTGGTCGACATCATTCGCCGCGATCCAGCAGTGCAGACCGTCGTCGGATTCACGGGTGGCGGCCGCGCGGGTGGCGGCTTCCTGTTCGTCAACCTGAAGCCTGCCTCCGAGCGCAAGGACCGCGGTCAGGCGGTGATCGCGCGCCTGCGACCGCAGCTCGCGCAGGTTACCGGTGTATCGCTCTTCCTCAATCCCGTGCAGGACGTGCGCATGGGGGGCCGGCAGAGCAACTCGACCTACCAGTACACGCTCAAAAGCGACAACATCGCTGATCTCAAGCTCTGGGCAACGCGGCTGGCGGACGCGCTGAAGCGCCAGCCGGCGCTCACCGATGTCGACACCGATCAGCAGGAAAACGGCATCGAAGCGTATGTGACGGTCGACCGCGATACGGCGGCGCGACTCGGCCTCACGACGCGTGACGTGGACAACGCGCTGTACGACGCCTTCGGCCAGCGCCAGGTCGCCACCATCTACGAAGAGCTCAATCAGTACCACGTCGTGATGGAGGTTGCTCCGACCTACGCGCGCAGCCCTCGCTCGCTCGACGATGTGTACGTGCCGGCGCGAGGCACCGCGGCGAGCGCGGGCACTTCGAGCACCGTCGCGAACAATGCCCGCGCGGCCGGAGGCGGGCCAAGCGTCAGCGCGAGCAACGCACGCGCAGCCGGCAGCGCGGCGTCAGGCGCGAGCTCGACCACCGTGGCGAGTGCGACGAGCGGCTCGCCTGCCACGGGTTCCGCTACCGGGTCGACCGCCATGGCCGGCTCTGCAAGTGCGAGCACGGTGATCAATCCGGCACTGCGTGATCAGGCCACGGGGCAACCCGTGAGCGCCGCGGCCACGCGCATGGTGCCGCTGTCGGCGTTCGCGCGATTTTCGGAGCGATCGGCGGCGACGGCGGTCAACCATCAGGACGCCGAGCTCGCGACCACGGTCTCGTTCAACCTTGCTGACGGATCGACGCTCAGCGATGCTCAGGTGGCAGTGCGCGATGCCGAAGCGGAGATCGGGATGCCGACGAACGTGCGCGGCAGCTTTCAGGGAACCGCGCGCAGCTTCCAGGCGTCGCAGCAGGAGCAGCCGCTGCTGATCTTCGCGGCGCTGGTGGTCATCTATATCGTGCTCGGCGTGCTCTATGAAAGCCTGGTGCATCCGATCACGGTGCTGTCGACGCTTCCGGCCGCGGGCGTCGGCGCGGTGCTCGCACTGCTGATGGCGCGGCTCGACTTCTCGATCATCGCGCTCATCGGCCTCTTTCTTCTCATCGGCATCGTCAAGAAGAATGCAATCCTCATCATCGATTTCGCACTCGAGGCCGAGCGTGCGCGCGGTCTGTCCGCGTACGAAGCGGTGCGTGAAGCCTCGCTCCTGCGGTTTCGTCCGATTCTCATGACGACGCTCGCGGCGGGTCTCGGTGCATTGCCGCTGGCGATCGGATTCGGCGAAGGCGCGGAGCTCAGGCGGCCGCTTGGCATCGCGATTATCGGCGGCCTGATCGCGAGCCAGATTCTCACCCTTCTCACCACGCCGGTCGTGTATCTGCTGCTCGACAAGCTTCGCCGACGCAGCGCCTACGAAGGTCTCCTGAGCCACGGCTCGGCGCTCGCCCCCGCGCCGGCGCAGACACCATGACCAGCTCTCGCACCAGGCTGACTGTCGTCACGATCGCGATCGGCCTCGCGGGCTGCGCCGCAACCGCCCCGCGCAACGAGCGGCCCACCGCGCCACTGTCGCCGACGTTCAAGGAAGCGCAAGGATGGGTGGCCGCAACGCCGGGCGACGCACTCGACCGCGGATCCTGGTGGACACTATTCGGTGATCCAGCGCTCACTTCACTCGCCGCACGCGTCGAGGTCTCGAACCAGAATGTCGCGGCTGCGCTCGCTGCGTACGAGCAGGCGCGCGCGATCGTGCGCGAGCAGCGGGCCAATCTCTTCCCGTCCATGGCGCTCGATGGCGGCGCAACCCGCTCGCGCAGCGGCGCGGGCACGCGCAACAATTTTCAGGTCAGCATCGGCGGCAGCTGGGAACCTGACGTGTGGGGGCGCCTGCGGCACACCATTGCCGCGGCGAGCGCGACCGCGCAGGCGAGCGCTGCAGATCTCGCCGCCGCGCGCCTCGCGGCTCAGGGCGAGCTTGCGGCCAACTACTTCAACCTGCGCGACGTCGACGCACAGAAGGCGCTCCTCGCGACGACGATCGAGGGCTACGAGCGCTCGCTGCAGATCGCGCAAAACCGGTACGCGCAGGGCATCGTCGCGCGCACCGATGTCCTGCAGGCGCAGACGCAACTCGGCAATGCGCGGGCGGAGATCAAGGGGCTCGAGCGCCAGCGCGCGCAGCTCGAGCATGCGATCGCCGTGCTGGTCGGCGAAGCGCCGGGCAACTTCACGCTTGCGCCGGCGGAATGGATCGCCTCGGTACCGGAGGTGCCGGTGGGGCTTCCCTCGACGCTTCTCGAGCGCCGACCCGACATCGCTTCGGCCGAGCGGCGCGTCGCTGCCGCAAACGAGCAGATCGGCGTGGCGCGAACCGCGTTCTTTCCGAACTTCAACCTGAATGCATCGCTCGGCGACGCTGCGAGTCACATCGCGGATCTCTTTCGCGCGTCGAGCCTCCTCTGGTCACTGGGGCTTTCGGCTGCGCAGACGCTGTTCGATGCAGGCGCGCGCAGCGCCCGTGTCGAGGAAGTCACGCGAGCGCACGAGGCTGCGGTCGCGCGTTACCGTCAGACCGTGCTCGCCGCGCTCCAAGATGTGGAGAATCAGCTCGCCGCCAGCCGAGTGCTGAAGGAGCAGGAGGCTTTCCGGCGCGAAGCTTCGCTCGCCGCGGACGAGGTCGAGCGTCAGGTCCTCAACCGCTATCGCGCGGGCCTCGTCGGCTACACCGAAGTGGTCACTGCACAAGCCACGGCGCTCAATGCCCGCCGCACCCTGACGCAATTGCTCGCCGACCGGCAGACCACCACCGTGGCCCTCATTCAGTCACTGGGCGGTGGCTGGAGCGCGAGCTCGCTGTGACGGCCTGACGAGGCTCCGGTCAACCACTGGAACGGCCCGCTACGCTGGCCACCGTTGCCACGAGCTCCGCGGGTTCGACCGGCTTCGATACATGGACGAGAAAGCCCGCGTGCAACGCGCGGGTGCGATCCTCCGAACGCGCGAACGCCGTCAGGGCAATGGCCGGCACTTTGCCGCCGTTCGCGATGCCGAGCATTCGCACCTTGCGCAGCAAATCGTATCCGTCCATCCCGGGCATGCCGATATCGCTGACGAGCACGTGAGGCCGTTGTTGGGGGATGAGCGCCAGCGCGTCGTCACCACTCGCCGCCACGTTCACCTCGGCACCGCAATCGGAGAGCACGCGCCGAATGAGCTCACGGGCATCGGGCTCGTCGTCCACGACAAGGACTTTCACCCCCGAGAGATCAACCCGCGCGAATTCGGCCATCCCCGGCCGGGCGGCGGCGGGGTGCTCTCGTGGCGCAGGGAATGTGCTCCTATGGACGACCAGCAGCGGTAGTAGCACACGGAAGGTCGCGCCCCGACCGTCGCCGGCGCTGTAGACATCCACCGTCCCGCCGTGCAGCTCGACCAGATGTTTGACGATTGCGAGGCCGAGCCCGAGGCCGCCGTGCTGGCGCGTGCTCGACCCGTCAGCCTGGCGGAACCGCTCGAACACATGAGGCAGGAAATCAGGATCGATTCCGATGCCGGTATCGGCGATGGCAATTTCGATGTGCGAATCCACTCTCTCGAGGACGACCTGCACCTTGCCTTCCTTGGGCGTGAACTTGATCGCATTGGAGAGGAGGTTCCACACGACCTGCTGCAGCCGCCCGGGGTCACCGGCGATCGGTCCTGCCTTCGGGTCGAGTGCGCTGTCGATGCGAATGCCCTTCGCGTCCGCTGCCGGACGCACCGTCTCCAGCGCGGCCTCGACGAAAGAGATCGGCTGCACCGGCTGCACGTCGAGTCGCAGCTTGCCGCTGTTGATGCGGCTCATGTCGAGGAGGTCCTCGATGAGCTGGGTTTGCACTCGCGCGTTGCGCTCGATGGCCTCCACACCGCGCTGCAGCTCCTCAGGATCCTGAACGCCGCGCCGCAACACGTACGACCAGCCCAGAATAGAGCTCAGAGGCGTGCGCAACTCGTGCGAGAGCGTTGCAAGGAACTCGTCCTTCATCTCGCTCATGCGCTCTGCCTCGGCGCGCGCCATGCGCTCGCTCTGGAGGAGCTTTTCGCGCTCGGCGGCCGCGGCGCGCGCGGTGTCGAAAAGGCTCGCGTTGTCGATCGCGATGGCGGCTTGCGCGGCCACCCCCAGGACGATGCGTTCGGCCCGTTCGGTGAAAACGCCCGCCTCCGGATGGCCGAAGAAAAGACCGCCCAGCACCTCCCCCGAGCGCGAGATCACCGGGACCGACAAGTAGCTTCGCACCGGAAGATGACCTGCCGGCATGCCGAAGTACGGCGCCGATTTGCCATAGCGCGCGTCCGTCAGCACATCGTCGATGCGGATCGTGCCCGCGCCTTCGAACGTCGGACCGAAGAGAGCCGTGGCGCGGGGGTGGCCAAACCGCTCGAATGCCTCGCGGGGCGCCCCGGACAGCGTGTAGAGCATGAAAGCGCCGCCGTCGGCACTCTTCATCGTGTAGAAGAACGCACCGAAGCGAGCTCCGCTCAGCTCCGTCGCGGCGTCGGTCACCGCCTGAACGAGTGTCTCGAGGTCGAGATTGGCGGTGAGCGTCGTGCCCGTCCGGTTGAGGATTTCGAGGACGCGCGTCTCTTCGCGCAGCGCGCGCTCGGTGCGCACCTGCTCGGTGATGTCGCGAAAGCTCCACACGCGGCCGAGGTGGCGTCCGCCGATCGCCTGCAGACGAGAGAACCGCTCGAACACGCGACCATCCTGTAGCTCGAGCACATCGAGCGTCTCCTCCGGCGCGCTCGCGTAGATCCGCTCGACGGCTGCGAGGAACTCCTCGGGTCGTGCGAAGTTTCGTGAGATGTAGCGCAGAAGCTTCGGGTGATGCTTCTCCGCCATCAGCTCGGCGGGAATCTGCCACATGGACACGTAGCCATTGTTGTGGCCGGTCACCGTGCCGTCTTCGCTGGTCACCAGAATTCCGTCCTTCGTTGCTTCGAGCGTCGCGTGCATGATGGACAGCGACTTCGCGAGCTCGGCGGTCTTGTGCTCCAGCGCCTCCTTCGCCTCGCGCAGCTCCTGCTCTACACGCAGCCGCGCGAGCAAAATGCTGTTGGCGTTGCGCATCGCGACTTCGCGCAGCAGCTTGTCTTCCGTATCGGGCTGATTCATACCTCGAGGATCGCTGAGGCGAGCGCCGTTCCTTCAACGCGCGCGCGAATCTTGGCAAACGCCGTTTCACGGCTGGTGGAGGTATCGTCGCAAAACGGGGCAAACCCGCAGTCGTCGGTGGTGCCGAGCTGTTCGACGGGAATGTGCCGGGCAGCTTCGAGCACACGATCGCGCACCTCATCCGCAGTCTCGATATGGGGATCGATGGGCGCGATGACCCCGATGAAGACCCGGTGCTCGGGCTTGATGCATCGGCGGATGATCCGCAGCACACGCTCCCGGTCGCGCTCACCCGCCAATGCAATATAGAAGTTGCCGACCTTGAGCTCGAAGAGCGTCGGCAGCAGCTCGGCGTAATCGACATCCGCGCTGTGGGTCGAATCGCGATCGCCCCCGGGACAGGTGTGCACGCCGAGACGCTCGCGTTCGGGCGCCGAGAAGCGGGCAAGCGCGAGGTTGTTGAGATCGACGAAGCTGTTCAGCAGAGCACCGGTCGGATCCATCTTCACCGCGAGGCGGGCTTCAGTGAAGTCGATCTGGACCTTGTGCGCGCCGTGGCTGAGACATCGACGCACCTCGGTCTCATGCTCGTCGAGGAGGTCGCCTATGAACGCGTCGCGGGTGTAGCCGGGGATCGGGTCCGGCGGATACATGAGGCTCAGTGCCGACGGCGAGATCACCGCCTGCTTGAGCGGCAGCGAAGTGAAGCGCCGTGCGGAATCGAGATAGCTGTCTGCATACCGACTGTAGCGGAACGGGCCGTGAGTGAGCCGCAGCATGCGCCGCGTATGCCCCGCCGCAAACGGGATGCGAAAACCGTCCGCCGCCGTATTGGGCAGACCCTGCACGGAATAAGTCCAGAAATTGTGATACTTGCGCTGCTCGCCATCGGTAATGACCGGCGAGCCCGTCGCTTCGAATCGCTTCACCACGTCGCGCACTGCGTCGTCATACAGCGCATCGAGCGCGGGGTCCGCACCATCGTGCGTTGCAAGCGCGGCGATGAGTGCTGCCGGGCGCGGTATGCTACCGATGGGTTCAGTAGAAATCATTGTGGGACGTTCGGGCTCGGGGCGCATCCAAGGCGTACCGTGCTCGCGCCCGGCCAATGATACCTTGCCGCGCGCGGAGCTTGCGCGCGCGTGTGCACGAGCCAAGGTGGATTCCCGGCGTCCTTCGGGGACTCGGCCAGGTGCCGCTCGGCGCGCAGACGCGCTCCGCTGAAGACTGGAAGAGCGCGCGAACGCTGCGCGAAGCCATCGACGATCCGGTTGCCGGTCAGGACGCAAGCGCGGTCGATCGCGGCCTGCTGGAATCCTGACCGATCAGGAGCACGCGGCGCAACCGGCTTGCTTTCACGGCGGCGTTTTCATTGCGTGCTCGAGACGAAGAACCGCCAGAGCACTCCCGAGAGCCCGCACGCGAACATGACGGGAATCACTCCAGCCTTGTAGCGCCACAACGCGACAAAGGCGGCGACGCCGATGACCGCCAGCGGCCACTCGAAGGACCCGGCGAAGCCGCGTGGCCACAGCACGTGGTAGGCGAAGAACACCGCGAGGTTGAGCACGACACCGACCACGGCGGCGGTGATCCCTGTCAGCGGCGAGGTGAAGCGCAGTTGGCCGTGGGTCTTCTCGACGATGGGTCCGCCGAGAAGGATGAACGCGAAGCTCGGCAGGAAAGTGAAGTAGGTCGCGATCGCTGCACCCGCGGCCCCGGCCGCGAAGAGCGCGCCAGCATCCAAAGCCTGCTGGGTCCAGCCGCCGACGAACCCGACGAAGCTCACCACCATGATCAGTGGCCCAGGTGTCGTTTCGCCGAGTGCCAGTCCGTCGATCATCTGTATTGCAGTCAGCCAGTGATACTGCTCGACGCCCGCCTGGTACACGTAAGGGAGCACCGCGTATGCGCCACCGAACGTCAGCAGTGCCGCCTTGGTGAAGAACCAGCCCATCTGTGCGAAGGTGCTGTCGCCGCCATACACCATCCACAGCGCACCGAGCGGCAGTGCCCACAGCAGCAAAGACACGATGCACACGATCGTGAAATGGCGCGGCGAGAACATGGCGTGCGCCGGGGTCGGTGTGTCGTCACCGATGATCGCCTGATCCACGGCCAGTGCGTTGGTGGGGTGTGCTCCACCGAGCTCGAACCGTGCCGGCGCGATACGACCGCCGACATAGCCCACCAATGCGGCGATGAGCACGATCGCCGGGAACGGGACGCCGATAAAGAAGATGGCGACGAACGCCGCGGCCGCAATGCTCCAGAGCACCCCATTGCGCAACGCACGCGAGCCGAGGCGATAGGCGGCAAATACGACCAGTGCAGTGACTGCGGGCTTGATGCCGTACAACACCGCCGCAACGAGCGGAAGGTTGCCATACGCCATGTAGATCCACGAAAGCGCGACGAGAATCAGCAGCGACGGCAGCACGAAGAGCGCACCGGCGACGATGCCGCCGCCGGTTCGGTGCATGAGCCAGCCGATATAGGTGGCGAGCTGCGTCGCCTCGGGACCGGGCAGCACCATGCAGTAGTTGAGTGCGTGCAGGAATCGGCCTTCGGAGATCCACCGCCGTCGTTCGACCAGCTCCTGGTGCATGATGGCGATCTGCCCGACGGGGCCGCCAAAGCTCACGAAGCCGAGCTTTAGCCAGAACAGGAGCGCTTCGCGGAACGGCACCTCCGCCGGTCCGGCAGATGGAGGCGCATGCCTCGTTGGTTGTGCTGGTGCGTCGATTATTTCGGCTCGAAGCGCAGCGCTGCCGAGTTGATGCAGTAACGCAATCCTGTCGGCGGCGGACCATCATTGAACACATGCCCGAGGTGCGCGTCGCAGACGTTGCAGATGATCTCGGTGCGCGTCATTCCATGAGACGTGTCGGTACGCTCCCGCACGTTGGCAGGATCCAGCGCATTGAAGTAGCTCGGCCAGCCGCAGCCAGAATCGAACTTGGCATCGGACTCGAAAAGCGAGGTGCCGCAACACACGCATACGTAGATGCCGGGCTGATCGTGGTGCACGTACTCACCGGTTCCGGGCGGCTCCGTCGCCGCCTGGCGCGTGACGGCATACTGAAGGCGCGTCAGCTGCTTCTTCCATTCCGCGTCGGGTTTCACGACTTTCATGATTGATCTCCTCGATAAGATAACGCGCGTGCGGCTCCAATCCCACATGGGCCGCGTCTGCGCAGTCTAACGGTTTGCGTCAGTGACGCCTGCGAACAAGAGCCGGTGATTACACTTGCCTGCAGCCCTGGCGAGGGCAACTGAAGGGAGTCGCGCAATGTCGCTGATGAGCGGACCCACCATGGTCACGGCCTGTCGGAGTGATCCTCGCTTCAGTTATTGCATGTACCTGCCACCTCGCAATGCTGGACGCAAGACGAGGCCCGATCTCGTCGTGGCGGTGCACGGCAGCCTTCGTCCTTTCATGAGGTATCGCGACGCACTTTCGGCATTCGGACGATGGAATCACTGCGCAATCCTGTGTCCCCTTTTTCCTGCCGGCGTACACGGTGACGGGTATGGTGACGGGTACAAATACCTCCTGGAAGGTGACCTGCGCTACGACCAGTTGCTGCTATCCATGGTCGACGAAGTTACAGCGGAGCACGGGCTCGATGGCACTCGCTTCGGGCTGTTCGGATACTCCGGGGGCGCCCACCTCGCCCACCGCTTCTACACCCTTCATCCGGATAGGCTGTGGGCGGTGTCGATCGGCGCACCCGGTTCGGTGACGCTGCTCGACTGGACTCGCGACTGGTGGGTGGGCGTGCGCAACACGCAGGAGCTGTTCAACGTCCAGGTCGCTCCCGCGGTTATGCGCAAGGTGCCGGTGCAGATGATCGTGGGCCAGATGGACCTCGAGACACATGAGATCGTTCACCACGAAGGCGAGCGAAGCTGGATGCCTGGAGCCAATGACTCGGGGCGCAACAGACCCGAGCGGCTCGCCCGGCTGCGCGACTCGTACGCAGCGCATGACATCGCGGTCCGGTTCGATGTGGTGCCCGATGTCGCACATGACGGGCTTCGTTGCGCGCAGATCGCCGAAGACTTCCTCGCCGAGGTGCTCGCACGGCGGCGAGAGTCAATCCGCTGAGAGCATTTCGCGCAGCACGGTCTTGCGAACCTTTCCATACTCGTTCTTCGGAAGCGTCGCGATGAGGCGGTACTCGCGCGGCCGCTTGAAGCGGGCGATACTCCGGATGCAAAGGCGATCGAGCTCGTCGAAGTCGAGCGTCATGCCTTTTTTCGGCACGACGAATGCGACGACCTCCTCTCCCCAGTCGGCGTGCGCTCGTCCGACGACGGAGCACTCGTCCACCGCATGATGAGTGAGAAGCACTTCTTCGACTTCGCGAGGATAGATGTTGGCGCCCCCGCTGATGATCACGTCCTTCGAACGGTCCTTGAGCGTCAGGAATCCATCGTGGTCGAGGCATCCCATGTCCCCGGTGTAGAGCCAACCGTCACGAATCGTTTCGGCCGTGGCGTTGGGGTTTTGCCAATAGCCGCGCATGACGACGTCGCCGCGAACGACCACTTCACCTGTGTCGCCGGCAGGCAGTGAACGGCCCGCCTCGTCCGCGACCCGCACTTCAACGAGCGCTTGCGCGATCCCCACGGAGGCAATGCGCTCGCGATAACGGGGATGGGAGCGGTCGGACAGGTGACGCCTGGAAAGCGCCGTGATCGTCATCGGACTTTCGCCCTGTCCGTAAATCTGCGCGAAGCGATCGCCCATGACGGCGAGCGCATGCTCGATCACCTCGCCGTACATCGGCCCGCCTCCGTACACGATCAGGCGAAAGCCATCGGAGGCAAGCGCATGGCTGTCGACGTGCTCGACGAGTCGCTTCACCATCGTTGGAGCGGCGAAGAGGCAGACATTCCGGTGGTGAGCCGCGAGGGCGCACAGCTCGGAAGGCTCGAACCCGCCGGACTCGGGTACCACGTGCCGGGCACCCTTCAGCACGTGCGGAAAATTGTAGAGTCCGGCGCCATGCGAAAACGGCGCCGCGTACATCACTGCGTCCTCTGCGCTCGCCGCGTGCACATCGATGAAATAGCACGAGATCATCGTCAGGAGATTGCGATGACTCAGCATCACGCCCTTCGGCCGACCCGTGGTGCCGGACGTGTAGAAGAGCCAGGCGAGATCGTCCGCAGAGCGCGGAGCGGGATCCATGACACCGCCTCCGAAAAGCGCTTCGTACGCAGGCGAGCCCGCAACGAACACCTTGTCCGTACCTGCCGCCTCGCCGAGGCCCGCCGCCACGTCATGGTCGGCGAACAGCGCAACCGCGCCGGCATCATGCATGATGAATGCGATCTCGTTCGGATGCAGCTTCGCATTGATGGGCACGGCCACGAGCCCCGCGCTCCAGATCGCATAGAGCATCTCGATGTAGTGCGGCGTGTTCGCCATGCACAGCCCGACGCGATCACCGTCGGAGAATCGAAGCGTCACCCGCAAGGCATGCGCGAGCTCCATTACACGCAGCAGGAGCTCGCCGTATTCGGCCACGAGATGTCGACCGTGATAAATGGCCGGAGACGAAGGGTGAGCGCGCGCCGCGCGAACCAGAAGCCAGGCGACGTTCACCGCTGGTGCGCGCCCTTCATGCGGCGCTTCCAGGTTCAGCCTCATGGAGGCGATACAGCCCACCGACGCGGACCAGGCGGTGCTCGCGCTCGAGCTTGTCGAGGTGTGCGAGCAACGATCGCGCTGCCGCTGCATGCCGCGTGGCAGGAACGTCGTCGTACACGAACGGCACGAGCGATTCTGCGGTGGCCGGACCGCGCGTGCGCAGGGCAACGATGAGCCTGCGCTCGCGCCACAGCCGATGCTTGATGAGCCGTGCGATCTCCCGCTGGGGCGATCCGATGAGGTATCCGTGTCCCGGAGCGATGATGGCGACATCGAGCGAGCGCAGCATCTCCAGCGAGGCGAGATACGCGGTCATGTCGCCGTCGGGCGGATTGATGATCACGGTCGATCCCTGCATCACGTGATCGCCAGTGAAGAGCATCCGCGTGTTCTCTGCGAGGTAACAGACGTGGTTCGATGCGTGCCCCGGCGTATGCAGCGCGCGCAGGGTGAACGCGCCGAGCTCCAGCAATTCGTTGTGCAGCGGCGTGCGATCGGGCTTGAAATCACGATCCTGGTTCGCGCCATCCGGAGCGCGCTGGCCGATGATGAGCGCACCCGTGCGCGCGCGAAGCGCATTCGCGGCGGGCGAGTGGTCGTGATGCGTGTGGGTGCAGAGAATCCAGCGCAGACGTCCGGCTGCATGCTCCACGATGGCGCTGATGTGCGAATCGACAAGCGGTCCGGGATCTATGACGACCATCTCGTCGGTGCCCACGAGATAAGTGTTCGTGCCTGGCCCCGTCATCATTCCCGCATTGGGTGCGATGATGCGGGTCACCAGGGCGTCCAGCTGCTTCGGCACCCCGGGCAGCAGATCGTACGTCGTCGTGGTCGTCTCGGTCGGATCACTCCAGTGGATCTCATGGTACGGTGCATCACCCAGGCGAAAGACCTTCGGCCCTTCGCGGCCTTGAGCGATGGTCGGCCGGTTCACCTCGATGTTGGTTCTGGCCCGCGCCGCCGCAAGCGCTGCATCGACGCTGCGATGGCATGCGAGACCGCCGAGGATCACACGCGTCGCAAACGCCAGCTCGATTTCCTGGTGGTCGTTGCGCACGAGCGCATCGTGTGGCGTCACCCAGAAGCTGTGCACGGTCTCGGTATTGTCATGCGAGCCCTGCTGGCTTACTGGTGCCCGTGCGATGAAGAATCGCGTGTCGAAGCGCCGCGGGCGCAGTGGCGGTGTCACCCAATGGTCACAGTAGACGAGCTCGGCCGCGTCCATGCGAGCGTGCGCCTCGCGCAGCACAGCCACAAGAGAGGTGTCGCCGCGCGAAACCGCATCGCGCGTTTCAAGCAGCCATGCGAGACGTTGCGCGGGCAGCGGCGAGCCATCTTCGCTGGATGCGACGAGGATGCCGGCTTCCTCGAAGCACTCGCGCATTGCCGCCGCCCAGTAGGCGAGGCCGCCGCTCCGGATGCCGAGACGGGTACTGGCAGCGGGATCATCGAGCCCGTGCATGCGTTCATGCGTTGCCGGCGCGAAATCGGACGCCTCCAAAGCGCCCCCCGGGAAGACATAGGCGCCCCCGAGAAAGCTCGCAGCTTGCGCCCGGCGCAGCATGAAAACCTCGGGTCCCTGCGCCGCATCGCGCAACAGGATCAGCGTCGCCGCTTGCCGGATGACCTCGCTCATCGTGCCTCGCACCAGGATCGGACCATTTCGTCCAAGTTGCTGTGGCTCCAGATCGGTGCGAATGCTACCCGATGACCGCCGCGCGCATCACGACCATTCACCTGATCGACGCGAGCCCGTACATCTTTCGCGCCTTCTTTGCGCTGCCTGCCAGCATTCGCGACCGGGAGGGAAATGCGGCCAATGCAATCTACGGTTTCACCTCCTTCATCGTCAAATATCTGACAGATGCGCGCCCCAGTCACATTGCGATCGCCTTCGATCAGAACCTGAACGGCAGCTTTCGAAACCAGACGCTGGCGACGTACAAGGCAACCCGTCCGCAGCCACCCAGGGCACTCGAGCAGCAGCTCGTGGGGTGTGGTGAAGCGGCTGCGGCACTGGGGGTGGCGAGCTTCATCGATCCCGACTACGAGGCCGACGACCTCATTGCCACGATCATCGGTCAGCTGGACCGGCGCGACCGCCGGTTCGTCGTCGCGAGCGTGGACAAGGACCTTGCTCAGCTCGTGGGAGAGCGGGTCACGCTTGTGGATCCGGGCCGGTCGGCCCCGCTCGATGCCGCCGGAGTGCGGGCGAAATTCGGCGTCTCTCCGGAGCAGATCGCCGACTGGCTCGCGCTCGCGGGCGACGCCGTCGACAACATTCCGGGTGTGCGCGGCATTGGACCCAAGACCGCGGCCGAGCTGCTGCAGGAGCACGGCTCTCTGGAAAGCATCTATGCGGCTGTCGGAAGCATCCGCCGCAGCGACCGCCGCGGCGCACGAGCCTTGGCCGAGCGCCTGGAGCAGGGCGTGGAACTCGCCGGACTGTCGAAGCAGATGGCCACACTCGCACGCGACGCCCCGGTCGATGTGAGCCTGCGCAGGCTGCGATATTGCGGGATCGATGAACCGAAGGCGCAGCTCCTGTTCGCCCGGCTTGGCTTCAAGACCCTCGCGGCCCGCCTGCCGGGCGTGCAGACCACGCGGTAGGTCGCCCAGCAGGCAGCCGCGGACTCGCGGCCGGCGCCGGCTCGGCAGAGAGCTTCCTATGCCGCAGGCCTGTTACGAAACTGCACCACGACGTTGAATAAGTTGCCGATTTTTCGGGCGATCGTGGGGCAAACTGCGACCCCGATGAGGCCACCGCACAGCAGTCAGCGTTCCTTCACCGCGCTCCGAGGGGCTGACAACCGACTTGCGGGGTGCAATGCGACTGTTGCAACAAAGGATCCTCGCAGGCACGCGGGTTGCGTGGAGTCCATGGCTCTGGCGCTTGAAACGGTTGACGCGGCGCCAGGTCTAGCAAACGCGTCCAAACTAAAGCATCAGGAGAGCACATGAGCAAGTTCAAGACCCTGGCACTCGTCGCGGCGCTGGCCTCCGCGGCGACGCTGTCATTCGCACAATCAGGCAGCAGTGGTAGCGGTAGCAGTGGCTCGGGGGCATCGGGCACTGGTAGCTCCAGCGGCTCGGGCAGCAGCACCAGCGGAACAGCTGGAACGGGTTCGGCGCAAGGTGGCGGCAACACCATGACTACCCCCGGCCGCACCGGCACGACTGGCACTGGCACGAGCATGGGCACCACCGGCATGGGCACGACCGGTACCGGCACGACGAGCGGGACGACGGGAACAACGGGACGCTCGGGCACGACCGGTACGGGCACGTCCGGCATGAGCGGGTCCGGTACCAGCGGCTCGGGCACCAGCGGCATGAGTGGGTCCGGCACCTCCGGAATGGGTTCAAGCAGTGGCACGAGCGGCAGCGGCATGTCGGGAAGCAGCAGCAGCGACACCAGCGGCACTATGGGCACGTCGCGGCGCGGCTCCCGCGCATCGGCAAGCGCCCGTGCACCGCGCGCGGATCGCAACTGATCCAGCACGCGTAAAAAACCGGGCTGCGGCCCGGTTTTTTTTGGCTTACACGACGGTCGCGCCGATCAGGGCGCGGCGGCGACCTTTGCTTCCTTTGCACGACCGCCCCGCAGAGTCGGCCGGAAATCGTCCGCGCCATCGTATCCGCTGAAGACCGCGCGCAGCGAGCGCGTCTCGGGAAGCACGTACACGACCGCCTGCCGGTCGTCGCCGAAGAGCGGGCTCACGTACGCATCGAAAAAAGCAGCGGGCACATTGATGCAGCCGTAGGAGATCCTGTTGTCGGCCGCAGTTGGCGTGGCCAGACGTTCGAGCCGCCGCTCGCGCGGATTTGTGGCGCGAACGCGATGCATTGAAACGGCAGCGTCGTAGTCGACCCAGACGATATCCTCGCCCTGGACATTGCGCCCGGACTCGCCCACGAACCGTCCGGCTGGCGTCGTCCGTTCATGAGGCTTGATGTCGCGGATCGGGCGCTCGCCGATGCCGGGAACCGAATCGTCACCTTTCGCGGCGCCGAGCAGCACCGGGGAGTGTCCCTGCAAACGTGCTTGCGAATCGAACACGTACACCCGCGCGTTCTTCTTGTCGACGATCACGAAGGGCCCGTGGCTGTCATCCAAGCGCGCAACCCAGTCAGCGAAGTTGCGCACCTCGGCAGCCGGCTGCGCTCTTGCTAACTCGACGCCGCGTCCGGCGGTGCCCTCCCTCGATGCTGCCGCGGTAATCGTGCTGCGGAGAGGCGCGGCATCGCCAGCGCGAACGTCGGCCCCGACCACCGACAGCACGATGGCGGCGAGGAGAAAGCTGACGAGGCTGGCCCGGTGCGGCCGAGCAGGCCCGGAAGTGCTCGCGTGCTGCAGTGATACGGTGTGTCGCACGGCGGTCATTTGGTCGGGCGCATGGGAAGGTCGAATCGCATCGTCTTTCGTCGGGGGCATATTTTAGACCATCAGGAGCTGCCAGGTTTCGTCGCCGCCGCCAATGCGGCACGGCGGGCGAGACTTTCGCGCGACCAATAGTCGCCGGCCTTGTAATACTCGGGAACGGCTGGCACACCGGGCGGAAGAATCAACCAGGGTTGCTTCGACGATGTGAAAATGTGGATGTCGGGCGGCAGTGCGTCAGGCTGGTCGAGCGTACCGATACGCACGAACCGGACGCGATCACCGCGTCCCCCGTAGTTGCTCCACAAGGCAATCCGGCACGTCGCACAGCGATGAATATCCTGACCGATGCCGCTGTTCGAAGGCGTATGCACGATGTCGGTTGCACCTTGATGCACTTCGACGTGCTCGGTCTCGATCATTGCGTTCAGTGCAAATGCGGAGCCCGTCTCGCGCTGACACCAGCGGCAATGGCAGCAGTGCACGAACATGGGTCGGGCCAACAGACGGTAGCGGACGGCTCGGCAGGTGCACCCGCCCTCGAGGCCGACGCTGGTCATGCTGTGGCTGTCCCGGCATGCGAGAAGGGATGGCCGATCGCGTTTGGCTGATCGGGACCGCCATACAGCCACTGCAAATTATCCAGCCAATCCTCGGGCGTTTTCTGGCGTAGCAATGCGTCGCGCAGTGCAGCATGCGCGCCGGCGGGGTGATAGATGTGCTCGCCGATTTCGCGCGACTGAAGCTGCACACGCGTCGTGCGCAGCACCCGTTGCCGGTTGTACTCATGGAATGCGCGCTGCAGATCGCTGGGCGAGGCTTCGGCGCACCGTGCAAGACATACCGCATCTTCGAGCGCCATGCATGCGCCCTGCGCGAAGTACTGGAGCATCGGGTGCGCCGCGTCGCCAAGCAGCACCACGCGGGCGTCGGTCCATCGATCGACGGGATTGCGGTCGCACAGCACCCACATCTTCCAGTCGGTCCCGTGACGGATGATGTCCTGCACGCGCTCGTGCGTATGTCGAAACCCGTCGAGAACCTGCTCCAGCGAAACAGGGGAACCGGCTACCGGTTCCGGTGCATCGCTGTGAAATGTAGCCACGAGATTGAATACGCGCCAATCGGAAAGCGGATAGTGCACGACGTGGCATTTGGGACCCGCCCACAAGGTCGCGGCATTCCAGCGCAGGTCTTCGGGCATGCGTGCGGTGGGAATCACCGAACGGTAGGTGGTGTGACCGGACACCCGTGGCGGTCCGTCGCCGAGCACCTGCTGACGCACTTTCGACCACAGACCGTCAGCACCGATGAGGGCCGCACCACGAACCTCTTCTCCGCTGGAGAGGCGCGCAGTCACGCAATCATCTTGCTGCGCATACGCCACCACTTCGCTGCGCACTTTGAGCTCGATGCGCGCATTGTCACGGCAGCCCTGCAACAGCACACCGTGCAGGTCCCCTCGATGCACGACGGCGTAAGGGTTGCCGAAGCGCGAGCGAAACCGCTCATCGAGCGGAATCTGACAGATATCCTGGCCGTGCACGGCGTCCATCAGTCGGAGCTGGTCGATGTACACGGCCATCCGCCGAGCCGAGTCGCCGATCCCCAGCGCGTCGAACGCATGGAACGCATTGGGGCCGAGCTGTATGCCGGCGCCGATCTCGCCAAACGCACTGGCGCGCTCCAGCACGCATACGTCGAAGCCTTTTTGCGCGAGCCCTAGCGCTGCAGCGAGGCCGCCGATGCCGCCGCCGGCGATGAGGATGGGCGTGCTCAAGATCGCGGTTGTGCGGGGTGCGTCGTCATCGCATCGAATTATCGCGCAAGGTGGTGCGGCGGTTCGCTACCTCAGGCCCCGACAGTTCGCCGAAAGACCGTTTCACAAAGGCCCGCGAAGATCCTCTGCAGACGCGCGTGCCTACTGACGCGATGATCACGCGCTGCATCGAGCCATTGTATAAGCCCGAAGCAAACTGTCGGGCTTAGAGCGAATCAATCGCGAGTTCGCTCCTATTGCTGATATCGACTTTGGTCGCCTTTTTCGCGACCCGAGTTCTGCTCCTGCGCGACGGGAGCGCGCGGCACTTCACGGGCGCCCTGCTCCCTGGGCGGCGGCTGATGCGGGCGATTCTGTTGCTCGACAGCAGGCCTTCCCTGCTGCTGCGCACCCGGCGCGGCGCCCGGGGCCTGCCCGCGGTCCTGCCATTCACGCGAACGCTCGGCCGGCGCGTAACCTTGGCCCTGCCCGCGCTCCTGCCGTTCGCGGTAGCGCTCGGACGGCACCTGCGACCCCCGCTGCATGGCGCCGCGCTGATACTGCTGCCCCACCTCGGCATCACGGGGCTGGTAGCGATAGTTCTGCGTGTGCAACTCCTGCTGCTGCTCCGGCCGCGGGTAGCGAGCTCCGGAAAACTGGCGCTGGTAAATCGGCAGCGGGGCGGGCGGCGGTGCGGCGTTGCGGTTCCAACGATCCCAGCCCGCGTGATTGCGCTCCCAGCCTGAACCCCAGCGCTCGTTCCAGCGCGGTGGTGCATCCGAGCGCCAGGCCCGGAAGTACGACGGCGCACGGCGGTAATAGCGGACCGGCACCCGCAGCACATACAGGGGAACAGCGTCCGGACTCACGAGCTGCCACGGCCCGTTGTACCAGGAACTCGCGTACCAGTCGTCGTCCTGGAATACCCAGTACGCACCATCGTAGAAGAAGTAGTTGGATTCGGCTTGCGGGGCGTAGTACACCGGGTACCCTGGGACTGGCACGAGCTGGGGATAAGAAGAGAAGTTGATCCCGATGCTCACCTGCGCCGTGGCAGAGGCCGCGAAGGAGAGTGATAGCGACAGCGAGAGTACGACGAGTGCCTTGCGCATTGATGCTCCTGGTTGTTCTGGCCGCCGGTCCACTGCAGCGCTGCGGGATGATTGCAGGTAACAATGAGCCTGGCGTTGAGCTTGCGCAACCGCCAGCCTGGGCGAGAACATGCCCCTGCCATCATACGGACTCCATGCCTTCGCACCGTCGGATGGACGCCCATTGCAACGTCGGACAATCCGGCCGCAAGCGGCGAACTGGGATGCGGCGTGCCGTGTTCGGGTACGCGGGAAATCGGGCGCGGCGCGGCGATATGGCGAAGACGCGGAGCAGCGGCGCCTCAACAACGAACGGTTGCATCCATGAAGCGAAACCTCAGAGCTGCGCGCCAGGCATTCCTGACACTTCGGTCCAAGGGCTACTCGACGCCGGCCGCTCTGCTGGTCCACCTGCCGGTTGCTGCGTGTCTCAGAGCTTACCGCGTCATCGCGCAACGGCTCAACAGCGGGCTTCCCTTCAGTGCGGTCAACGCCCGACGGCTGGGGCGCAGTTCGAAGCGCGCGGAAGCTTCGCCCAAGCCGCGCTTCTATGTGATCGTCGTGCCCGGGACGCTGCACTTCCTGATCCCATGCCTCTCGCTTGTGTCGGCGAGCATCCGATGCTCGATTGTATTGAACGGGGCGCGCCCATGGGAGACCGCGGCCATCAGACGACGCTTCCCGCAGCTCGAATTTTGCACGTTGCTCACGCTGCCCTTTTCAAGCTTGACCCACGGCGATGCAATCACCCTACTGCTGAACGCGGATGACTCCAGCTTCGGCATCCTCGATCATGACCTCTATGTCTTCGATCCCCACCTTTTCGAGGATCTCGACCCGGGCCCCCGACGAATCCTGACGGCGATCTTCGGTGAAGTCGGAGCTCACGGACTCCCCTACCCACACACTTCGTTCCTCTTCTTCGACACGCTCACCTTGCGCTCCGTCATGCACCGGTACGGTGTGACGGCAAGGCTGTATCGCAAGGCTCCGCGGCAGACTGCCACCGCCTTGCAGTCGATCGGCCTGACGCGCAACGGCTATCTCAAAGCGCATCACAACTTTTTCGACACGCTGACGCTGCTTTACGCTCTCGCCTTTTCAGAGGGTCTCGGTTTGCGGTTCCGCGAAAATGTCCCACCCGAGTCGGTGGCTCACCTCGGAAGCACGAGCGCGGGCACGCCCAAAACGAAGCCACTCCTCGAGTGCTACATCCAGCTACGCTTCGTCGAGCTCCTGGGAGACCCGGAGCTGATGCGTCGCTACCACCACCGGTTCGGGCCCTTCGAAGCATCGCGCGACCTGAAGGCGCGTATTCCCCTCACGCCCGCGAATTACGCGATCATCAACAAGGTCGACGATCTCGCAGCGCGTCTGGAGAGTCGTCTCAAGTCCGCGTAATCCCGCGCTGTCAGCGCCTCGACGACCGAATCAGAGCGTCGGCGCTCGTGCTCGGCCGGCCAGTCAACACTGGGTTAGAGCGAAAGTCCTGCCGCGCGCAACTCGCCGCGGAGAATCTCGGCTTCTCCCGCACTCCGCGCGACCAGCGGCGGGCACGTGAGCATCCAGTGAGGCTCGTCATAGAAGAGGCCCAGTGCCGCCTTCACGCTCGCAACGAGCGCCTGCCTGGCTAGCACGGCACGAATGGCCATCGCGCGGTCGGAGGCTTCCTTTGCGGCATCGCTGCCCTGATGCATCCACGCATATTGGGAGTCGGCGGCCGTGACGTTGGTGGTCGCTGAGATGCATCCAGCGAAGCCGTTTGTCGAGGCTTCGAAAAGCGTTCCCTCGGAACTGGGGAAGACAGCAATGTCCCGGTTTGCGGCTGCAATCGCCCGCGAGTAGCTGATGTCGCCTGAGCTGTCCTTGATGCCCCGCAGCAAGCCTTCGTGCTTGCGCGCAAGTTGAGCTACGACCTCGACCGGCCACGGCACGCCGGTGTTCTGCGGGATGTGATACAGGTAAAGCGACGTGTGGTGCGGCTCGATGCGTTCCACCACCGCGTCGATGTAATCCAGCAGCGCCGATCCCTGGATGTCAGGATAGAAGAACGGCGGCAGGATCAACGCACCCGCGAAGCCGAGATCGGCCGCAGCCTGCGTCAGTGCCACGGTTTCCTCCAGAGAACACACCCCGGTGCCGACCATCATGCGGTTCATCGGCAACCCGGCATCCTTCACGGCATTCATGAGCGACAGGCGTGCGCGCAGGCTGAACGAATTTGCTTCGCCCGTGGTGCCCAGCAGGTTGATGCCGTCGCAGCCGGATTCCAGCAGTTGTCGCAGATGCAGCACCAGCTGTGGCACGTCGGGCGAATAGTCAGGCAGCACGGGGGTCGGCGTCGCGGCGAGCACGCCTCGAAGTTGTGGATGGCGCAAAGTCATTTCTCCTGGGGGGCGCTACACGGACTGCTGGATGAATCGGCGGTATGTATCCGGACGCTGATTGCATGCACAACCGACAGGCGCTCGCGCTCGCCGTTATCAGTTCCCATGCACGTCGCGCTCACCCGGCGGTACGAGGAAGTCGAAGTCACAGCCTTGATCGGCCTGCAACACACTGCGATGAAACAGAGCTGCATAGCCGCGGTCGGGCGTTGGGGCGGCACCTCGGCTCGGCACATTGCCCTGGGCTGCACGCCGCCGCGAGAGCTCGGCCTCGTCCACCAGGACATCGATGCGCCGCATCGGCACGTCGAGCGCGATCTGATCACCGCTTTGAACCAACGCGAGCGGCCCTCCGACCGCGGACTCGGGCGTGATGTGCAGCACGATGGTGCCGAACGCGGTGCCGCTCATGCGCGCATCAGAAAGCCGAACCATGTCTTTTACCCCCTGCTGCGCGAGCTTGCGCGGGATCGGCAGATAACCCGCCTCCGGCATCCCAGGCGCACCACGCGGCCCCGCATTGCGCAGTACCAGCACGTCGTCGGCCGTGACATCCAGCGCCGGGTCGTCGATGCGCTCGGTGAGATCCTGCACGGATTCGAACACCACCGCACGCCCGGTGTGCGTCATGAGTTGGTGCGAAGCGGCAGACTGCTTGATGATGGCCCCACGTGGCGCAAGATTGCCGTGCAGCACCGCCATGCTTCCGAAAGGCGTGATGGGTGAAGCGCGAGTGCGGATCACGTCCTGGCCATGCACCTCCTCCGCAGCATCGACCCGGTCATGCAGGGTTCCGCCCGTGACGGTCAACGCGCTGAGGTCCAACAGCGCATCGAGCTCCTTCAGAAGCCGCGGCACACCGCCTGCCCAGTGGAAGTCCTCCATGTAGTGCTTGCCGGAAGGCTTGAGGTCGACCAGCACAGGCACGTCGCGCCCCAACTGATCGAATTCGGTGAGATCGATCCTGATCCCGAGCCGCCCCGCTGCAGCAGTGAGATGCACGAGACCGTTGGTCGAACCCCCAATGGCCTGCAGGACAATCATCGCGTTGCGAAAGGCTGCCGGAGTCATCAACTGCGAGGGCCGCGGGCCACCTTTCACGGCCAACGCCGCGGCACACTGACCGCTCGCTTCGGCGATGCGCAGGCGATCGGCATGGGTCGCAGGAGCAGACGCTGAGCGCGGCAACGCAAGACCCATCGCCTCCACCATGCAGGCCATGGTGCTCGCGGTACCCATCACCATGCACGTCCCCGGCGTGGGCGCGAGTCGCTCATTGATGCGATCGATCTTGGGCCCGTCGATGCGCCCGCCACGGTGTTCGCCCCAAAGCCGGCGGCAGTCGGTGCACGCGCCGAGCGCCTCACCTTGATAGTGGCCCACCAGCATGGGACCCACCGGCACGATGATCGCCGGAACATCCGCCGAGGCGGCGGCCATCATCTGCGCGGGGATCGTCTTGTCGCAGCCCCCGATCAGCACGACGGCGTCCATCGGCTGCGCGCGAATCATCTCCTCGGTGTCCATCGCCATCAGGTTGCGCAGGAACATGCTCGTCGGATGGGCGAACGACTCATGAATGGAGATCGTCGGGAACTCCATCGGCAGCGCGCCGGCAAGCATCACGCCGCGCTTGATCGCCTCGACGAGCTTCGGCACGTTGGAATGGCAGGCGTTGTAATCGCTGAAGGTGTTGGCGATGCCCACGACCGGCCGTGACAGGGCGTCGTCGGACAAGCCCATGGCCTTGATGAAGGCCTTGCGCAAAAAGAGCGAGAAGTCAGGGTCCCCGTAAGACGTGAGGCCCTTGCGCATTCCTTGGGTCATGAAAGCTCCTGACAAGGCACGGAGATCAAGGCAGCGCTAGAGTGAATCCGGCAAGCTGCGGGTCCTGTCGGTGGCTCGCAGCACCGGAGGCACTCGTGCGGCATACCGTGCAGGATAGCCAGCACGGGCGATCTCGCGCCCGGAGCTGGGCAGTCAGGGAACAATGGGCGCGAGCAAGTTGGCGTCACGCGCGAGCACCCATGTGCCGTTTGTCTTTTGCAGCACGCTCAACGTATGACCGGCTCGCACGATCGGCTCAGTGCGGCCAGGCGGCGTCATCGTCACCCGGAGCTTTGTCACCATGAAAGCCCACTCTCCGAACACCTGCACTTCCTGGATCTCACTCGTCGCGGACATTTGAATGTTCTGGCTCGCGTGAGCACGCGCCGCGGCAGCGAAGTCCGCTTTGCGCATCACGGGCTGCCCGGGGACGAGGAACACAGCGTCGTCCGCAAGCAGTGACAGCAACGCGTCGACGTCGCCCGACTTGCTCGCGGCCAGCCAGGTGGACGCGAGGTGCCTGATCTCCTCCTCGTCTTGGTGCATCTCAGGATCCTTTTGCCAGGCCGATGTGCAACATCACGACACGAACGATCACCTCGCGAACGGGTTGACGAACCACGATCACAAAGCCGCGAGGGTATCCAGTACCTTCGGTGATTGACGGTTCGTCTTGGCTCGTTTACGTTTGCTCCTCGTCTGGGAAAAAAAGAGCTGCCAAGTCGGGCGGCAGCACAAAACGATTATCCTCTCATCGCTTATCGCGAAGCCCGCTCGCGCTGTCCTGCATCGCCGGTCGATGCCTCGAGCCGCAACGAACACTCAAGGGGAAAACAATGAATGACGCAGGCGTGTTGTCGAGGCCACCTCGACCCAAAGTGAATCCGCATTTCGTCTGGTCGATCGTCAACCTCATCCGGGCGGTACTGCTCGCAAGCGGCGCGTTTGCGCTCGGGTGCTCGATTTATTCGATGTTCGTCCGCACGACCGACGACAACGTCATCGTCGGAGCGATCTTTTTCGGGATCTTCACCGTTTCGATCGCCGGCGTCGCGATCATCGCTGCGCTGCATCGCGTGTTCCTTGCCGTCCACGTACTGGGCGAGGACCTGACCGAGATCGCCGAGCCTTCGCCAACGGCGACCGGTGATCCCTCGCACTATGGAGCGGCAGGCGGTGCCATCGCGGGTTAGGCTCGGGGTGCGCTATCCCCGCGTCCATTCTTCCGAGCTTGCGCCGGTCAGTGCTTTCACCCGATCTTCGTCGGCTGCAAGGGCGCGCGCAGTTCCGGAATAGACGACGACACCATCGTCAAGCACGTACGCGTCGTCTGCTATCTCCAGACTCATGCGTGCGTTCTGTTCGACGAGCAGAACGGAAATGCCTTCGGCACGCATTTGCGAGACGATACGAAACACTTCGCGCACGATCAACGGCGCCAATCCTTGCGATGGCTCGTCGAGGATCAGGAGCTTGGGGTTGAGCAGAAGAGCGCGCGCGATCGACAGCATTTCCTGTTCGCCACCGGAAAGCTGGCGTCCGCGACTGACCTTTCGCTCGGCGAGCCGCGGAAAAAGTTCATAGACGCGCCCGATGTTCCAGGGGCCGCTCCGCTCGAGCGGCACCTTGAGGTTCTCCTCCACACTCAGATTGGCGAAGATCCTGCGGCCCTCGGGAACGTACCCGATCCCGCTCGATGCGATGCGGTAGGTGGGCCACCGGGTCACATCACGGCCGAACATCGTGACGGTTCCCTCGCGCGCCGGGGTGAGCCCCATCAACGTGCGCAATGTCGTGGTCTTGCCGGCGCCGTTGCGACCCAGCAACGCCGTGATTCGCCCCTCCGCCACATCGAGCCCGACACCATGGAGGATGTGGCTCTTGCCGTAGTACGTGTGCAACCCCGTCGCTGTAAGGGCCGAGTTCATGCAGCTTTTCCGAGATAAGCCGCCTGCACGGTTTCATTGGCGGCTATTTCCGTGGGCGTACCTTCCGCCAGAACCGACCCCTGATCGAGCACGGTGATGCGATCGGCGAGGTGGAAGATCACCCGCATGTCATGCTCGATGAGGACAATGGTGAACTTGCTCTCCTGATGCAGGCGACGGATGAGTTGGGTCATCTCGTAGGTTTCCTGCTCGCCCATGCCTGCCGTGGGTTCATCGAGCAGCAGCAACCTCGGGCGCAGAGCCAATGCCATGGAGATTTCGGCCGCGCGCTGGTCTCCATGCGACAGCTCGCCCACGAGCCGATCGGCCTTGGCGGCCAGACCGGTCAGCTGCAGTGTCTTCTCGACCTCGCGATGGATCCTGGCCTGTTCGGAGGCCCTCATCCATGCACGCAGCCGATAGCCATCCGCCACTTCAGTACTGATGCGCACGTTCTCGAAGACGCTGAGCTCCGGAAAGATTTCGGTGATCTGGAACGTGCGCGCAATGCCGAGCACGACGCGCTGATGCGCCGAGACCGTGGTGATGTCGCGGCCATCGAAGGAGATCGTGCCTGAGCTCGGAGGAAAGAAGCCGCTCACGAGGTTGAAGAACGTTGTCTTGCCCGCCCCGTTGGGACCGATAATGGCTCGCAGCTCGCCGTCCTCGACTTCGAGCGAGATATCGCGCAATGCGACGAGGTGGCCGAAACGCCTGCTCACCCCTTTGACGCTGAGCAAGCTCATGCCTCTTTCTTCCTACGGATGAACCCGAGCAGTCCGCGCGGGAAGAACAGCACGATGGCGATGAACAGCATGCCGACGAACGACATCCAGTTGATAGTGACGCTCGACAGGTAATCCTGCAACACCACGAACACGGCCGCACCGAGCAGTGGCCCCCAGAAGCTGCGCATGCCGCCCATCACGGCCATCATTACGAAGTCACCGGACTGGCTGTAGTGCAATCCGCGTGGATCGGCGAAATTGTTGACCAGAGCATAGAGCGCACCGGCAAACGCCATGAAGAAGCACGACAGCGTGAAGGCGATCCAGATATGGCGATCGACCGGGATCCCGAGGAAGCGGGCGCGCCGCTCATTTTCACGTATGGCGAGCATCGTTCGGCCGAACGGTGACCGCAGAACGAAGCCCATCACGCCGGCGGCAAGCGCCACGCATACGAGGACGAAGTAGTAGAACGCATTCGCGTTGGACAGGATGTCGATGTCTGCGACGCCGAGATGCAGTGGCTGGCGAGAGAACCCGCGCAAGCCGTCGTCACCGCCGGTCAGCGAGCTCCACTGGAAAGCGATGTAATAGAACACCTGCCCGAAGGCGATCGTCACCATCGCGAAATACACACCGCGCCGACGCGCGATGAGTGCGCCGAGCAATGCGCCCGCGATCCCCCCCAGCAATGTGCCGCACACGAGCGAAAGCGGCGTGCTCGGGGCAAGGAACTTGAGCGCGAATCCCGCGCCGTACGCACCGAGCCCGAAGTAGGCGGCGTGGCCGAACGAGAGCACACCCGTGAAGCCCAGCAAAAAATTGACCGACATGGCGGCAAGCCCGAGCACGAGCACGCGAGTGCCCAGCGCCGTATAGCCCCCGAGCGGCGGCATCCAGTAAGGGGCCAGGAGGAGCACGGTCCAGATCGTGATTAGCGTGACCAGCGTTTTGCGCCGGGCGAGCCCTGTCACTTCAATATCGGCGCTCATGTCATCATGCCTTCCTCACCGAGCAAGCCGCGCGGTCGGATCAGCAAGACCACCGCCATGAGCACGTACATGATCGCCTCGCTCGCGGCCGGCAGAAACACCGCCGTCACTCCAGACGCGACACCGATCAGCAAGCCCCCGAGCAACGTGCCCGTGAGGCTGCCTACGCCTCCGACGATGATGGCAATGAAACTCGGCATCAGGAGACCCGTGCCCATGGTCGGCTCGAGGCCAAGCTGACCGGCCGCGAGCACGCCGCTCAATCCCGCAAGGTAGATACCCACCGCAAAGTTGAGGGTGCGCAGCCGCCCCACATTGATGCCCAGTGCGGCTACGGTTTCCAGATCGAGCGTGCCTGCACGGATGCGCATGCCGATTCGCGTGTAACGCAAGAAGACGAACAGGAGCGAGACCACGACGACAACCGTGGCGACCATGAACAGGCGATAGCCGGTAATGAAGAAAAGCTCGTTGCTGAGTGGCTGCGCGAGTATGGCGGGCACTGTAACCGGCTTGCCTTGAGCACCCCAGATGAAACGCGCGCCGTCTTCGAAAACGAATGCCAGGCCGAACGTCAGAAGCAGGCTGTACAGCGGATCACGGCCGTAGAGTGGCCGAATGAGGGTTCGTTCTATCGCAACGCCGATGAGTGCCGTGAGCGGCGGCGCGATCAGCAGGGCCCCCCAGAAGCCGACGTAGGGCGTGATCGTGTAAGCGATGTAGCCGCCCAGGACGAGAAAGCCGCCGTGCGCGAAATTGATCACGTTGCTGAGGTTGAGGATGAGCGACAGGCCCAAAGCCATCAGCACATAGAACGCACCGATGATCAGGCCATTGGTGACGTTGAAAAGCAGAAGCTCGGCCATTTCCCCTCACACCGCGAAGCCGCGCAGAACGACCGGCGCCAACGTCCGCGTATCACTTCAATGAAAAACGCCCGAGGGGCCCCGGGCGCTGTTGCCTACGCGACTAGGCGGGCCATTGCACGTTGCAGCCCGTCGCGTTCTCCGGGGGTGCGGTCTTGTCGCCCGCAATGACCTGGTCGACACGGAACAGGTCCTCGGGATCGCCAGCTGGCTTCGACAGCGCTTCGCCGACGAAGGCGGAAGTCATCAGCTGATGATCACCCTTGCGGTAATAACAGCGGTTGGGCTGCAACTTGATCTCGGGCGGCAGCTCGTAGCCGCCGAGTGCTTCCGCCAGTTTTCTTGCATCGAGCGTCTTTTCCTTGTTCGCGACGCCCGCCAGCGTGTGCACCGAAGCGTAGCCGAACCAGTGCCGCGCCGTGGGAACCTTGCCGCCGTTCATCTTGCGAATGTCGGCGACGAACTTTTCGACGCCCGGCACACCCGGCTGCTTCCAGTACCACTCGAACATCCAGATGCCCACACGCGCTTCGGGCGGCATCGCCTCGAGCGATTCGAGCTCCTGCTGCAGACCAGCGACGTGCATCTGCTTTTCCATTCCGAACTGGGCAATCTGCTTCAGGCAGTTGACCATGTCGGACCCTTGCGGGAGCACCAGCAGGACGTCCGGTTTTGCGGCGCGAGCCTTGATGAGATACGCCGAAAAGTCCGTAGTGCCGAGCGGCGCGAGCTCGTTGCCGGTGATGGTGCCACCGAGCTTCTGCAGGTCGGCTGCCGCGGCCTGTTGCAGCGTATGTCCGAACGCGTAATCAGGCGTGATGAAGTGCCACTTCTTTCCGTACTTTTTGAACAGAAGCTCAGCGACGGCGTTGGCTTCCATGCTGGTTGTATTGCAGACGCGAAACACGTTCCATTTGCAGTCTTTGCCGGTGATCGTGTCGGTATGGCCACCGGAGACGATATGCAGGATGCGCTTCTCGTTGCTGACCTGGGCGATGGCCTGCGCAATGCCCGAATTCACGTCCCCGATCAGAAACTGCACCTGGTCGCGCTCGATGAGTTTGCGCGCCTTTTGCACGCCCGTGCCGACGTCGTTTGCAGAGTCCTCGACCAGGAGCTCGACAGGGCGGCCCAGGATGCCGCCCCTGGCGTTGATCTGCTCAACCGCGAGCCTCGCTCCCATGACCTCGTTCTGAGCCACGGCCGCGTAAACGCCCGTCAACGGATCAACCATCCCGATGCGCAGCGGCGTCGACTGACCACGCGCATTCATCATGAACGGCGGTGCGAGCTGCAGAGCAGTCGCAGCTGCCGCACCCTTGAGAATGGTGCGCCGGGTAACCGGTTTGATGCGAGTCGGTGAGCTCATGATCTCTTCCTGAGTTGGATGTCGAGTTATGGGGCGAGCCACTACAGGTGACATTTGGGATTTGCGGCGGCTAATGGTGAGCTTCTTGTCCGCAAACGACAACCCCCCGCCCGAAATTTGGCGCGGGCCGCCGTTTTGGTTGGGTCTGGCGCGTGGGTGGTCGAACCGTAACTCCGGAAAGGTGGCGATGAGGCCGCTCCGATGCTGATGGGCGGGTGACTTGTCACTGGAGGCGGCGCATGCCTATACTGTCAACGGGGATCATCGGCAGACTCCCCGCCTCGCTAGACGCCTCCCGCGTCCAAGCTCTGCCCTTCGTTGGTTCTTTCGCCACGAAAGGGTTCGCATCATGCTTGGACCTCAGCACCCCCACCGGCCAACCGCGCCGGCAGCGCACCACTTTCTTCTCGCATATCTTTGTGATTGGCCCGCGCCGCCAACCGGGCTCGCGTGTCCCACTTGCGAGCTTACCTGCATCGAGGAGCGACGATGAAGTGGGTTACGCGTGAACGGCCGAAGGTCGACCGTATTGCCTGTCCATGGCTCATCGCGCGTTTCATCGATGTGGAGCCCGAGTTTCTGTACGTACCGGCGCACCTCGTTTTGCCGGTTGCGGAAAAGACCGGGGCAATTCCTTACGATGTTCCGGGCGTCGAGCTAGGCCATGTCGGCGAGCTCTGCAGCTTCGACGCATTCCTGAAGAAATACGAGCTCAAGTCCTCTGGTCTTGCGAGGCTCGCGGCGATCGTGCGGGGCGCTGACACGTCGCGGCTCGACCTGACACCGCAATCAGCGGGCCTGTACGCAACCTCCCTCGGCTTGTCGCGCACGTTTTCGAACGATCACGAGTTGCTGAGCCACGGTTTGATCATGTACGAGGCGCTGTACTCGTGGTGCGAAGTGCAGCCGGTGTCGAGCATGCCGGACGCTGTTCCGCATCGCAACGGAGAGTGACAGGTGGTTACGAGTCGTGTGCCGTAAATGTCACCTGCCATGACGCACGGGTGCGAGAAGTTGCATGCGCTCAATGCTGCCTCCAGGTGCTGCGAGCAGGCATGTCCCGAGTGTCAGCACGATGCACTTCATGAGCAGTGATGATGTGGTTGACCCACTCACGACGAGGAGGTGGACTCGTGAGTGACAACGTAAGCGTTCTGTGGATCAAACCCGTCGCCAGCATGATCCCCTACACGGATCGCCTGTGCCTTTGCGCGCGGTTAAGGACGATACATGGCGCGACACGCGGGCATTCGTGCATACTCTGAACTCCTAGCCTCCCAACCACGGCAGCTAAAGAAGTTGCGGCTCGAGCTAGCTGCTCAATTATGCTTATCACCCCCACCGACGAATCAGACGCGATCAAGAAATCAAACGCAATCAAGGCGTGCCTCATGCCTCCGGACGAGGGTAGGACCCTTCACGATACGTCGCCCTGCGTCGCCATTGTGATTCAAATCGACAGAGCCCTACGGCGGGGGCTCATGGAGCCTGCACGCATCTGCAATGTCATACGGCTACCGGGATCTCGCTATCAGCGGCGCGACAGGATGAGTGCAACTGCTCCTTCATCGTCGAATGTAGTGCGTTTGTCGCGAAGCCGGTTTCCGCGTGATGTCTAGGACGAAGGGCTTGCGGCGCTCACCCGTTTTGACAAGCCGACCAGACCTGTTCCCATTACCCTAGTTCGGAACGCGCAGACATCGGGGGTGCCAGCGCGACTCGCAGCAAGCTTGGGGCTCTACATCGTACGGGAAACAGCCACTGCAACCAGGGAAAGTTAGAAGTCGTCGCGAGCGATTCTGATGCCACAGTGTTCAGGGCGTGGCTGCCGAGGTAAGACTTTGTCTGCGCCTGCCCGCGTGACCTGATCCGCTACCGGTCGGCTGGGGCTCTGGGGTACCACGAGTTCAGGTCGAGCGCGTCGTCATGCTGCACATGACACCCTCGCCGCTCTTGTCAGCTCCGCCCGCCGCGCCCTGCGCTCTGTGTCCAGCCATCTGCGACGGGTTGTGTCCCAGAGTCCCAAAGTCTGTTCTGCGGAACATCTATTCCGGCAGCATTCGTGCATGGATTCGGCGACGACGAACATGGACCATGTCTCGCCCGGCACGTCAGGTTAGGAGTATCGTGAGCGTCCTGCTCTCGTTACGTACGTACTGCGATGGCATTGCACTTCCGGGTTATCAGCCCTGTCCGTTAGGGTTCGTCACGCCGACGTTATTTCCCTATGGGCACTGATCTGCATTCTTTGTTGATCGAAGATCTGCGCGCCGAGATCGCGAGGCTTAAGGACGCGGTCGCGCAGGCGCGATCAAGCGAAGCGGGCTATCTCAATCTTCTCACCGTCGCTGCGCATGAGATTCGCACTCCACTTCATGCAATCGGATTGCACCTTGAAATGGTACAGCGCTTATCCCGTAGAGGCGATGCTGAAGGGGTGAACGTTCAGATCGCCATTGCCCAACGGGTGCTAAAAAGCTTCGCTCGACGCAGCTCGCTGTTGATCGACGTGACGCGGGTGCAGTCTGGCCAGCTCACCTTGCGTCGCGAGCCGGTCCTGCTCAGCGACATCGTGACTCAGATCGTTGATCTCTATTCCGCTAAGGCAGAGTTCCAGCAGACGCGGATCGAGGCCCATGTCGAGCCGGATCTCTGCGGAAACTTCGACCGTGCAGCCGTCGAGACGATCATGGCAAATCTCGTATCGAATGCACTGAAGTATGGCGAGGGTGCTCCTGTCACGGTCGAAGCACAGCACGACAGCGATGGCAACGCGGTCATTCGGGTAATCGACACCGGCCCTGGCATCACACGTGATCGGCAACAGCACATCTTCGAAAAATTCGGTCGGACGGTGCAGCCCAGACACGCGACCGCCGGATTCGGCCTAGGCTTGTGGATCGTACGGCACCTCGCCACTTTGCATGGTGGAACCGTGGTCCTACAACAGACCTCAGGGCGCGGATGCACGTTCGTCGTCACCATGCCCATGGGGCAGAGCAAAGCTACTGCGATGGGAGTGTGAATTGAGACTGGAGACGATGCCGACCGGCATTCCCGGGATGGACCAAATTCTCAACGGTGGATTGTTGAAAGGCAGCATCTACCTCGTGCAGGGGAGTGCCGGAGCCGGAAAGACGATTCTCGCTAATCAGATCAGCTTCAACTGGGCGGCAGCAGGCCGAAAGGCCACGTACATCACGCTACTTTCTGAATCCCATGCGCGGATGTTGCAGCACATGGAGATGTTCTCGTTCTACCAGGAAAACGCCATTCCACGGGCGCTGCGCTACATCAGCGCGTTCGACGGGCTCGCGAGGGAAGGACTGCCTGGACTGATGGGGGTGCTTACCCATGAGATGCACGAGCGGAAAGTCGATCTCCTCGTATTAGACGGCTTAGTGACCGCGGCGGGGGCATCCGGATCTGCGCAGGAACTCAAGCTCTTCATCGCTCAGATCCAAGCCATGTCCGCGCTCACCGGATGTACAGTACTTCTGCTCAACAGCGTATCCGCGTCTGCCGCGCATTCCACACCCGAGCAGACGATGGTTGACGGCATCATCATGCTAAGGCAGCAAGTCGTGAGGTCACGGCACGAGCGTACAGTGGAGATCGTCAAATTCCGTGGCTCGTCGGTAGTGCACGCGGCGCATACATTCCGTATCGGCAGCCAGGGTATCGTATTGTTTCCGCAGCTCGAGACCGTCTTAGGCAGGGGGCCGGTGGCCCCGATCAACGCTCGCGTGAGTACTGGGGTACCGGGCCTCGACGCGATGATCCATGGCGGCTACCCAATCGGAAGCACGACCGCAATTACTGGGCCTGAGGGCTCCGGTAAGTCCCTAGCCGGGCTGCAGTTTCTGTCCCAGGCAAGCGCGCGCGAGCCCGCCCTTCTCTTCGCCTTTGAGGAGTCCATCGACGCCGCAGAAGCGGTTGGAGAAACCTTTGGCCTCAACCTACGGAGCCTCGTGGGAGATGGCTTATTGCATCTCTGGGGACGGCCAACGCTCGGATCCAGTGAATCACTCGACGAGGTGGGCTATCGGCTACTGACGGCGGTTAAGAGCACCGGAGCTCGGCGCGTGTTCGTGGACGGGCTGGGTTCGCTATTCGCGACCGCAGCGTACGAGCAACGGGGCGCTGCTTTTTTCGCCGCCCTGTTCAAAGAATTGCGGCGAGCCGGAGCCACGAGCCTCTTCTCCGTGCGCCTGGGGCATGACGGCAGCGCGCCTGTCCTTGCCGGAGAGGTGTCGCCTCTCATGGACAACGTCGTGCGGCTATCCGTCTCGGAGCAGCATCAGAAACTGGTTCGGTCTGTTTCGATAGGCAAGGTACAGGTCAGTCTCCAGGACCTGTCGATCCGCGAGCTGGAGCTCACCACGTCGGGCTTGCGAGTGCAGCGGCCTGTAGACGAGGAAGGCGCTCCAACTTGAGCGCTTCAAACGCACGGGTGCTGCTGGTGGAGGACGAGCAGAGTGCCGCTGCCGTGCTGAAGGCAATCCTGGAGCTCGAGGGCTTCAACGTGGCCGTGGCTGCAAATGGACGGCGCGCCCTGGATTTGCTCGAAAATCCGATCCCCAGCCTGATCATCACGGATTACATGATGCCGGTGATGGATGGAGTTCAGATGGTCACTGCCATAAGAGCCATGCCTGCGTACGAGAGCATCCCTATCGTGATGACAAGTGGCGTTGGAAAAGACGAGCTGGGACCGTGTGCGAAGCTTCTGTCGGCGTTTCTGCGTAAGCCGTTTGCGATTGAGCAGCTATTGGATACGATTTCTTGTTTGCTCCCGCGTAGCGAGTAGCGACATTGACGGCTTGGGTTCGCGGCCAGGTTATCCACGAATCCCCGACAACTACCGGTGCTCCACGTCGGCGCGGCACGAACGCCCGTGGGTGAATGAGGCCACCGCGGTATCGGGCCTCGATGGTCATCGGGCTGCCATTCAGCTCCTTGTCGTTTCGCTAAGGCCCTGGCGATTGCGTTCGCCCGCAAAACGCGCAATCATTCTGAGTCAATTGAACTGAGGCTCCGATGCTGAACCTTGCTAGGGCTGATGCGGCGCTCGCGAGCGCGGTGGACCGGCTAGCCAGCCTCCCTGCCGACACTACGCGCGACATCAACGCGGTGCAGATTCTGAAGGCGGAGCTCGTCTCCGCCAGACGGGCACTTGGCCAAACCATTGCGCGCATGACGGCGGAGCCCGGCCAGACAAACCTGCACCATCACGCCGGCCTCGCGGCGGACGACCTTCAGCGGTTCGCGGCGGTGTTCGATTACGCGCTCGACGCTATCCTGATCGCCGACGACGGCGCGCGCTATGTCTCCGTAAACGCAGCGGCCTGCGAGCTGCTCGGCTATACCCGTGAGGAGCTACTAGAGCTAGGTGTGAGCGACATCACTCCGGAGTTGCAGCGTGAGCTTGTGCCACACGCATGGCAGGAGTTCCTTAAGTGCGGAACCATGACTGGTGAATACTCCGTGCGAACGCGCAGTGGTGAGACCATTGCTGTTGAATTTCGCGCGGTGGCCAATATCCTGCCCGGCGAGCATCTTTCCGTGCTGCGCGATGTGAGCCGGCTGCGTGACACCCAAGAACGCAATCAGGCGCAGCAACATAATCAGCGGCAGCAAGCCCTCAGCGCCCTGTACGAGGTTCTCGACATCTTGGTCGCCGTCAAATTGGACGCGAGCTCCCCGCCAGGCTGGCGCTCGCTGCTCACCAACGTGCGCAGCGACACGATCGCAGGCGAGGTCGGTCGAGCAATGCGGGATGTGCGGTCGGCCATAGACGCACTGCAAGGAGCACCGGTTTCCGCAACTCCGGAGTGGCAAACTGCAGCACAGAGGGACGAATGAAAACACGCCCCGGGGTTATCTGGATGCTTGTCGTTCGCCTGCTCGCATCCGGGCCGTTGACCAAGAACGGCTCGCGCCTTTCAGAGTAACAACTGACCTGCTTAGGTCATTTCGGACCATTTGCTCTTGAGAGCGGCTTCCTGATGGGTGGACTCGTGACGACGGCGGAACTCGTGCGGTGTGCGGTAACCGAGGCTCGAATGCGGCCGAACGGTATTGTAGTGGCGGCGCCAGATCTCGATCAGAACACGTGCTTCGGTGCGGCTACGAAACCATTCCATGCTGAGGCACTCGTCGCGAAACTTCCCGTTGAAGCTTTCGTCGGCGCCGTTCTGCCAGGGCTTGCCCGGGTCAATCAACGCAGTGTCGATCTTGGCCTCGGCGAGCCATTCCAGAATCGCTTTGCTGATGAACTCGGGCCCGTTGTCCGAGCGCAGGAACGCCGGCGCGCCATGCACGCTGATCACGCGCTTCAGGACGTCGATCACGCCGGCGGAGCGGATGCTTCCTGCGACATCGATCGCGAGACATTCGCGCGTGAACTCGTCAATCAAGGTGAGGCACTTGAGTTTCTGGCCGTTGGCGCAGGCGTCGTGCACGAAGTCGTACGCCCACACCTGGTTCGGTCCCCGAGCTGGCAGTGGCCGCGGCCGTGACGTCGCTACACGGCGGCGTGGCCGACGTCGTGGCAATTGCAAGCCGGCTTTGCGCCACAGCCGATAGGTGCGATCCGGACTCATCGGGTGACCCTCGCGCCGCAGAAAGATGCGTATACGCCGATATCCGTAGCGGGGATACGTTGCGGCGATCCGGCGCATCGCATCGAGCGCGGGTGCGTCGCGTTCAGCGCGCACCGCGCGATACTTCAACATCGAACGAGGCATGTCGAGCAGCTCGCAGGCTTGACGTTGGGAATGCCCTCGCTCCATCGCCAAAGCCACCTGGTCCCGTCGGGCCTGCGAGCTCACCATTTTCGGCGGTTGATCTCTTTCAGCGTCTCGATCGCCATCTCCCGCTCGGCGACCATGCGCTTGAGCTTCCCGTTCTCGGCTTCGAGCTCGCGCAGCCGTTTCACATCCGCCGGCTCGAGCTTGCCGAACCGGCGACGCCACACATAGATCGTTTGCTCGCTGATTTTGTGCTTCTTCGCGACCTCCACAATCGGACTACGATCTGCTTCGCGGAGAATCATGACCATCTGTTCTTCGGTAAACCGTGCTTTCTTCATCAGCTCCTCGCTTCGTGAGCAGGGAGCCATTCTCTCAAGTCATGAATGGACCGAAAAACCCGGGCAGGTCAGTTAGCTGCACTTTATCCTTTACAGTCTGGCGCTTACGGTCTTTTCAACGGACCGGACCGCGCTGTTGCATGTTGCACAGCCCTAGGGAACGCAACGTGCAACACAGGAGCTGTCAACCCGGTCGTCTGAGAAAGCCGCGAGCACCCTGGCGGCCGGTTAACGCAAAACATTTCGATAAACGTTGAGGAGCGCGTGGGCGGATCAAACAGTGGTCGACCGGGTGGCGCGGAGTCATCGAGCAACGCACGCGGCTCGGTATTCGCCGGTGGCGTCGCGAACGGTGGTTGCAGCCAGGAACAGCGGGAAGCCTGTCGTGGAGTAACGGCTCGTCAATCTATTACGCCGTCCGTGAGGATCATGTCGCGCTGGCCTACTACGTGACAGCTGACGAAGAAAGACGGGAAGTCAGCATCACGATCCCCATCGCGCGAACGCGTTGTCATTACGGCGGGGAA
>JALYXY010000018.1 GCA_030946875.1 Pseudomonadota bacterium | reverse complement strand
AGCAAGCACGGTGCCTGCAGCGAGGGTGGCGACGCCGCGGACCACGCGCCACGCGCCGGAAAGCGCGGGTGCATTCACGACGTGCATGTCCGAGTCGCGCTCGCGCGCGAGGTCGTCGCGCCTCAGCTGCACGCCGTCTTTCGAGATGCACTACCGTATAATCCGCCGCTCATTTGCGCATGCATTCCGTCATCAGCATGCATCCCATCGTGAACCGACCTCGCTTGCGCGTGAACCCGCGCCTCGAGCGGCTGCACGCCTATCCATTCGAGCGGTTGCGAAAGGCGTTTGCTCCTCTGCAGCCCAATGCGGGCCTTCGGCCGATCAACCTGTCGATCGGTGAGCCCAAGCATCCAACGCCGCCGTTCATCATCGACGCGCTGCGCGCGGCAACGCAAGGGCTCGCGAATTATCCCACGACGGCGGGCAGCATAGAGCTGCGCGAAGCCATTGCAGCGTGGCTGCGGCGACGCCACGGACTCGAGGCGCTCGATGCTCACACGCAGGTGCTGCCCGTGCTCGGAAGTCGCGAGGCGCTGTTCGCCTTCGCACAAACGGTCGTCGACCCGAGCCGCCCCGGTGCGACCGTGCTCATGAGCAATCCGTTCTATCAGATCTACGAAGGTGCCGCCCTCCTCGCGGGGGCCCGGACGTACTGCGTCAACGCCAGTGCGCTCAATGGCTTCAAGCCAGCCTGGAGCGACGTGCCCGAGGCGGTCCTTGCCCGCACGCAGCTCCTGTACGTATGCTCGCCGGACAATCCGACCGGGCGCGTTCTCACACTCGATGAATGGCGCACGCTGTTCGATCTTGCCGACCGCTACGGCTTCGTCGTCGCATCCGACGAGTGTTACTCGGAGCTCTACTTCGACGAGGCGCGTCCACCGCTCGGAGCGCTTGCCGCCGCGCAGCGCATCGGACGCATGGATTACCGCCAGCTTCTCACGTTCGGCAGCCTCTCGAAGCGCTCGAACGTCCCAGGCATGCGCTCGGGCTATGTCGCAGGCGACGCAGAGCTCGTCAGGGCGTTCCTCCTGTATCGCACGTACCACGGGTCCGCGATGTCACCCACGGTTGCGGCGGCAAGCATCGCGGCATGGAACGACGAAGCACACGTGCGTGAGAATCGTCGTGCGTACGCCGAGAAGTTCCGGGTGCTGCAGCCGCGTCTCGCCCCGGCGCTCCCATGCGAGATGCCGGCAGCCGGCTTCTATCTATGGGCGCGCACACCGATCGACGACGTCGTCTTCGCGACGCGGCTCTTCGACGAGCAGTCGGTCACCGTGATGCCCGGAACTTTCTTCGCGCGTGAAGCGCACGGCGTGAACCCCGGCATCGGGTATGTGCGGATCGCGCTCGTTGCGCCGCTGGACGAGTGCTCGGAAGCGATCGATCGCATGGTCACTCTGGCAGGCCTTTGACCATCCTGCCAGCGCGTCAGTGCGCATCCGCAGCGCTTCGTCGCTGACCCGCGCGTCTCGTCGGCCACATGGCCGTGATCCAGCGTGTGCCCCTAGAATGACCCGATGACCGGGTCCGATTTCAAGCCCGCCTTCGGCGCGCTCCAGGCGTTGCGCAACAGTCTGCGCGTGTCGTGGACTACGGCGCTTCTCATCGCCGCCATCAATACCGGTGTTGCAGCGCTGCTGTGGATCGAGGATCCTCGACCCTTCTGGCATCCGTTCGTCTCGGCACAATGCTTTGGCTTTGCGATCGCGTACTGCGTCAATGTCGCCTCGCCCTGGGAGAAGCGCTGGCCCGTCGCGCGCCTGATTGCCGCGGTGGCGGTTGGCAGCGCGCTCGGGATGCTGCTCGTGGTCATGGTGAAAGGCCTTCCGCCGATCGATTGGCGTGTCGCCATGCGCTCGTTCGGCCTCACGATGATGATCGGTTTCTTCAACGGCCTCTTCGTCAGCCTCTTCTTCCTCTTCAAGTTTCGCGAAGCCCGAACCGAGGCGGCATTGCTCAAGGCACAGGCCGCCCAGCATCTCTTGAGCAAGCAGGCAATCGAGACCGAACTCAAGCTCATGCAGGCGCAGGTGGAGCCGCATTTCCTGTTCAACACGCTCGCATCGGTCCAGTACCTCACAGAGACCGATCCCCCACAGGCCGGCAAGCTCCTCGGCCACCTTCTGGCGTATCTGCGCGCGGCGTTGCCGCAGCTGCGCACGACGAGCACGGCGCTTGGCAAGGAGGTCGAGATGGCCGAGGCCTACCTCAACATCCTGAAGATGCGCATGGGCCCGCGTCTGGAGTTTCATGTCGACGTCCCCGAGGCGATGCGCGACATGCCGTTTCCGCCCGGCCTGCTCATATCCGTCGTGGAGAACGCCATCGAGCACGGGCTGCAGGCCCAGGCACAGGGTGGAAGCGTGACGATCGCTGCGCAGCGCGTCGACGGCAGGCTGCAGGTCACTGTCACCGACACCGGCGGTGGCGTCGCGCCGGGGCAATCGCGGCTGCCGGGTCGCGGCATCGGGCTTGCCAACGTGCGCGACCGACTCGCCGCTCTTTATGGCGGCCGAGGTCACTTTGCGCTCGAAAACACGCAGCCGCGGGGCGCGCGTGCCGTGATCGAGATTCCCGCGGAGACGTGATGGCTACGTGCATCCTGGCCGAAGACGAGCCGTTGCTGCGCGCCATGCTCAAGACGAGGCTCGCCGAGAGCTGGCCTGAACTGGATATCGTGGGCGAGGCCGAGAACGGAGAGCAAGCCCTGGAGATGGCGCAGACGCTTCGGCCTGACATCGCATTCCTCGACATACGCATGCCGCTGAAGAGCGGGCTGGAAGTGGCGCGCGAGCTTTCCGGTCGCTGTCATGTGGTCTTCGTGACTGCCTACGACGAGTACGCCGTGTCGGCCTTCGACGAGGGGGCGGTCGATTACGTGCTGAAGCCTCCCACGCGCGAACGCATCGACAAGGTGGTGCAACGGGTGAAGAGCCGGCTCGCGCTCGCGCCCCCTGACCTGTCGGCGCTGCTCGCCCGGCTGGGGGCGCACGGCGGCGGGAGTGCGCCGCTCAGGTGGGTGCGCGCCTCGCTTGGCACAGCGATGCGCATGATCGAGGTCAACGACGTGCTGTACTTCCAGGCCGAGGACAAGTACACCAAGGTCGTCACTTGCGACGGTGAAGCGCTGATACGCAAGCCGATCAAGGAGCTCTTCGACGAGCTCGATCCCGACACGTTCTGGCAGATTCACCGCAGCACGATCGTCAATCTGCGGGCGATCGCGAAGGTGGAACGCGACTGGCGCGACCAGCCGGTCATCCTTCTCAAGCAGCGTCCCGAGAAGCTCACCGTGAGCCGCACGTTCGCACATCGGTTCAAGGCGATGTAGCTGGCGCGCGGTTCGCTTCGCACCCGCCGCGCACGGTAAAATGCCCGGTTTGGGCCTCTCAGATCGACATGGAAGCCGAGCACATCATCGACGCCGCGTGGGACCAGCGCGCGGAGCTATCACCTGGAACGGCGAGCGGACGGGTTCGTGACGCGGTCGGGCACGTGCTCGCGGAGCTCGACGCAGGCCGCTTGAGGGTCGCCGAAAAGCGCGACGGCGCCTGGATCACCCATCAGTGGATCAAGAAGGCGGTGCTTCTCTCGTTTCGCATGGCGGACAACTCGGCGGTTCGGCTCGGGATGCAGGGCTCCGATGCTTCGGGGCTCGCGTTCTACGACAAGGTGCCGACCAAGTTCGCGGGCTTTTCCGACGCGGACTTCGCCGGCGCCGGCGTGCGCGTGGTTCCGCCGGCGGTCGCGCGGCGTGGCGCGTACATCGCGCGCAATGTCGTGCTGATGCCGTCTTACGTGAACGTGGGCGCGTACGTCGATGAAGGCACGATGGTCGATACGTGGGCGACGGTGGGATCGTGCGCACAGATCGGCCGCAACGTGCATCTTTCCGGCGGCGTCGGCATCGGTGGCGTGCTCGAGCCATTGCAGGCGAATCCGACGATCATCGAGGACAACTGCTTCATCGGCGCGCGCTCCGAGGTCGTCGAAGGCGTGATCGTGGAGGAGAACTCCGTCCTCGGCATGGGCGTGTTCCTCGGCCAGAGCACGAAGATCCTGAACCGGGCCACTGGCGAAGTCAGCTACGGACGCGTGCCTGCAGGCTCGGTGGTCGTCGCGGGCAGCATTCCGTCGGCCGAAGGTGGTTGCCATCTCTATTGCGCCGTCATCGTGAAGCAGGTCGACGCCAAAACGCGTGCCAAGACGAGCCTCAATGAGCTTCTGCGCGACGAGCGCTGAACGTCGAAAATGTCCGTCAATCTCAAAACCGCCCCCGACGTCGAGAAGATGCGAATCGCAGGGCGCCTCGCAGCCGATGTGCTCGACTACATCACGCCTTACGTGCAGGCGGGAACCAGCACGGGTGAGATCAACCGGCTCTGCCATAACTACATGGTCGAGGAGCAAGGCACGATCCCTGCCCCTCTCAACTATGCGCCGCCCGGGCATGTGCCCTATCCGGCCTCCGTGTGCACCTCGGTGAATCATGTCGTGTGTCATGGCATCCCGGGCGACAAGAAGTTGAAGTCCGGCGATATCGTGAACATCGACATCACGGTGATCAAGGATGGCTTTCACGGTGACACCAGCCGCATGTTCATCGTGGGCGCGCCATCGATCCAGGCGCGACGGCTGGTGGAGGTGACGTACGAGGCCATGTGGAAAGGCATCCGCGCGGTGCGCCCCGGCGCGCATCTCGGCGACGTCGGCAGTGTCATCCAGCGCCACGCCGAAAGCAACGGCTTCTCCATCGTGCGCGAGTTCTGCGGCCATGGCATCGGTCGCAAGTTTCACGAGGAGCCACAGGTGCTGCACTACGGACGTCCGGGCACCGGGCTCAAGCTGCAGCCTGGCATGGTGTTCACCATCGAGCCGATGGTCAATGCCGGCGGGCCAGGCATCCGGTGCATGAAGGACGGCTGGACCATCGTCACGGCGGACCATTCGCTGTCGGCGCAGTGGGAGCACACGATCGTGGTCACCGACACCGCCTACGAGGTCCTCACGGTATCGCCCGGCATGCCGCCCCCTCCGCCGGACTGATCATGATCCCGGTCGTCGAGCACGCCGAAACGCCGGCTGTTGCGCTGTCGGTCACGCAGCGCTGGCGCCAGGAGCTGAGCGACGGACGCAATGTGTTGCGGAGCTCGTTTGTCGAGCGGCCGGACACTCCAAGCCTGCTGCGCGGCCACGCAAGGCTCGTCGACCGTGTGATAGGCGACATCTGGCGCGAGCTTCGTGCTCCGTCACACATGGCGCTGGTGGCGGTGGGCGGCTTTGGTCGGGGCGAGCTCTTTCCGCACTCCGACGTCGATCTGCTGCTCCTGCTCGGGCACGATGCCGACCGCACCGCGGCGCAATTCGTGGAGCGGCTGCTGGGCGTTCTCTGGGACATCGGGCTCGAGCCGGGACACAGCGTGCGGACCATCACGCAATGTCTCGAGGAGATGAGATCCGACGCGACGATCACCACCAGCCTGCTCGAGCACCGGCTGCTCGCCGGCTCGCGTGCGCTGTACCGCAGCTTCCACGAGGCCTATCGCAGCGCTCTCGACAGCGTCGCGTTCTACGAGTCGAAAGTGTTCGAGCAGCAGCAGCGACACGTGAAGTTTCACGATGCCGCCTATAACCTCGAGCCGAACGTGAAGGAAAGCCCCGGCGGACTGCGCGACCTGCAGACCGTGCTGTGGATCGCTCGGGCCACGGGGCTGGGGAAAAGCTGGAGCGAGCTCGCCGCGGCCGGGCTGATCACGATGCAGGAAGCGCGCGTCGTCTCTCGCCAGCAGCGCTTCATCGGCGCGTTGCGCGTGCGCCTGCACTATCTTGCGGGCCGGCGCGAGGACCGGCTGATCTTCGACCAGCAGCAGGCACTGGCGAAGCAGATCGGGTTCGTCGACACCGATGCACGGCGCGCAAGCGAACAGCTCATGCAGCGCTACTACCGCGCGGCAAAGCTCGTGCGTCAGCTCAATATCATCCTGCTGCAGAACCTGCACGCCCGGATCGCGCCGACCACCACCGCGCCGACGCGGCTGAATGCCGAGTTCCAGACAGTGGACGAGCTGCTCGACGTGACCGACGAAGAGCTCTTCGCCCACCGGCCCGCGGCCATGCTCGACGCCTTCCTCACGTTGCAGCGCCATCCCGAGCTCAAGGGCATGTCGGCGCGCACGCTGCGCGCGCTCTGGCGCAACCGGCACCGCATCGATGCGCGGTTTCGCGCGGATCCCGAGAACCGTGCGCGGTTCCTGCAGGTATTCCGCGAGCCGCGCGGCCTGACGCACGAGCTTCGGCGCATGAATCTCTACGGCATTCTCGGCCACTACCTGCCGTCATTCGGGCGCGTCGTGGGGCAGATGCAGCACGATCTCTTCCACGTGTACACCGTCGACGAGCACACGCTGATGGTGATACGCAACCTGCGCCGGTTCTGCGAGACGCAGCATGCGCACGAGTACCCGTTGTGCTCGCGTCTCATCGCGGACTTCGAGCGCCGCGAGGTGCTCTACCTGGCCGGGCTCTTCCACGATATCGGCAAGGGCCGCGGAGGTGATCACTCCGCGCTCGGAGCACGCGACGCGCGTCGGTTCTGCCGTGCGCATGGCCTGTCGCCCGAGGATGCACAGCTTGTCGAATGGCTGGTGGCCAATCACCTGACCATGTCCTCGACCGCGCAGAAACAGGACGTGAGCGATCCCGAGGTCATCGCTCAATTCGCGCAAAAGGTCGAAACGGAGCGACGCCTCGTGGCGCTTTATCTTTTCACCGTCGCCGACATTCGCGGCACGAGCCCGCGCGTATGGAATGCGTGGAAGGCGAAGCTTCTCGAAGATCTTTTCGGGCTCACCCGCGCCTTCCTGCAGGGGAAGGGCGCTGCGAGCCTCGCGGACAGCCTGCAGGAGCGACAGGGCGAGGCGAGACGATTGCTCCGTCTTTACGCCGTGGGCGAGGACGCGCAGCGGGCGCTGTGGAGCAAGCTCGACAACCTCTACTTCCAGCATCACACGCCGGACGAGATCGCCTGGCACGCGCGTCATCTTTTCTTCCGCGTCGAAGGTGCGAAGCCGGTGGTGAAGGCCCGCCTGTCACGGGCGGGCGCGGGGTTGCAGGTATTCGTGTACCTGCCCGATCACAAGGACCTGTTTGCGCGGGTGTGCGGCTTCTTCGGGCGCACCGGCCTGTCCGTCGTCGACGCGAAGATCCACACGACGCGCCATGGCTACGCGCTCGACACGTTCTCGATGCACGACCCGTCGGATCCGCATACATCACATCGCGAGACGATCCAGTACATCGAGTACGAGCTCGCGCGACTGCTCGAGACGCGTCCGCCGCTGGCGGCACCCTCGACGGGGCGCATCAGCAGGCACCTGCGACATTTCCCGCTTTCGCCGGAGATCAGGATCTTTCCGGACGACAAGGAGACGCACTACATCCTGGAGATCGTCGCAGGCGACCGGGCCGGTCTTCTCGCGCGCATCGCCTACGCGCTGGCGAGCGCCGGGGTCAACGTCACGAGCGCCAAGATCAACACGCTCGGCGATCGCGCCGAAGACGTTTTTCTCGTCAATGGCGCGATGCTGCACGATCCCGCGTCGCTGCTTCGGCTGGAGACCGACCTCTTCGATCAGTTGCGGCTCGACTGAACGCGTCGGCTATGACGTGAGTGCCTGCCGAGGCCGCTGGCGGCAGGACGCTGCAGGGAAAGATCCTTGAGCAAGCGCGGCCGCCGGTCTTCGTGCGTCAGTCGTCGGACGCGTCAGCGAGCTCGGGGAAAATCTGTTCCGTGAAGCCGAACCGGGTGAAGTCACGCATGCGCATGGGATACAGGATGCCATTGAGGTGATCGCATTCGTGCTGAACCACCCGCGCGTGAAACCCTTCGGCTTCGCGCACGATCTTGCGCCCTTGCGGATCGAAACCCTGATATCGGATGCGAGCGTAACGCGGCACGACCCCGCGCAGACCCGGCACCGAGAGGCAGCCCTCCCAGCCCTCTTCGGTTTCGGTCGACAGCGGCGTGATGGTCGGATTGACGAGTTCGGTATAGGGCACCGGCGGAGCGTCGGGATAGCGCACGCTGCGCTCGACTCCGAAGATCACCACCTGCTGCGCAACACCGATCTGCGGCGCTGCGAGCCCCGCCCCGTTCTCCGCGCGCATCGTGTCGCGCATATCCTGGAGCAGCGAATGGAGCTGCGGGGTGTCAAACACCGGCACGGGTGCCGAGGGTTCCCAAAGGCGCGGGTCGCCCATGCGCAGAACGTTTCGAATCATTCGCGAACCTCGATTGCGAGAAGCTTCAGATGAGTGGTGCGACCTGCTCGAGCAGCAGCCGCACCTTGTCCATGGCCGACTCGAGCACGTCGGCGATGCTCTCGAGCGAGATGTGCTCGGTGGAGTCGCCCCGGCCGGCGGCATGGTTGACCACGACCGCAATCGACGCATAGGGCAGCTCGAGCTCGCGCGCGAGCGCCGCTTCGGGCATTCCGGTCATGCCCACGAGCGTGGCACCGTCCCGCTCGAGCCGATCGATCTCAGCCGCGGTCTCGAGGCGCGGACCTGACATCGCGGCGTACACCCCGCCATCTCTCAACGCGACCCCGGCAAGCGGAGCCGCCTCGAGGCATTTCTGTCGCAGCTCCGGCGTGTAGGGCTGGGTGAAATCGACGTGCACGACCGTTCGGTCACCCCCGTCGAAGAACGTGGCCAGCCGACCGTGCGTGTAATCGATGAGCTGATGCGGCAACACGAGATCGCCCGGCTGCACGCCACAGATGCCGCCGACGGAGGCAACTGCAAGCACCGCGGTTGCACCTGCATTGCGCAGCGCCCACATGTTGGCCCGGTAGTTCACGCGATGGGGTGGAATCGTATGTCCGTGCCCGTGGCGCGCGATGAAGACGGCACGTCGACCGGCGATCTCGCCGAACACGAGGGTCGAGGAAGGCTCGCCGTAAGGCGTACGCACCACTTCGCGGTGCGCGACCGCGAGGGTGGAAAGGCGCGTGAGGCCGGTGCCGCCGATGATTGCAAGCATGGTCCTGCTTTTGCTTAGTGTGTGAGTAAACCGCCTCACCGCAGGGTGGGCAACGGCTGACGGCAGAGCCAAGCCGGTCGTCGGCCGGATGCCCGAGCACCCGGCGGCGGCGACTTATCATGCGCGGTTGCGGCACGCGCAATGGGCGCCGACGACGGACCGCGAATTGTAGCGCGGGAGCGCCGTTGCGCGGCACATTGCGCATTGGCGACCACGTCGAGCGATCCATCAGGGCCAGGCCCACGTGAGGTTCACCCATGTATCTCGATCGTCTGTTCAAGCTGATGGCCGACAAGCAGGCGTCGGACATCTTCATCTCGTGCGGCGCGCCCATCAACATCAAGATCAACGGCACGCTGTCACCGGTCTCGACGCAGATCATGGACGCCGAGAACGTGCGCCGGGTCGCCTACGAGCTCATGAGCAACGAGCAGCAGCGCGAGTTCGAGAACGAGCTCGAGATGAACCTCTCGCACATCGATCCCGCGGTCGGCAATTTCCGCGTCAACATCTTTCGCCAGCGCGGCACCATCTCGCTCGTCATCCGTTACGTCCGATCGCAAATCCCGTCCTTCGAGGATCTCCGCTTGCCTCCGGTACTGCTCGATCTCGTCATGGAGAAGCGCGGGCTCGTGCTGCTCGCCGGAGCCACGGGATCGGGCAAATCGACAACCCTCGCGGCGATGATCGATCACCGCAACACGCATCGTTCCGGGCACATCCTGACGATCGAGGACCCGGTCGAATACCTGTTTCAGCACAAGATGAGCGTGGTGAACCAGCGCGAGATCAACGTCGACACCCACAGCTATCACCGTGCACTCGCCAATGCCCTGCGCGAAGCCCCCGACCTCATCATGATCGGCGAGGTCCGCGACCGCGAGACGATGCAGCAGGCCCTGCTGCACACCCTGACCGGGCACCTGTGCCTCTCGACGCTGCACGCGAACAACAGCTATCACGCGCTGTCGCGCATCATCAACATGTTTCCCTACGATGCCCGTTCGGGGCTGCTCTCCGACCTGTCCATCGGTCTGCGCGCGGTGGTATGTCAACGCCTCGTGCGCAACACCGAAGGTGCCCTGCAGCCTGCGGTCGAGATCCTGCTCAACACGTCGCTCATCGCAGAGCTCGTCAAGAACGGCGAGATCACGCAGATCAAGGAAGCGATGGAGCAGTCGCTCTATCCGGGTTCGCAAACCTTCGAGCAGTCGCTCTGCCGCATGTACCTCGACGGCAAGATTACCTACGACGAAGCGATGAGCGGCTCTGATTCGCCTACCAACCTCGCGTGGCTCATCAACCAGAATGCCCCCTCGTCACGCGTCGACGCGCTCGACCGCCCGACCGAAAAGAGCAGGAAGCATCCGGGTAGTGATTTCGGTGCGCTGCATATCGAGCCTGGCATGCTCGACCGCACGTACTAGGTGACAGCCAACCGCACACCGTGAAGGCGCAGCGCGCCGCTGCACCGGCGCGCATCGTCCAAGGCATGCCGTGCCCGCTTTGCTAACATCCCGGCATGCAACGACCTCATGCGAACGGCGATATCAGCACGCTCGAGCTGACCTGCAAGCTCCTCGCCTGCCGTTCGGTGACGCCTGATGACGCGGGATGCCAGGCGCTCATCGCCCGCGAGCTCGAGCCGCTGGGGTTCGCGTGCGAGACGCTCACCGAGGGCGGTGTAACCAATCTCTGGGCGCGACGCGGCAGCGACAGTCCGGTGGTCTGCCTTGCGGGCCATACCGATGTCGTGCCGACGGGTCCGCTGTCAGAGTGGCACTCGGATCCGTTCACGCCCGACATTCGCGACGGCACACTGTACGGTCGCGGTGCGGCCGACATGAAAGCATCTTTGGCGGCGTTCGTGACGGCGACGCGCGAGTTCGTGCGGGCGCATCCGGATGCCCCGGGGTCGATTGCATTCCTCATCACGTCCGACGAGGAAGGACCTAGCGTCGACGGCACCGCGCGTGTGGTCGAGCGGCTCGCCGCACGCGGGGAGCACATCGACTATTGCATCATCGGCGAGCCTTCCTCGCTCGACCATTTCGGCGACATGATCAAGAACGGCCGCCGCGGCACGCTCTCCGGCACCTTGCACGTGAAAGGCATTCAGGGGCACATCGCGTATCCGGATCGGGCGCGCAATCCGATCCACCTCGCCGCCCCGGTCATTGCAGAGCTCGCAGCGACCCGCTGGGACGAAGGCAACGCGTTCTTCCCGCCAACGACCTGGCAGTGCTCGAACATCCATGCCGGAACCGGCGCCGGCAACGTCATTCCCGGCAGCCTCGATGTCATGTTCAACTTCCGGTATTCGACCGCCAGCACGCGCGAGTCCCTGACCCTGCACTTGGAGACGATCCTCGAGCGGCATCAGCTCGATCACACGATCACCTGGACCGGCCACGGCAAGCCGTTCCTCACCGCTCGCGGCAAGCTGGTGGAAGTGGCAGGCGAGGTGCTGCGCGAAGTGACCGGCAGGGCACCGACACTCTCCACCAGCGGCGGCACGTCCGACGGCCGCTTCATCGCGGACATATGCCCCGAGGTCGTGGAGCTCGGCCCCGTCGGCGCCACCATTCACAAGATCGACGAGTGCGTCAGCATTGCGGAACTCGAGCAGCTCACGCACGTTTACCGGCTCATGCTGAAGCGCCTCCTCACGTGACGGAGATTGCAGGAGCCTCCGAGCTCGTCACGTTGCGCGACTGGATGCGTTATGCGGTGAGCCGCTTCGGTGAAGCAGGGCTCGCGTACGGCCATGGCAGCAGCAACGCCTTCGATGAGGCTGCGTATCTGATCCTGTGGGCCTTGCACCTCCCGCTCGACCGTCTCGAGCCCTTTCTGGACGCGCGTATCACCGCGACGGAGCGCCAGCAAATCTCGTCGTTGCTCCACCGCCGCATCGAGGAGCGAATCCCGGCCGCGTATCTCACACACGAAGCGTGGCTGGGGGAGTTCCGCTTTTACGTCGATGAACGCGTCATCGTGCCGCGCTCGTTCATCGCAGAACTCGTACCGGACGGACTCGAGCCCTTCATCGGTGACCTGTCTCACGTCGAGCGGGCACTCGACCTTTGCACGGGCTCGGGCTGCCTTGCCATCGTCCTCGCCCACGCGTGCTCCGTGGCGAATGTCGATGCCGTCGACATTTCGGCGGACGCGCTCGCGGTCGCACGGCGCAACGTCGACGCGCACGGCCTGCACGCGCGCATCCATCTCGTCGCGAGCGATCTGTTCGAGGAGCTCGCGGGCCGGCAATACGATCTCATCGTGTCGAACCCGCCGTACGTGGGCGTTGCTGCCATGGCGAGCCTTCCTGCCGAGTACCGGCACGAGCCCGAGCTCGCGCTTGCGGGTGGTGACGACGGCCTTGACGTGGTGCGCGCCATCCTGCGCGACGCTCCGGGACACCTTCGTCCCCACGGGTGTCTTGTGATGGAGGTCGGACACAACCGCGACGTGGTCGACGCCGCATTCCCGAGCCTCGCACTCACGTGGCTCGAGACGCAGACCTCTGACGATGCGGTCTTCATCGTGCAGCGCGAGGAGCTGCTGCAACGAGCCTGAAAGTCTTCACCACTGGAGCACGCAGTGACATCAGAGGCAACGACCGCATTGCCGGTGCGCACAGGAGGCGAGATCCTTGTCGCCAACCTCGTCGCGCAAGGCGCCACCCACGCGTTTTGCGTTCCAGGCGAAAGCTTTCTGCCGGTGCTCGATGCGCTCTACACGGTGCGCGAGCAGGTCGCGCTCATCGTGTGTCGCCAGGAAGGCGGAGCTGCCTACATGGCCGAAGCGTACGGCAAGCTGACCGGTCGCCCCGGCATCGCCATCGTCACGCGCGGCCCCGGCGCATCGAATGCCGCGATCGGGGTGCACACGGCGCAGCAGGATTCGACGCCGATGATTCTGCTGATCGGCCAGGTCGGCCGCGATTTCCGTGGCCGTGAAGCGTTTCAGGAGATCGACTATCGGCAGATGTACGGCTCGATCGCGAAATGGGTTGGCGAGATCGACGACGCAGCCCGCATTCCGGAATATGTTGCGCACGCGTATCGCACGGCGATGGCGGGCCGCCCCGGCCCGGTCGTGCTCGCGTTGCCCGAGGACATGCTGAGCTCGCACGCCGCATGCGCCGATCCGCCCCGGGTCGATGCTGCGTTTGCGGCGGCTGACGCTCGCGATGTCCAGGCCGTGCGTGAACGGCTCGGGCGCGCGAGCGAACCCCTCCTCGTCGTCGGAGGAAGTCGCTGGAGCGCAGAAGCTGTGCATGCATTGCGTGTCTTCGCGGAGAGCCATGAGATGCCGGTCGCCTGTGCATTCAGAAATCAGGACCTCTTCGACAACCGCCATCCGCTGTACGCCGGAGACATGGGAATCGGAATCAATCCCCGGCTTGCGACGCGCATACGGGGTGCAGACGTTCTCCTGGTGGTTGGCGAGCGCCTCGGCGAGATGACGACGTCGGGCTATACGCTGCCGGACGCGCCATTACCGGCGCACGATCTCATCCATGTCCATCCGGATCCGACGGAGCTCGGCCGGGTTTACCAGCCTTCGATCGGGATCGCCGCGGAGCCCCTCGCGTTTTTCAAGGCGCTGAATGCTGGCGGACCTCTCCCTGGCAACTGGGCAGTGTCGGCGCGTGCGGCGCAAGACGATTACCGGGCCTGGCAGGCCCCTCGTGACGTGCCGGGCGCTCTCGACATGCTGCAGATCATGCGCTGGCTCAATGATCGGCTACCGGATGATGTGGTGATGACCAACGGGGCCGGCAATTACACTGTGTGGCTGCACCGCTTCTTTCGCTACCGCACCTTCCGCAGTCAGCTTGCCCCCTACTCCGGCGCCATGGGCTACGGGGTTCCCTCCGCGGTGTGCGCGAAGGCGTTGTGCCCGCAGCGCCTGGTGATCTCGTGGAACGGCGACGGCTGTTTTCTCATGAACGGGCAGGAGCTCGCGACCGCGCTGCAGTATTCGCTGAACGTGATCTTCATCGTGGTCGACAACGGGATGTACGGAACCATACGCATGCACCAGGAGCGCCATTACCCTGGGCGGGTGCATGGCACGACCCTGTCCAATCCTGATTTCGCCGCGCTGGCCAGGGCCTATGGTGCGCACGCAGAGACGGTGCGTACCACGGCGGAGTTCGCAGGCGCCTTCGAGCGCGCGGTGGCGTCAGGTCGAGCGGCTCTCCTCCACCTGCTGCTCGACCCGCAGGCGCTCACGCCCAACGCCTCACTCGGTGAGTTACGTGAGCAAGGAATGGCACGCGCGCGAAAGGTCTAGCGCACCTTGCCGCCGCGGGCGGGCGGTGGTCGTCCCTTGTCGAAATTCTCGACTGCGTCACTGCGCCGGTCGGTGTCCTGCTGCGGGCTCCTGGCATCGTCAGCCGCTTGCTCCATGAGCTTGTCAGTGCCTCCGGCGCGTTCCTGGACATCGCCCGTTTCATCGTGCTCGTACGGCAAGCGCATGTGATCGTCGCCCGATACCGTGCGGCGCTTCTCGGTGGCTGCTGTCGAGTCTCCCGTGTCCATGGGATGGGCGCCGGGATCGCGCACATTCTTCTCCCGCGCGCGCGTCATGTTTTGCGGGTTCTTGGGGGGCGTGCGATTGGGCATCGAGGCTCCGCGATCCTTTGAATGGAAATGCGAAGCTGCACGCACACTGCGTGCCAGATCACGCGGCTGCGCGTGATCTCGCCCGTGGCAGTTGCCGGCGCGCGAGCTGCATCCCCAGCCAGATGGTGACGGCGGTCACCAGATAGAACACGAGCTGCATCCCCGAAGGCTGGGGATCGTAGCCCATCAGCGCATGCAAGAGAGCTCCCACCGGAGAGTCCGCGGGCAGCGCATTCGAGGTGTTCCATACCGGATCGGCAAGGCTCGGCAGGACGTCAGCCTGCACGAGGAAACGCGCCATCTGCGCTGCCATGGCGGCCGCGAGCAACAGGATGAGCGCACTCGTGACGGCGAAGAACCAGCGCATCGGCACGCGCAGGATGCCGGCGTACATCACGGCGCCGACGGCGACACCCGCCACCAGCCCGAGTGCCGAGCCTGCAAAGATGTCGCTATGGCTCACGGTACCCGCGGAGAGCAGGCCGTACAGGAAGAGTGCCGTCTCGGAGCCTTCTCGCAGCACAGCCACCGCAATCACCACCAGAATGGCAGACAGGGCACGACGGCCTTCGGAGACTTCGCGACCGACCCGTCTTGCGTCGGATGCAAGCTCCGCGCCGTGCACGGACATCCAGATGTTGTGCGAAGCAAGCATCAGCACGGCCAGCCCGAGCACCGTCGCGTTGAAGAGCTCCTGTCCCATGCCGCCGAAGAGCTCGGCGATGTGACCCGTCAGCGCCGCGATCGCCAGCGCCCCGATCGCGCCCAGGATGATGCCGCCGGACACGAACCGACCGCGTCCAGGGATCGTGCGGGTAGCCGCCGCGATGATCCCGATCAGCAGCGCAGCCTCGAAGGATTCGCGGAAGACGATAACGGCGGCGCCGAGCATGGGAGGTGAGTTGAAAGTGAGTTATAGCGTCGTCATTCGACGATCACCACGCCCTTGGCGCTTGCTTCGTGAAACTCACCGACGAATGCATAGCGTCCGGGCTTGAGGGGGCCGATCAATACCGTGCCCTTGCTCCTGCCGGGGATTATCTTTTCGCGCTTGAGATCCTTGCTGTCGAACTCCTCGGCGGTCGAGTCCTGGTTGTCGATCATGAGACGCACCTTGGTGTTGGCAGGAACCCGCAATTCGGCGGGTACGAACCGGTGGTCCCGGATGACCAAGCTGAATTCGGCTTCGGCCGCGAATGCGTCGATACCGCTGGCGAGGACCGTCACGGCAAGGCACGCCGCGGCGAAAGAAGGAAGACGGGCGAGGCGCATGGGACTTCTCTGAGCAGTCGAACTGGAGAACCAGAATGATAATCGTTCTCGTTTAGAAATGCAAGGGGCGTGCTGAAGGTAACGAGGAGTGGGCCAGCGCCGCTGCTCGACCTTGGGCGCTCGTGTACGATGCTCGCCATGATGCTGGGGCGAATTGCAGCCGTTGTGACGGTGCTTTTAACTGCACTGCCGGCGCCTGCAGGCGCTGCAGAGTCCGGCCCCTGGGGAGAAATCACGGGCGAGCGCGTTGGGCGCGCGTCGGCGAACCGAGGGAGCACCACCATACGCCTCATCGATGGGCTTGCGGTCATGGAACGTCAGCCCCGGGTGCGCGTCGGGCCTCATTCGGTCACCGTTCATTGGGCATCCAAGCGGGGGTTGCGCACGTCCGATCGCACGCTGCGTCTGGACGTGAAGGCATGCAAGCGCTACTACGTCAACGCGCAATTCACGTCCGCGGGGAGCAGCCTGTGGCAGCCGGTCGTCGACAAGGTCGAAGATATCGTGGCGTGCGGAGCGCCATCAACCGCCGAGCCGGCGGCGCGCGGCATCTCCGGAGCGAGTCGCTAGCCACACTGCAGGCGCTGAAACGCTAGTGCACGAAGCCGGGCGATTTTGCCGCCGCCAGAGTTGCGGTCGCCGGGTCGGACGCATCGCAGAGATCCTCGATGGCCGCGAACAGCGCGTCGAACTGGAGCGGCTTGCGCAAGAACCTCGAGTAATCGCTGCAAAGTACGAATGCGCGCTCTTCGGGGAGCATGCTCATGAGGATCACGGGCAGGTGCTGGGTGGCCGGCGACGCGCGGAGCCACCGGATCAGGTCTGCGCCATCCATGCCATACATCACGAGGTCAGTCAGCACGAGGTCGACGTGCTCGCGTCCGATCACCTCTAATGCGGAGGCGCCGTCATAGGCCACCAAAGCCTTGTACCCGGCGCCTCCGAGCACCGCCGCCAGGGCATCGGCCACGGTGACTTCGTCATCGACCACCAGCACTTTTCTCATGCGCACCTCTCGGGTCGTCGAGCACCCTGCAAAGTTGGTGCTTGGCGTTCACGCAAAGGTTCCTTGCGCTTCAGCACTTCGAGACTGCTTCACGTGATGTTGTGACATCGGCGCATCGGACGGGCGCGTTTTCGTGAAAGAGATTCCGGCGCATGTAAAACCTGCGCTGTGCCGTGGCCCTCAGTCACGAGGTAAGCGGTGCCTTGGTGGCAAATTGCTCATCCTGAGGTGTGGCACGAAGCGTGCGGTACGTTTGTGCGTGGCGGATAACCTTGCCCATGAGGTCGAGACCCATCGGCGCGAGTGCGCGCTCCCATAGCTCGCGTGCAGTCTCCCCGGGACGCACGAAGCACCAGTCCTGTGCCGCGATGGCACCGGCGTCCATGCGCTCGGCGAGATGGTAGATCGTGCCGCCCGCAATGGGATCGCCGCAGCGGATGGTCCACTCAATGGCGGCAATGCCACGGTGGCGCGGCAGCAGCGACGGGTGATAACCGATGCCGCCCAAGGGCGCACGTGCCAGCGCCGCGTTGGTGACGCGCGCGTGGCTATGCGCGGCGACGATCAGCTCCGTGCCCTCGGCAATGGCTTCGGGGGGCACCAGACGGGGATCGTCGAGCACATGCACCTCGACCCCCGCCGTTGTTGCTGCGATTGCGAGCCGGTCGTCACTCGTCGGCACGACGACGCGCGCAATGTCGACCTGCTCCTTCATCAGCATCGCAAATGCGGCGGCTCCGAAATAGCGTGAGCCGACGAGCGCGATCCTCAACGGCGCCGCCGCGCGTGCTCCTTCGCTCTGGTGGGGCATGTTCAGCCCTTCGCCTGAAGACATCGGTTCTCCATGGTTTGGCCGCAGCGCTGCCGACGAACGCACCGGGTGGGCGAGTTCAACACTGCGCGATCGACGCGCTCGCCAGTGCAATGGCACTGCTGCAGATGGCCAACCAATGGCGCGCGCGAAACATGTCACTCCTCCTGGAAGTCATGGGCCGCGAAAGCATAACCCGGTCACCTGCAACGTCAACCCTTGCGCGCTGTCGTCGAAGCATGGGGTCGCCTGAGTGGATCATTCGATGGCATCGATAGAACGCGGCCAACTCTTGTGCAGCAGCCGTGACAACGCGCGGTCAGCGAGAACGACACCACCAGTCTGGCATCGAGCGCAGTAGTTGCACTCGTTTTCAGCATAGACGATACGCTGCACCGGCGCCCCGCACACCGGGCACGGCTCGTTGTACTTGCCGTGCACCGCCATCTCGGGTCGGAATGCGCTGACCTTTTCCGGAAACCGTCCCGCGGCGGCGTTGCGGAGTCGCTCGATCCATTCGTTGAGGACCGCACACGCCGCTACGTGAAGGGCTGTGATCTGCGACGGCTCGAGCTTCTGCGTCAGCGCGAGCGGCGAGAGGCGCGCGCGGTGCAGGATCTCGTCCGAATACGCATTGCCAATCCCGGAAAAAAGCCGCGGGTCAGTGAGGGCGCGTTTCAAGGTGTGGTTCTCGGACGTGAGCCGTGCCGCGAACTCCGGGGCGGCGAGATTGCGCACGTCGAGGCCTCCCGCGTCGAGCGTCGCGAGAGCTTCGGTCCCGCGCAGCAGATGTAGCGCGGCCCGGCGTTTCGTGCCGGCTTCGGTGAATGCCAGCCGACCCGAGGAGAAGGTGAACAACGCGAGCGTCCCGCGCCCGGGTGCCTTGGCTTTCGGCTCGAGCCAGCGCAGGCGTCCTGCGATCATGAGGTGCAGCACGAGGTACAGGCCCTCCTCGAGGCCGATCACCACACGCTTCCCCTGGCTGTGCACGTTCTGCACGCGCTTGTGCAGGGCCTCGTCGACCGCGGGGACCGCCGTGCGCAGCACGAACGGGTTCGGCAGGTCGATTCGCTCGATCGTCGCGCCCATGATGCGCTGCGCAAGTGCTTCGCAGTAGAGGGTGATATCCGGCAGCTCGGGCATGTCGCATGCTACCGTGGCCGAGTCCGAGGGCGAATATGAGCCGCAACGCCGCACGCCCTCTGCAGTGCGAGGTTTGACAGCGACGCGGCCCGCGCGCTAGCGTGCATCGCTTCCTCGCCCACCCGAGCCAGCGTTATGGCCGACATGCTGGTCAAGCTCTACGACCTGCCTTCGCTGCACGACACCCTGCGAGAGCTGGAGGCGCGTGGGGTCGTCGTGCGCCGCGCGCGGGTGCCCGAGCGAGCCGTCGTCCTCGACTGGACAGACCGGCAATTCACCGCCTGGACGCCCGAAGTGGATGTCGCGTTCACGCGGTTGCCGGTCACCTGCTGGATCGCTGTCCGGCAAGATCCCGCGGCAGCAGGCGCCGAACTCATCGGCCTCGCGTGTCACGATGTCATGTGTCGCAATTTCTTCGGACCGATGGCGGTCGATGCCACGCACCGGCTCCAGGGTGTCGGACGCGCCCTCCTCCTTGCGGCGCTGCACGCGCAGCGGGACGCCGGTTACGCGTACAGCATCATCGCCGGCGTCGGCCCCGAGGCGTTCTATGGGCGCGCCGTGCAGGCGATCACGATTCCGGGCTCTACACCGGGCGTGTACGCCGGAATGCTGCGGGCTTGGCGCGAATCGCCCTGAGAGCGCCCGCAAGCACGCCGCGCGGCGCATCTGCGAAGGATGCATCACCGCTGGTATTCGCCACTCACCGCCTTTGCCCGTTTGCCGCAACTAGCCAGGCTGCGCGGCTGTGTGTCGCTGTCCCTTTCCCGACTCCGGTTGGGCCGGCTCGATGCCTGCCTTGGTGCCAAGCACCATTTCCGCAAGCCAGTTCACGAGCAGCGACGTGTACGCCTGCTGCCAGGGCTTCTCGCTGAGCGCGTGATCTGCATCGTCGATCACCCGATAGGTGAGCGATCGCGCGCGCGTGCACGCATCCCGATAGTTCGCCAGCACCTGGTGCGGAACGACGGTGTCGTGCTGCGATTCGACGATGAGCACATCGCCCTCGAAGGCCGCACACGCCCGCAGCGCACGACTTTCAGCCGCATGCACCGGCTTTCGGCGATACGCTTCCAGATCCTGCTCGCGCTTCAGGCGACGCTTAGGTACGTCCCAGTCGCTGTCCTTGTAGAGCGCCGGGACCCGCAGCGCGAGCCATCGCACGGGACGGGACGTGGTGAGGATCGCCGCGAGATATCCACCGTAGCTGCTGCCCACCACCGCCATCGCCCCAGGATCGACGTTTGGCTGCCGGGCCAGGAAATCATACGCCGCGTGCACGTCGCGCAAATTATCCTCGCGCGACACGATCTCCTTCTGATTGCGCGTCTCGACATGCCCCCGCAGGTCGAAGGTGAGACACACACAACCGAGCGCGGCAACCTCCCGTGCCCGCGCGAGGTATTGCTCCTGGCTGCCGCCCCAGCCGTGCACAAAGAGCACCGCGGGAAGGCGTCGCCTCGGCTCGACGACCGTGCCGCAAATCGCCTGCCCCTCGACCACGATGTCGACGGAACGCTCATGCGCCGGCATGGCGCTCCACCACGGTGTACTTGGTCAACATTCCGACGCGTTCGTCCACATCCCTGAAATAGATCACGGCTTCGGCAGGCGGCATGCATTCGCCGAAGATCTCGGTCGAGGTTGCCCGCACGACCCGGAGGTCGGGCGCGGCGCGAAATGCTTCGAGGGCACCGATCTCGGCACCGCTCGCGCCACCGAGACGCCACGATTGTTCCAGCACACCGCAACGCCAATGTCCGTCCGTGTTCTTCCCCTGCGCGACGTCGTAGTTCCTGCGCGAGGCGAACATGCCGCGGAAGTGCGCGATCGCCGCGGCATCGTAGATCCTTGCCTGATCGATCGCCCTGCGGGTCTCCATGGGCAGGTCGAGCGCGAGGAGCTCATCGAAATCGCCGCGAACCACCAGCAGCGTGGAGCCGCCATACACGTGCACTCCGCCGTTGTTGGGCGTGAGTCGCTGCGTGCCGCAATACGAGGCGGTCACGCCATCGACACGCACCTGCCCCACGCTATGCGTCACCACGTCGGTCAGATTTTCCTCGAGCACCACGCCCAGCGTCTCGATCTCCATGTCGTCGATCTCGCCCAAAACCCTGTCGAGCTCGCGAAGCTCCGAGACGACGCTCTGCCCGTTGCCTCCGACGCCTGTCGCCCGTTTCACCCGTACCGGTCCATGCTCCAACATCCGCCCGGTGGCGCGACGGGCATTGTCCCGATCGAAAGCTGCGAACCCGTCGAGCACGGCGCTGCGCACCTCGTCGCAAAAACTGTGGCACCAGCCACCGGGCGCGTGCGCTCCAGGTTCCACCAGCGGATGCGTGATCGTCTTCACGGTCATGAATGCATGCGGCACCACCGCGCCGAAGAGATCGTCCTCGCCCCCGATGCCGAGCTCGTGCGCGGCTTCGCACCCCACCAGGGTCTGCGCGGGGACGAAGTAGCGGTGACCTTCATAACCGCGCTGCGGATCGAACTCGCCGGCGAACACGTAGCCCATGAGATCGGCCAGCCGGCGGGCAATCTCGGTACGCGTCACGCTTTCGTGATTGTGGCGATTACCCGCCTCCGGTCCGATCAGGGTCAGCACCACACCCCTCGGTTCGTCCCTGCCACCTACCTGACCTGCCTTGTTCATGAGTGTTGTCACGCTGGAACGCTTTGCGGGATGTCTAGTGAGGACAGCCACAGCCGGGCGCGGTTCCAGTTCGGTCGATGCGTGTTGTCTCCGCTCGCCGGGGCGCAGGTGTCACGCCCATTGCCGGACATTCACAATGGATCGAGCCGTTGCGCCTCGGAAAGAATCGCCTGCGCTTTCAGCAGCACCGGGCGATCGACCATCTTGCCGTCGACGGCAACCGCGGCACCCGGCGCTGCGGCATCGGCAGCAACCACGCGCTGCGCCCACGCGATCTCGCCGGCAGTGGGCTCGAACGCGGAATTCACCTCACGCACCTGCCGCGGGTGAATACAGAGCTTGGCGCCGAACCCGAGCGAGCGCGCGCGGGTCGCCTCGCGCTGCACGATCCCCGGATCGTCGAAGGCGGCTGTGATGCCATCGACCGGAG
>JALYXY010000209.1 GCA_030946875.1 Pseudomonadota bacterium | reverse complement strand
GTGCGTGGTCGAGTTGAAGGGCATGGCAATCTTCTTGCCCTTGAGATCCGCCACGGAATTGATGCCCGATCCATTCTTCGCGACGAGCGCTTCGGCATCGCCGATGTCGTCCAGAATCCAGAAGAGCTCGAGGGGCTCGCCCCGGGACACCGCGGCGGCGATGCCGGCCGAGCCGACCTCACCGATCTGCACCGCACCCGAGGCCATCGCCTTGATCACTTCGCCACCGCCGCCGAACTGCTTCCAGTTGATCTTGTAACCGGTGGCTTTCTCGATCTCCTTGGCTTCCTGCGCGGCGCGATAGGGCACCACCATGTCCTGGTAGCCGATCGTGACTTCCTTTTGCGCCCAGGCGGGCACGCTGACAACCGCGAACGCAAGCGTGGCCAGCAAGGCTCCTGCAAACAGATGTCGTTTCATGTCGTCTCCGTGTAGATGATGCGAAGCGCAGCGCGCATGCTAGAGGGTGGCAAGCGTGCTGCGCAAGATGTCGATGATCATATCGACATGCTGCCTTTCGGCGATGAGGGGCGGCGCGACGAGCGCAGAATCGCCCGTCGCCTTGAGGTGCAAGCCGGCATCGAAGAGCTGCTTCTGGAACGCGTGACCCCGGCGACCGGGTGCACCATCGGCGGCGAGATCGATCGCACCGAAGAGGCCGTAGCCGCGAATGTCCGTCACGACTGCGCTGTCGCGCAACGAGAAGAGGCCATCGAGAAAATACGACGAAAGCGCCGCGGCACGCTCGAAGAGACCCTCGTCGCGGTAGATGTCGAGCGTGGCGAGACCCGCCGCGCAGGACGCCGGATGGCCCGAATACGTATAACCGTGGAAGAACTCGATGGAGCCCTCGGCAGCCGACGACATCACGGTCTCGTGAATGCGCTCGCTGATGGCCAGAGCCCCCATCGGCTGCGCGCCATTGGTGATTCCCTTGGCCATCGTGATGATGTCCGGCACGACATCGAAGCTTTGCGCGGCGAACGGCTTGCCGGTGCGTCCGAAGCCGGTGATCACCTCGTCGAACACGAGCAGGATGCCGTGAGCATCGCAGATCTCGCGCAAGCGGCGCAGGTAACCCTTCGGCGGCACCAGGCAGCCGGTCGAGCCCGCGATCGGCTCGACAAAGCAGGCGGCGATGTTTTCCGCACCGTACAGCGTGACGAGACGCGCGAGATCCTCGGCGAGCTCCGCACCGTGAGCGCCTTCGCCCTGTGTGAAGAGGTTCTCCTTAAGGTGCGTGTGGCGCATGTGGGCAACACCGGCAACGCCGGCACCGAACTTGCGGCGATTGTTGGCGATGCCGGAGAGGGCGACGCCGCCGAAGTTGACGCCGTGATACGCGCGGTCACGGGAGATGAACATGTTGCGACCGCCCTGGCCCCTGGCCTGGTGATAGGCGAGAGCGAGCTTCATCGCCGTGTCGACCGCCTCGGAGCCCGAGTTGACGAAGAACACGCGATTCAGGTCGCCGGGCGTCAACTCCGCCACGCGGGCCGCAAGCGCGAATTGCTTCGGATGTGCGCGGGTGAACGGCGCGACGAAATCGAGCTCGCGCAGCTGAGCCGAGACCGCATCGGCGATCTGCGTGCGGCAGTGCCCCGCGTTGACGCAAAAGAGCCCCGACGAGGCGTCGATCAGGCGATCACCACGATCGCTCCATAGGTACATGCCCTCGCCGCGAACCACGATCTTCGGGTCGTGCTTGAAGTCGCGATTGGACGTGAACGGCATCCAGTACGCGTCGAGCGAGGGCGTCGCAACGCCGGCGTGTTGCTGCACCGAGGGTTCGGCATGTCCCATTGCAATCTCCGTGGGAATGAGGCGCCGCGGATGGCGGCACGGGAGGGCGAGCGGGCGGGCCTTCGAGATCCGAGGACGCATTCCCGTCGCTCCGCATCCTACACCTTCGGAGCCTCTGCGCGGGAGGCTCGACCGCCCTGCATTGACGCGCTATTCCGGTCGCGGTAGCTTGGCGGCCCGATTGGAGCGAGTCCAGGCAATGGCGAGGCAAATCCTCAAACGCGCGGCGATGACGCCCCAGGCTGGAGAAGCCGACACGCGTGAGCTCGTCGAACGAATGCTCACGGACATCGAGCATCGTGGCGAGCCGGCCGTGCGCGAGTATGCGCACAAGCTCGATGGCTGGGCGGGCGAATTCATCGTCAGCGCACAGGAGATTGCGGCCGCGGAAGCCAACCTGCCGCAGCAGGTCAAGGACGATGTGAGATTTGCCCAGGCGCGAGTGCACGCCTTTGCGCGCAAGCAGCGCGAAAGCATGCAGGAGTTCGAGACGGAGCTCTATCCAGGGCTCGTGACGGGTCAGCGCCTGATCCCGGTGAATGTCGCCGGCTGCTACGTGCCCAGCGGGCGGTACGCCCACGTCGCTTCCGCCATCATGAGCGTCACCACGGCGAAGGCTGCGGGCGTGCCACACGTGATCGCATGTTCCCCTTCGTATCGTCGCAAGGGCATCCATCCGGTGGTCCTCTATGCAATGTCCGTGGCCGGTGCTGACACCATCATGACGCTGGGCGGCGTGCAGGCCATTGCGGCACTCGCCTTCGGGCTTTTCACGAAACACAAGGCGGATGTGATCGCAGGACCCGGCAACAAGTACGTGGCCGAAGCCAAGCGCATCTTGTTCGGCCGAGTGGGCATCGACGTATTCGCGGGCCCCAGCGAGGTCTGTGTCATCGCCGACGACACGGCCGATCCGAGGATCGTCGCGTCGGACCTCGTGGGCCAGGCCGAGCACGGTGTCGATTCGCCGGCATGGCTCATCACCACATCGGCGCGCATTGCCGAGGCGGTCGCGCAGATCGTGCCGCAACTGATCGCTGCACTCCCGCAGGAAGCGGCAACCGCGGCCGGCGCAGCGTGGCGTGATTACGGCGAGATCGTGCTGACCGATACGCGGGACGAAGCAGCGGAGGCGAGCGACGAATACGCCTCGGAGCACCTGGAAGTGCATGCCGCCGATCTCGACTGGTGGCTTGGGCGTCTCACCAACTACGGATCGCTTTTCCTCGGCGAGGAGACGACCGTGGCTTACGGCGACAAGACCTCCGGCCCCAATCACATTCTGCCGACCAAGAAAGCAGCCCGCTACTCGGGAGGTTTGAGCGTGGGCAAGTTCATCAAGACGGTGACGTATCAACGCATGACGCGCGATGCGACGCGGCAGATTGCTGGCGTGACCGCGCGCATCTCGCGCCTCGAGGGCATGGAAGCCCATGCGCGCACGGCCGACGACCGGCTGCGCAAATACTTTCCCGACGAATCGTTCTCGACCGATGGTTCGTTGACGTGATGCTGCTCGCGGAGCTCTTTTCGTTGCGCGGTCGTATCGCGCTGGTGACGGGCGCGAGCTCGGGCATCGGCCGCGCGATGGCGGAAGCACTCGCCGAAGCGGGGGCGAAGGTTGCGCTCGTTGCCCGCCGTAAACAACCACTCGATAGCGTCGCAGACGCCATGGCCGCAAGCGGACGCTCGAGCCAGGTCTTCGTGTGCGATCTCGCCGATCGTGCCGAGCTCGCGAAGCTCGGGCCGCGTGTGGTCGACGCGCTGGGCGCACCTGACATCCTGATCAACGCGGCGGGCATCAATCCGCGACAGCCAGCGGACACTCTGGCGACGCACGACTGGGATCGCACGCTCGAGATCAATCTTTCCGTGCCGTTCTTCCTCGCGCAGCAGCTCGCGCCCGCGATGATCGCCCGCAACTGGGGTCGCATACTCAACATAGCGTCGCTGCAGTCGGTGCGCGCCTTTGCCGATGGCGTTCCGTACGGCGCTTCGAAAGGCGGCATCCTCCAGCTCACGCGGGCATTGGCGCAGGCGTGGTCACGGCACGGGGTCAACTGCAATGCCATAGCACCCGGATTCTTCCCCACCGAGCTCACTGCCGCGGTGTTCAATGATCCGCAGCGGGCACGGCAAATGGCCGAACGAACGTTGATCGGTCGCAATGGAATGCTCGACGATCTCCGCGGAGCCACCGTGTTTCTGGCCAGCCGTGCGTCCGATTACATCACCGGTCAGACATTGTTCGTCGATGGCGGCTTTACGGCAGGCTGATGACGAGGAAAAGCGCATTGGCTTCCAAACGTTCGAAGGCACTTGCTTGAAGGCACTCGTCTATACGGCGCCAGGGACGATGACCTATCGCGAGGAGCCTGATCCGATCGCTCAGCCCGGTGAGGTCGTCATCGATGTCGAGGCGGTCGGCATCTGCGGCTCCGACATGCACGCCTACCACGGGCACGACCCACGCCGTGTGCCGCCGCTCATACTGGGTCACGAGCTCGCGGGCACGATCCTGGGCGGTGGTGCTGCCGGGCGACGCGTCACCGTGAACCCGCTGATCACCTGCGGCCACTGCGAGTACTGCAGCACGGGACGCGACAACCTGTGCGCGCACCGCACCATGATCGGCATGACGCGCGCGGGTGGATTCGCTCAACGCCTCGCCATCCCTGAGGCAAGCGTGATCGAGATACCGCCGGCCATGGATGCGCGTGCTGCGGCACTCACCGAACCCGCGGCCACCGGTCTGCATGCCTTGCGTCTGGCGATGCATGCACTGGCGCGGCCCCTGCCCGAGCTGCGCGCCCTCGTGCTGGGTGCCGGTGCGGTGGGATTGCTGGCGGCTCTTCTGATCCGCGCGTACGGCTGTCGCGACGTCGCGGTGGGCGAAGTGAATGCGCTGCGCCGGGCATCGGCGGCAAGGGCAGGAGCCGCGGACTTGCGGGTGTTCGACCCCGCTGCGGAACAGAGCATGCCCGGGCAGGTGGACCTGGTAATCGACGCGGTCGGCAGCAAGGCAACGCGGAGCGCATCGCTGTCGGCCGTCAAGCCAGGTGGTGTCGTCGTTCACATTGGCCTCGCCGAGTGGAGCAGCGAGATCGACATGCGCAAGCTCACGTTGGCGGAGGTCACGCTGATCGGCACGTACACGTACACCATGGCGGATCTCCGCGCGACGGTACGCGCGCTGCAGGCCGGCATCTACGGCACTCTGGATTGGGTGGAGGAGCGGCCGCTCAGCGAAGGTGCGGCGGCGTTCGCGGATCTCCACGCGGGCCGCAGCGGCGCGGCCAAGATCGTGCTTCGTCCGGCGTGGGCAGCATGAGCGTTCGCATCGCACCGCGCGTGCCGTTTGCGATTGCCGGTCTGCTGCTGGCGCTCTTCATCCTCAACATGGGGCTGCGCATTGCACGCGTCAAGTTCGGCGTGGATGTGTGGCAGGTGGGTGATGTCGGGGAGTTCGTGCTGGTGTTACTGTGCATGGTGTTTTTCGTGGCGGGGCTGCTGGTTGTGGAGGAGCGCAACAGCAGGACAGCGGCGCACACGAACAGCCTGCATCCAGAAGCAGTGCATGAGTCGAATGCCAAACAAGGAGGAGTGTTATGAGCAAGCGTGGATCGGATCGCCCTGACGTGTCGCCCGAGCGCCGTCGGTTCCTCGAAGTTGCCGGACGCTATGGCTTCACGACCGCGGTGCTCGCAGCCAGCGGTGGTTATCTCTGGTCAGCCTCGGACGTGGCGCGTGCGGCGGAGAGTGAAGAAGCAAAGGAAAAGTCCGCGAAGCACGTGATGCTCTTCGCCACCGAGTACAAGTCGGACGATTACAAGACGTACCCGATCATGCAGACGCAGTTCAAGGACAATCTCGAGGCGCTGTCGCGCAACGCGGTGTACGTGAAGCTCTTCCCGTCAGGCCAGCTCGGCATCGGCAGCGCGCTCGCGCAGAAGGTGCAGGCCGGAACGGTGCAAGGCGGGTCCGTGTCGCTCTCGAACTTCTCACCCTTCGCACCGATCGTCGATGTGATCAACATCCCGTTCTGGTGCGGAGAGAACCAGAGATTTTCGAATCTCGTGACGTCTGCTGCGTGGAATGACGAGATCACGCCCAAGGTTACGGTCAAGGGCTACAAGCCCATGTTCTACTTCACCGTGGACCCGCGCACCGTTGCCGCGCGAAAGGGGCTGGGTAGGCAGATCAAGACGCCCGACGACATGCGCGGTCTCAAGATGCGCGTGCCGTCTTCGCGCATCCTGCAACAGTTCTATCGACTCACGGGTGCCAACCCCACGGTCGTCGCGTGGGGCGAGACACCGTCGGCTCTGAAGCAGGGGGTTGCCGACGCCCTCGATCCGTCGGTGGGTGCGCTCTACACCTTCGGCTTCATCGATATCCTCGAATCCATCACACTCGTCGATTCGGTGCCCGACGCGCAGATGTTTGCCGCCAACTACGGTTGGTTCCAGGCCCTGCCGAAAGACATGCAGATGAAGTTCGAGGAGGCAAGCGAGAAGACCCAGGGCGAGAGCTTCGCGCAGATACCGGTGGCTCGCAAGAACTCGATGGATGCGTTGGGCAAGGCCGGCGTGAAGTTCTACAAGCCGAACGCTGCCGAGCACAAGCGTTGGGTCGACGCCGCCGGCGAGCAGCGTCCGGATTGGAACGACATCAAGAAGGAGCTCGCAGGCTCGATGGAGACTTTCGAGCGCCTCAAGACCGCCGCCAACACCAAGGGCAAATTCACCGTGAACGACTATCAGGGCTGAATTCTCTTTAGCCGATGCCGGGTTGACGGAACTCCGCGCAGCCCACAACCTGCCGTGAATACCGGGCGCGCGCGAGCCACCCGGGGAGGACCTCGATGCGTGCGTTCCTGCGGGGTATCGACCGCAATGGCGAGCGATACCTGATGCTCGTGTTCTATTGCTTCATCGTGTTCGTGATCGTCAGCGAGGTGATCCGCCGCTTCGTGCTCAATTTTTCTTCCCTCTGGGGCGAGGAGGCGGCGCGCTTCGCATTCATCTACCTGGGCTGGGTGGGCGCTTCATACGGCGTGAAGCAGCGAGCGCACATCCGGTTCGACATCGGCACGAGCAGGCTTCCGCCACGCGCGGCAGGCGTTGTCTACCTCTTCAGCGAGATCGCGACGCTCGTGTTCGCGGTGTTCGCGCTGTACTGGTCGCTGCAGACGATCGCCACCATGGTGCGGTTCGATGCGTTGTCACCGGCCTTGCGCATCAGCCAGGTCTGGTTCCAAGCCGCGGTGCCGCTCGGATTCGCGATGATGGTCGTGCGGGTGATACAGGCCGGCCTTCGCGACTGGCGCAATGTTCGCGCCGGTCGTGCGCCGTACACGGGCACGCTCCTGTTCGACTGAGCGACACGAACCGCGCGAGAACCACGACCGAATGACCGTTTCGCTTTCGCTCCTGCTGATCGTGGTGCTGCTGCTCCTGGCAGTGCCGTTCTGGGTGGCCGTCGGGCTCGGCACCATCGTGTTGCTGCTGAAGACCAGCGCGCTCCCGCTTTCGCTCCTGGGTGAGGCGCTCTTTCAGGGTGCGGACTCCTTCGCGCTGATCGCCATCCCGCTGTTCGTTCTGACCGGCGATGTCATGGTGCGCTCAGGTCTTGCCTACAAGCTCCTGGATCTCGCCGAGGCCACGACCGGCAGCCTGCGCACCGGCTTTGGCACGGCCACCGTGCTGGGCTGCGGTTTCTTCGCGTGCATCTCCGGCTCCGATGCTGCCGATGCGGCGGCGATCGGTCGCATCACCATGGATCGTCTGGTGGAACGGGGCTATCCCAAAAGCTACGCGTGTGCCCTGGTGGCTTCTGGCGCGTGTACGGGGATCCTGATTCCACCCTCGATCTCGTACATCATCATCGGGCTGGTGCTCGGAATCTCGTCGACGACGCTATTCCTCGCCGCACTCATTCCCGGGGTCATGGTGCTGGTCGGCGTGATCGTGACCAACCTCCTCATCAACCACCTGCATCGCTACGAAAACTCGCGGCAGGCCTTCTCCTGGCACTCATGGTTCCGTGCTCTGGAGCAGGCGAAGTTCGCGTTGCTGGTGCCGTTCATCATTCTCGGCGGCATCTATTCAGGGATTTTCACGCCGACGGAATCGGCGGCCGTCGCCGTGGCGGTGGCGTTGGTGATCGGACTCGTGCAACGCACGCTCTCGGTCCGCGACTTTCCGGCCATGCTCGAAACATCGGCAAGGATCAACGGCGTCATTCTTCCGATCATCGCTGTGGCCGTGCTGTTCTCCCAGGCGCTGACGGTGCTGGGGGTACCGCAGGATCTCGTCGCCGCGCTGACATCGATCACCGAGAACCGTGCGGTCCTCGTTTTGCTGATGCTCGTCATTTTCACCATTGCGGGCATGTTCATGGAGACAACGCCCAACATCGTCATCCTTGCGCCGCTGCTCGCGCCGGTCGCGCAGAAGATCGGCATGGACCCCATTCACTTCTGCGTCTTCATGATCACCTCGCTCGGGCTCGGCTTCATCACCCCGCCCATGGGGCTCAACCTGTTCGTGATGTCCGGGCTTACGGGTGTCTCGATCACCGCGATCGCGCGCCGTGCGGTGCCGTTCGTGATCGCCATGGTCGTGATCTCGATTGTCGTCGGTTTCGTCCCGCAGCTCTCGTTGCTGCCGTTGGGCAGATGAACCGACGCATGCAATGCCGTGCCGGGGCGCCGCGCACGGATGGCAGCTCGCGCGTTCACCTATAACCCTGGAGCGGTTTGCCATGCGCATCGGTGTACCCAAGGAAGTGAAGGTGCAGGAGAACCGGGTGGGTCTTACCCCCGGTAGCGTCCGCGAGGTCGTGGCACACGGGCATACGGTGACGGTCCAGCACGATGCGGGCATCGGGATCGGCATGGGCGACGACGCATATCGCCGGGCGGGCGCAACGGTTGTCGATAGCGCAGCCGAGGTGTTCGATGCAGCGGAGATGATCATCAAGGTGAAGGAGCCGCAACCCGCGGAGCGACACATGCTGAAGGCGGGCCAGATTCTTTTCACCTACCTTCATCTCGCACCCGACCCCGAGCAGACCAACGAGTTGATCGCGAGCGGTGCGGTGTGCATTGCGTACGAAACGGTCACTTCGGCAACAGGCGGATTGCCCCTGCTTGCGCCCATGTCCGAAGTCGCCGGACGCATGTCCATCCAGGCCGGCGCGTACTACCTCGAGGAGCCTCACGGCGGCCTGGGGATTCTTCTGGGCGGCGTACCTGGCGTGGATCCGGCGAAGGTGGTCGTGCTCGGTGGCGGCGTAGTCGGATCACATGCAATTCACATCGCGCTCGGGATGGGCGCGGAGGTCTGGGTCCTCGACCGCAACACGGAGGTGCTGCGCGCGCTCTGGCGGCAGTTCGGCCGCCCGCTCAACACCGTTTTTTCGACCCGCGACGCTGTGGAACGGCACGTGTCGAGCGCGGATCTCGTGATCGGAGGCGTGCTGATACCGGGCGCATCGGCCCCGAAGCTCGTATCCACCGAGCTCGTCCATCACATGAAGCACGGGTCGGTGATCGTAGACGTGGCCATCGATCAGGGCGGATGTTTCGAGACCTCGCGGCCGACGACACATGCCGAACCTACGTACGTCGTGGGTGGCGTCACGCACTACTGCGTCACCAACATGCCGGGCG
>JALYXY010000003.1 GCA_030946875.1 Pseudomonadota bacterium | reverse complement strand
GCCTCTCGGCGCGCGAAAAGCTCGGCTCCACCGGCCTGGGCCAGGGCATTGCCATCCCGCACGGCCGCATCAAGGGTCTCGCCGAAGCGCAAGGTGCGTTTGCGAGACTCGCCGCGCCCATCGAGTTCGAGGCACCGGACGGCAAGCCCGTACACCAGGTGTTCGTGCTGCTGGTGCCGGAGCACGCGACCGAGCAGCACCTGCAACTCCTGTCCGAGCTCGCCCAGATGTTTTCGGATCGCGATTTCCGCGATCAGCTGCGCACCGCGGACAGCGCAGCTGGCCTGCACAGCCTCTTCCACAATTGGCAGCCCGCCGCTTCAGCATGAGTGCGAGCCCCCGGCGCGAGGGCGAGGAAGCACGATGAGCGGCGACGCTTTCATGTTGCGGCAGGTGAGCGTGCAAAAGCTCTTCGAGGACAACCAGGCGCGACTCGGACTCACCTGGCTCGCCGGACGCCAGGGCGGCAACAGGATTCTGACTGGCGAATCGGCATTGAAGCCCACGATCGGCCTCGTGGGGCACATGAACTTCATCCATCCCTTCCGGATGCAGATCCTCGGCGCCGCCGAGATCAACTATCTCGCGACGCTCTCGCCATCCGTTGTCATGGAGTCGATCGATCGACTGTTCACCCTCGACCTGGTGGCCATCGTCGTCGCCAACGGCGAAGAGGTGCCGCCCTACGTTGCCGACAAATGCAACGGCGCGCATATCGCGCTCTTCAGATCGGCTCAGCCGTCACCGCATCTGGTCGACGTCATGCGGATCTATCTTTCGCGGGTGCTCGCGGAGGCGGCGACATTGCACGGTGTATTTCTCGACGTGCTCGAGATGGGTGTGCTCATCACCGGCGCCTCGGCCATCGGCAAGAGCGAGCTCGCGCTGGAGCTCATTTCGCGCGGCAACGGCCTCGTCGCGGACGACATCGTCGAGTTCTATCGCATCTCGCCCGATACGCTCGAGGGTCGCTGCCCGAGCGTGCTTCGCGACTTTCTCGAGGTGCGCGGCATCGGCATCCTGAACATCCGCACCATCTTCGGTGAGACGGCCGTGCGTCCACGCAAGCTCCTGCGCATCGTGGTCCACCTCGAGGACCACAGCAACGAGACGTTCTCGGAGCTCGACCGGCTGCAGGTGAATGCAACGTATCAGGAGATCCTCGGCGTTCCGATACGCAAGGTCACGATTCCGGTCGCTGCCGGCCGCAACCTCGCCGTGCTGGTCGAAGCCGCCGTGCGCAACTTCGTGCTGAACCAGCGCGGCATCGACAGCACGCAGGAGTTCATCGAGCGCCAGCAGAAGCTCATGGAAGACAGTGGCTGAGTCGTCGCGCACGCCGGCTTTGCCACGCGCACGTTCCTCGCAAGAGCCTTGTGCGTGCGCCCTGCGGGTCGCGCTCTGATGGCGGCCGCGATGGATCTCCTGTTGATCGGCGGCGTGTCGGGCTCCGGCAAGAACGTCGCCCTCGCCGCGCTCGAGGACAGCGGGTACTACGCTGTGAACAACCTTCCGATGCCGCTGCTGATCGACACCGCGCATTTCCTCGCGCACGCCGGCAGGCATCGCGTCGCGATCGCGCTCGACAACAAGACCGGTCCAGGGCTGCCTCGGCTTCCGGAATGCATGGAGCAGCTGCGCCAGGTTGGCTGGACCGTGCGCTTCCTCTATCTCGACGCCAAGACCGAGACGCTGGTGAAGCGGTTCTCGGAAACGCGGCGGCGGCATCCGTTCTCGAGCGATGCACGGACCCTTACCGAGGCGATCGAGCACGAGCGCGGCCTGCTCATCGAGGTGCGCGCGCTCGGCTTCGTGTTCGACACGAGCGAATTGCCGGCTGCCGCGCTGCGGCGCTGGATCAAGGACTTCGTGAGTGTGGACGCGACGCGCCTCACGTTGCTTTTCGAGTCCTTCGGCTTCAAGCACGGCGTGCCGCTGGATGCCGATCTCGTCTTCGACGTCCGCTGCCTGCCCAATCCGCACTATGAGCCGGGACTGGCGCCGCTCACCGGTTGCGATGCCGAGGTGGTGCACTTCCTGGAGACCATCCCGGAAGTCGAGCGCATGTACACCGACATCTATTCGTTCGTCGCCGGATGGCTGCCGGACTATGCGCGAGACAATCGCAACTACCTGACCGTCGCGATTGGCTGCACCGGTGGCCAGCATCGTTCGGTCTACTTCGTCGAGCGCCTCGCCCGCACGTTCGGACCCGCGTATCAGGTGCTCGTGCGCCATCGCGAGCTGGGGTAGCCGGGCCATGCGCATCACGGTCGCGTTCACGGGAGCTTCCGGGATGGCGTACGGAGTTCGGCTCGTCGAGTGCCTCGTCCGTGCCCAATGCGAGGTCGCACTCGTGTACTCGCAGGCCGCGCAGATTGTGGCGCGGCAGGAATGCGATCTGCTGCTGCCCGCGCAACCACGCGAGGCCACCCGCCAGCTGTCGGAGCGATTCAGAGCCCGCCCAGGCCAGCTCGAGGTGTACGGACGTGACGACTGGATGGCACCCATGGCATCGGGCAGCAATCCCGGCGACGGCATGGTCATCTGTCCCTGCACGGTCGGGGCGCTCGGCGCGATCGCCAACGGTCTGGCCGACAACCTGATCGAGCGCGCGGCCGACGTGATGCTGAAGGAGCGCCGCACGCTCGTGCTCGTGCCCCGCGAGACGCCGCTGTCCTGCATCCATCTCGACAACATGGCCACGCTCGCGCGTGCCGGTGCGGTGATCCTGCCCCCGGCGCCCGGGTTCTACTCGCTTCCGCAAACCATTGGCGATCTCGTCGATTTCATCGTCGCGCGCATTCTCGATCAGCTCCATGTGCCGCACGACCTCGGCCGCAGGTGGGGTGAATCGGATTTGCCGCCGCCTACACTATCGGTCTGAGCCCGGTGCCAACCATGCCGGTCGCGGTCGAACGCAAGTGAACTGTCAGCATCGCGGTTCCGCGTGCCGTGGCGACGCCCGATGAAGCTGCCGCTCTTTCCCCTGCACACAGTGCTCTTTCCCGGCGGCGTGCTGCCGCTACGAATCTTCGAGCAGCGCTACGTCACGATGGTCAAATCGAGGCTGGCCGAAGCGAACAGCTTCGGCATATGTCTCATCACGGCTGGCGATGAGGTCATGCGCAACACCGACGTCGGGCAAAGTGCTCCGGAAATTGCGCGGATCGGGACGTTTGCAAGCGTTCTCGAATGGGACATGCCGCAGCTCGGCATCCTGCACGTGGTGGTGCAGGCCCAGCAGCGTTTCGCCGTCGAGCGGCAAAGTGTCGCGGCGGACGGTCTCATGACGGGCGAGGTGAGCGCGATCCCTGCCGAGCCTCAACGCACCATTGCCGAAGCCTTTACGCCACTCGTGCGACTGCTCGAGGTTCTCGCGCCGAGGGTCGGGGCGCAACAGTTTCCCGCAGAGCACCGGTGGAACGATGCATCCTGGGTCGGCTATCGTCTCGCCGAACTCCTGCCGCTGCCCTCTTCGGCGAAGCAGAGCATGCTCGAAATCAACGACAGCGAAGTGCGGCTCACGGTGATCAAGCAGTTTCTCGAGGACCGTGGCGTGCTGTAGCGCCCCGGCGTTTCGCGTGCGCAATCCCCTCCGCCGCAGCGCCTTGGGATCATCACCGTCGGTATAATCCTCGGCGTCGTTTGCACTGCGTTCGCCACCTGGCGTGCAGGGCAGATCCAACCGAACACAACGCGCGCACGTCCGGAGCGAGCATGGCTGGGCACAGCAAGTGGGCCAACATCAAGCACCGCAAGGCGGCGACCGACGCCAAGCGCGGCAAGATCTTTACCCGCCTCATCAAGGAAATCACGGTTGCGGCGCGGCTCGGTGGAGCTGATGCCAATCCGCGGTTGCGCCTGGCGATGGACAAGGCCATGGCCAACAACATGCCCAAGGACACGATCGAGCGCGCGGTCAAGCGCGGTGTCGGCGGCCTGGAGGGCGTCAATTACGAAGAAATCCGTTACGAGGGCTACGGCATTGCCGGCGCGGCCGTGATGGTCGACTGCCTCACGGACAATCGGACACGAACGGTTGCCGACGTACGCCACGCATTCTCGAAATATGGCGGCAACCTCGGCACCGATGGCTCCGTATCGTTCCTGTTCAAGCATTGCGGCCAGCTCGTGTACCCGCCAGGCACCGGCGAAGACCGGCTCATGGAGGCCGCGCTCGACGCCGGAGCGGATGATGTGGTGAGTCACGATGACGGCAGCCTCGAGGTGATCAGCGGCCCCTACGAATTCGTCGCCGTGCGCGATCGCCTGACGAGCGCGGGGTTCAAGGCGGAGTTCGCCGAGGTGACGATGAAGCCCGCGACCGAGGTGACCATGACGGGCGAGGATGCGGTGCGCATGCAGAAGCTTCTCGACGCCATCGAGGCGATCGATGACGTGCAGGAAGTGTTCACCAACGCTTCGATCGAACCAACGTGAGTTCGCGCGGCCTCGGTGCGCATCCCTGATGCCCCACGCCGCTGAACGTCGCGTCCTTGGCATCGACCCCGGACTTCGGGTCACCGGCTTCGGTGTCGTCGATGTCACCGGTCAGCGCGTCACGTACGTGACCTGCGGCTGCATCAGGACTGCAGGCGACGATCTTCCGCACCGCCTCGGGGTCATCGTGCGGGATCTCGCAGAGATCATTCTGCGCGAGCAACCCACCGAAGTCGCGATCGAAAAGGTGTTCGTCAACGTCAACCCCAAGTCGACGCTGCTGCTCGGTCAGGCGCGTGGCGCGGCCATCTCGGCGGCGGTGCTTGCCTGCCTGCCGGTGGCCGAGTACACCGCGCTGCAAGTGAAGCAGGCGGTCGTCGGTCATGGCAAGGCAGCCAAGGAGCAGGTGCAGGAGATGGTGCGGCGGCTACTCGACCTGCCCGGCGTGCCGTCAACGGATGCTGCCGACGCTCTCGCCTGTGCGATCTGCCATGCCCATGGCGCGCGCGGGTTCTCCGGAATGCGCGAGCGGGGCTTCCGCATGCGCGCAGGCCGACTCGTTTGACGTTTTGCTTCCGGTCCCGATGACCGCCAGCACCGCGATGCAGGCTCGGCCGCAACCCGCGAGGCTGCCGGCAGCCGTCATCTTCGACATGGACGGGCTCATGCTGGACACCGAGCCGCTTGCCGCACGTGCATGGACCGATGCCGCCCGCGCGCTCGGGGTCGGCTTCGACGATGCGATCGCGCCGCGGCTCGTGGGCCGCAACTTCACCGATTGCCGTCGGCTCATCAGCGAGCACCACGGTGAGGCCTATCCGATCGACGCGCTCATGAGCGGCTGGCATTCGGCGTATGACGCGATCGTTGCGCGCGAAGGCGTCGTGATCAAGCCGGGGCTCATCGAGCTCATCGACTGGATCGAGGCGCGCGCACTCCGCAAGGCTGTCGCCACCTCGACCCGTCGCTCGCGGGCGCTGACCAAGCTTCGCGACACTGGCCTGCTGCATCGCTTCTCGGTCATCGTTGGAGGCGACGAAGTGGTGCAGGGCAAGCCCGCGCCGGACATTTTTATCCAGGCGGCGGCACGGATCGGAACCGACCCTGCACAATGCATGGCGCTGGAGGACTCTGCACCGGGCGTTCGCGCCGCGAGCGCCGCGGGCATGCAGACCATCATGATTCCCGAGCTCGAGCTTTGTGTCGGCGCGGATCTGCCGCAGCACGTGACGGTGATGCGCTCGCTGCACGACGTGCGCCTGTATCTCGAGACGCTCGCGGCGTGAGGACCGTTGCACACGACCGGCGCGCCGATCTGCGGGATAATCCGCGCAGGGTGCACACCACCCGTGGGGGCATATCGTGATCGGCCGCATTTCCGGAGTTTTGCTCGAGAAAAACCCGCCTCAGGTGCTGGTCGACGTACAGGGCATCGGCTATGAGATCGACGTGCCGATGAGCACCTTCTACAACCTGCCTCCACTAGGCGATCGTGTCGCACTCTTCACACACCTCGTCGTGCGAGAGGATGCGCACCTCCTGTTCGGCTTCGGCAGCGACCCCGAGCGGCGCGCATTCCGCCAGTTGGTGAAGATCAGCGGCATCGGCGCACGCACGGCACTGTCGGTACTCTCGGGCCTTTCCGTGGCAGAGCTCGCGCAAGCGGTGACGATGCAGGAAACCGGCCGCCTCACCAAGATTCCCGGCATCGGCAAGAAGACCGCCGAACGCTTGCTGCTCGAGCTCAAGGACAAGATCGGCGCGGATCTCACGTCGGCGGTCGGGAGCAATCGTGCCGTGCCGGCGTCGGCGGATGTGATGAATGCGCTCCTGGCGCTGGGCTACAACGATCGCGAGGCTGCCTCCGCGACCAAGCAGCTTCCCGAGGGCATCGCCGTCGCGGATGGCATCCGGCACGCGCTCAAAGCGCTCGCAAGGGCTTAGGCAAGCATGGCCATCGAGCACGAACAGTTGCATCGCGTGGTCACTGCCAAGGCCGCCGGCCCGCAGGAAGAGGTCGTCGAGCGCGCCCTACGACCGCGCGCTCTCGACGAGTATGTTGGACAGGAGAAGATCCGCACCCAGCTCTCGATCTTCGTCGAGGCGGCGCGCGCTCGCAAGGAAGCTCTGGATCACGTGCTGCTGTTTGGTCCCCCGGGCCTCGGCAAGACCACACTCTCGCACATCATTGCGCACGAGCTCGGCGTCAACCTGCGGCAGACATCGGGACCAGTGCTCGAGCGCGCGGGGGATCTCGCAGCCCTGCTGACGAATCTCGAGCCCAACGATGTGCTCTTCATCGACGAGATCCATCGACTCTCGCCGGTCGTCGAGGAGATCCTCTATCCCGCGCTCGAGGACTTCCAGATCGACATCATGATCGGCGAAGGGCCGGCCGCGCGCAGCGTGAAGCTCGATCTGCCCCCCTTCACGCTGATCGGCGCGACCACGCGTGCGGGCATGCTGACCAACCCCTTGCGCGATCGCTTCGGGATCGTCGCGCGGCTCGAGTTCTACACGCCCGAGGAGCTGACGCGCATCGTCACGCGTTCGGCGGGTCTTCTCGACATTGCGATCCATCCCGATGGCTCACTGGAGATCGCGCGGCGCTCCCGCGGCACTCCGCGCATCGCCAACCGGTTGCTGCGACGGGTGCGCGATTACGCACAGGTGCGCGCCGACGGGGTGATCACGTGCGAGGTCGCCGACGCCGCACTTTCGATGCTGGACATCGACGCGATCGGGCTCGACGTGATGGACCGCAAGCTCCTGCGTACCGTGCTCGACAAGTTCGCCGGTGGTCCGGTCGGAGTGGACAATCTCGCTGCGGCGATCGGCGAGGAGCGCGACACGATCGAAGACGTACTGGAGCCGTTCCTGATCCAGCAGGGATTTCTGCAGCGCACCTCGCGGGGGCGCATGGCCACCGTGCTGTCGTACCGACATTTCGGATTGGCGCCTCCGCTGCCGGGTGGTGCCACCGACCTCTTCGTGACGGAATAGGCAGTCTGCCTCTCAATCCATTGTCATCCAGTGCCGGGGGCGAGACGTTCTGGCTCGACGTGCGGGTGTATTACGAGGACACCGACGCGGCCGGCGTCGTGTACCACGCCAATTTTCTCCGCTTCATGGAACGGGCACGCACCGAATGGCTCGGCGCGCTGGGCATGGATATCGCGATACTCGAGCGGGAACATCGCGTCGCCTTCGCGGTCCACCGCTTGGAGATCGAATACGTGAGGCCGGCGCGCCTGGGCGACCGGTTGCATGCAGGCGTGCAACTGCTCCACTGCGGCCGCTCCCGATTGGTCGTTCACCAGACCGTACGGCTCGGCAGCGACGTCGTTGCGCGCGCCCGTGTCACACTTGCCTGTCTCGATGCGGCGCAATGGAAGCCCGCACGCATCCCCGCCTCACTCCTGTCCCGCCTGATGCAAGCGCATGAACGTTCAACCTGATCTCTCGTTTCTGACACTCATCACCCACGCATCGGTCGTGGTGCAGGCGATCCTCGTCCTGCTCGTCTTCCTGTCCATGTGGTCGTGGTCGCAGATCTTTTTCAAGATGTTCCAGATCAAGCGCACGATCACCGAGACCCGCCGCTTCGAAGATGAATTCTGGAAGGGCGGAGACCTCAACGTGCTCTACCAGCGTGCATCCCAGAGCCGCCGTGGAGGCAGCCTCGAGCACATCTTCAGCGCGGGTTTCCGCGAGTTCTCAAAGCACCGCAAGCAAGGCACGGCATCGGCGGTGACGCTCGACAGCGCACGACGCGCGATGCGCGCGGCCTACCAGCGCGAGATCGATGTACTCGAGGCGCATCTTTCCGGTCTGGCAACGGTGGGCTCGGTGAGCCCGTACATCGGGCTGCTGGGCACCGTCTGGGGCATCATGAACGCCTTCCGCGGCCTCGCCAACGTGAGTCAGGCGACGCTCGCGCAGGTGGCGCCCGGCATCGCTGAAGCGCTGATCGCCACCGCGATCGGACTTTTCGCCGCCATACCCGCCGTGGTCGCTTACAACCGTTATACGCACGACGTGGACCGATTGTCCGTTCGCTACGAGACGTTCATCGAGGAATTCTCGAACATCCTGCAGCGACAGTAATCAGGTATCAGGTATCAGGTATCAGAGGACAGAAACTGCGGCAGCGATCCACCGTGAGTCAGTGCATCGGTATCAGTTGAGGCAGTGATTGTGAGAGTTTCGTTTCGGTCCACTCCGTGCCAATGCTCGCATTTGAATCCTGGCTTCAAAATCGTCGGTGCTTTGATCTTTCATCATCTTGTCTCGATCCATTACCGATCTGAATTCCGTCTTCTGAATTCTGTCTGCTGAATGCGCCCGCGCAAGACCATCAACCAGATCAACGTCGTGCCTTACATCGACGTGATGCTGGTCCTGCTCGTGATCTTCATGGTCACGGCGCCGCTCGTCGCTCCGAGCGCCATCGATCTGCCGAGCGTGGGCCAGCCGGCCAGCGTACCGGCATCGCCGCTGCAGGTGCGCGTCTACCGCGACGGCACGGTCACCTTTCGCGATGCGCAGAGCGGCGGGCGCGAGACGGCGCGCTTGAGCGTCAACGATCTCGTCGCGCGTGTCACCGAACGGCAAACGCCGGGCAACCCGCAGCCCATCGTCATCGAAGCCGACCGAAACGTCCAGTACGATCAGGTCGTCACTGTGCTGGATGCGCTGAAGCGCGCGGGCGCCCAGAAAGTGGGCCTGCTCGTGAAGCAGGCGAGGTAGATGGCGCCGGCAGGTCCCGGACATCGCCGCACCCCGCGGCACGGCAGGCGTGGCCTCGCGATCGCCCTCGCGATCGGGGTGCATGCGCTTTTCATCGGCGTGCTCGTATTGTCGATGCGCTGGCAGAACCAGGCACCCGAGGCGGTGACGGCCGAGCTCTACGCACCGCCTCCGCGGCCATCCACCCCTGAGGCGCCGCCCGCCAAGCCGCCTCCTCCCGAGGCAAAGCCCAAGGCTCTACCGCCGCAACCGAAACCCGCGCCTGTGCCACAGGTGAAGCCAGCGCCCAAGCCACCTGCCCCTGCGCCGACGCCGGCACCCAAAATTCAGCCGAAGGTCGAGCCGAAACCTGAGCCCAAGGTCGAACGCCCGGATCCCCGCGCGGCTGACATTGCGCTGAAGGCAAAACAGGAGCAGGAACGGCGCAAACGCGAGCAGGAAGAGATCGTGCGCAAGGAGGCCGAGCGCAAGGTCGCCGAACGCCGCGATCGCGAGCAGGCATTGCGGCAGCAGCAGCAAGAGCAGCGGCAGCAGCAGGAGCAGCAGGAGCAGCAGAAGGTTGCCGAGGCCCGCGAACGTCAGACGCGCGAAGCCGAGTCGTTGAAGGCGCAGGCCGAGCGCGAGCGTCAGCAAATCGAGCGCGAGCGCCAGGCTCAGGCCGAGGCGCAGGTCCGCGCCGCGAAGGCCGAAGCCGACGCGCGCGCACGAAGCGATTTAGCGCGTGCGCAGGCCGATTACGTCGGTCGCATCCAGCAGAAGGTTCGCGGCAACGTGACCCTTCCGGAACTCGCCGGAAATCCCGAAGCGATCTTCGATGTCGTGCAGCTTCCAACCGGCGAGGTGCTCGAGGCAACGCTCAGGAAATCGAGCGGCGTTCGCGCCTACGACGAGGCCGTGCAGCGCGCCATTCTCAAGTCTTCACCGCTGCCGCGTCCCGACCGGCCGGAGCTCTTCCAGCGCATACTGACGCTCAAGTTCCGTCCGCGCGAATACTAGCCGTTCGGCCCCGCACCGCGCGTCTTCGCGGCCGTTGGAGGGCGCGTCAGTAGGCGCGCGGCTTTTTTTCCACGATCTGGATCGCGCACCAGGTCCAGTCGGCGCGCTGCTCGACCATATGGCGCAGCGCAACCGTGTAAATCGAGCGTCCGGTGGTCAGCAGGATCGAGCGCCCATCGACGTACTCGCTCGTGGGAATGATGAGGCTCTTGACGCTCAGCGGCTTGTCGGGCCGTGAGGGTGGCGGCAAATAGAGGCCATCGAAGCGTGCCCCCATGGTCGAGACATCCAGGCCATTCACATCCATGGCGAGGGCCCCGTCATCATCACGCCGCACGTTCAGCGTGACGGGCACAATGCGCTCGGCGATGATCGACAACCCCGCTTCGGAATCATCATTCGACAGCCGATTGAGCCGTCGCACGACGCCGAGCACCCACTCGCTGAGATCGGCCTGCTGCACCGCGACGAGCGCACCAAGCGCCAGGCTCTTGCCGATGCCGCCTGACGCCGCGATGCGGAGCCCTGCGACGCTGCGATCCTTGACCTTCCATGTGGCCTCGCTGAATCCGCCGAGGGACGCCATCATCGAGTCGCCGGTGTCATCTACGGCGCGCCGGCGCGGCTGCGAGCCGTCGTTCACCGCGAACACCTCGATGTGCTCCGTGTCGCTCTGCTGGGGAGCCGGCGCCGGCCCTTGTTGCACGATGTCCCGACAGATACGCCCGAGGCCGACTCGAACCTGCGCCGACACCTGCACCGGCACGCGCGGATCGCGCCGCATGTCGGAGAGGAGGCTCGGCGCAACCGAAGGGCGGATCCGCTCGAGGATGGAGATGCGCTGCCGGTTCATCGATGCTTGAGCGCTCGTGTCGAGATCCCCTGCGCGGCGGATCGCGACGATCGCGCGGTCGAGCTGCGCAGCCAGTGGCGTGGTGTCGAGATAACGCGCTGTGCCGCGTGGCTCGCCCCCGCCACGGCGCACGAGACCGGCCTTCCCGGCGATATCCACCACGAAGCCGTCGGGCGAGCGCGAGCTCGCGTCGAGTGTGAGGCGCCGCGTCCACGCGCGCAGTTGCGCACTGCCCCAGTCGAGCTCGGCCGGGGTCAGGTTGCCCGTGTTGAGCTGATGCATGAGCAGGACGTTGATGTATTCCTGCTCCACCGTCCACTGCGTCACGTTGGCGGCCGAACTGCCGAGCGCGGTGGGTGCACGGTCGACGCCGAGCTCCACCGCGCGCGCATAGAGCTCGTGCAGCTCTTTCCACTTGGCCGGGATCCAGCGCTCGAACCGGAATACCCGCAGCTTGGAGTCAGTGCCGTGGTAGTGGATGAGACGCGCGAACAGCATCGGCACGACGGCCTTCCATTTCGCCGTCGCCGACTGCGCGATCGCCTGTTCGAGCGCCGCCTTGTAGCCGAACACGAACGCCTGCGTGAGCTCCTGCAGCGCCTGCCACAAGCGGTTCGTCGTCGAAGGTGCGGTTTCGACGTTCTCGACGTATTGCTTGATCAGCTGGCGACGGTCGGCACCGAGTGCGGCGTCGAGGAACACCACCGCGTTGGCACGGGCAAGGTCCACCGGCTTGCGATTGTGGCGCATCGTCTCGAAGGCGCGCATCACCTGCTGCTGCCGTTCCATGACGTCGAGCGCCGGCAGCTCGTGCAGCCATGCCGCGGCGGTCCGGGGATTCTGGAGTGGGTCTGTCGTGTCCCGGCTGGAGAGGAAGTTGAAAACGTTGAGCGCGCTCACGGTGCGAAGCCCGCGAAGGACCGAGCTTCCGGATCAGCCACGCCCAAACGCCTTGCGACACCGGCCGGCGGGCATATGGCAAACCCAGGCGTCGCGCGAAAAAGGTGGGCAGGCACAGGTTGACGGTTGGTTACAATGATGAGATCAGCGGCGCGAGACAACGCATTGAAGCACTGAGGCGCACCTGTCGTCGACAAGCCTCTTGACGATCGCCCCGGCAACGCAGGACCACGCACGCTGCCCAAGCCCGCGGCCTCGCATTTTTCCGCCCACCCACCGAAAGGTTCACCATGTCGTCGCTCATCAACAGCCGCGCTCGTCGTCGCGGGCATTGCGTTTTGCTTGCTTTCCCCGCGGGCCTGCTTGCACTCATGCTCTGCGCCGCGCCAGCGAGTGCGCAGAGCAGCGGTTCAAGTCCGGGAACAGCTGCTCAAGGCGCAACCGGAGCAGCCCCAACCTCAATCAGCAATAACGGTGCCAAAATGACAGAACTGCAGAAGATCGAAGTGAAACAAGGAACTGGTGCGGAAGCGGTGGCCGGCAAGACGGTCGTGGTGCACTACACGGGGTGGCTGTATGACGCAGCAGCGTCAGACAAGCACGGCCGCAAGTTCGACAGTTCGGTCGACCGGGGAGAGCCGTTCACCTTTCCGCTCGGCGGGGGACGGGTGATCAAGGGCTGGGACGAGGGCGTGGCAGGCATGCACGTGGGCGGCAAGCGCACGCTCATCATCCCACCCGAAATGGGCTACGGTGCCCGTGGCGCCGGCGGGGTGATCCCGCCGAACGCCACCCTCGTGTTCGACGTCGAGCTGCTGGACGTGCGCGGCTGATGCGCTCTCGCGATGCGGCGCCGCACGCCGTCCGACGCCTCGATTACCGTCCCCCGGCCTTCCTGATCGACACGATCGAGCTCGTCTTCGAGCTCGATCCTCATGCGACGCGGGTACGTTCCACCCTGGCGTTCCGGCGCAACCCGCACGCGGACAGCCGTGATCTCGCCGCGCCTCTGGTGCTCGATGGCGAGGGGCAAAAGCAGGTGCGAGTATTGCTTGATGGGCAAACGCTTGCCGCAGATTGTTACGCCCTGGCTGAAGCGTCGCTCACCATCGCGAGCCCCCCGCCCGCAGGATCGCTCACCATCGACGCGGTGATCGACCCTTCCGGCAATGCGGCGCTCGAAGGACTCTATGTCTCGTCGGGCGTGTTTTGCACGCAATGCGAGCCCGAGGGATTCCGGCGCATCACGTATTTTCCCGACCGGCCGGATGTGCTCGCGCGCTACACGGTGACCCTCATCGCCGACGCTGCGCGCTACCCGGTGCTGCTGTCGAACGGCAATCGCATCGATGCAGGCGAACTGCCGGACGGCCGTCACTTCGCGCGGTGGCATGATCCGTTTCCCAAGCCCACTTACCTCTTCGCGCTGGTCGCGGGTGACCTCGACGCGCTGCGCGAGCGCTTCACCACAGCCTCGGGTCGAAGCGTCACGCTCGAGATCTGGTCAACGCGGCACAACCTCGCGCGCTGTGCGCACGCGATGGCGTCGCTCGAGCGCGCGATGCGCTGGGACGAGGAACGCTTCGGCCGCGAGTACGACCTCGACACATTCATGATCTTCTGTGCCGACGACTTCAACATGGGCGCGATGGAGAACAAGGGGCTCAATATATTCAACAGCCGCCTCGTGCTCGCTCTGCCGGAAACCGCGACCGACGACGATTTCCAGGCCATTGAAGGTGTGGTGGGGCACGAGTACTTCCACAACTGGACCGGCAATCGCGTGACCTGCCGCGACTGGTTCCAGCTTTCGCTCAAGGAGGGCCTCACCGTCTTCCGTGACCAGGAATTCTCGAGCGACGTGGGATCGCGTGCTGTCGAACGCATTGCTGCAGTAGCTTTCCTGCGCGCCCGGCAGTTCGCCGAGGACAGCGGTCCCATGGCTCACCCGGTGCGCCCAGACGAGTACATCGAGATCAACAACTTCTACACGACCACCGTCTACGAGAAGGGCGCCGAAGTCATCCGCATGCAGCGGACCCTTCTTAACGCCGAGCGTTTTCGTCGCGGGATGGACCTGTACTTCGAACGTCACGACGGCGCTGCCGTCACGTGCGACGATTTCGTGCAGGCGATGGAGGACGCGAGCCTCGAAACCGGGGGGCCCGACCTGCGTGAATTCCGCCGCTGGTATGCGCAGGCGGGCACGCCCGTCGTGCGTGCCCGGGGACAATACGACACTGCCAATCGAACGTATACGCTGCAGGTCTCGCAGGAGACGCCGGCCACACCGGGGCAGCCGCACAAGGAGCCGTTGCACATCCCGATCGCGGTTGGGCTCGTGGGCCCCGACGGTGCCGATGTTGCGCTTACGCTGGAGGGCGAGTCGACGCAAACGGCCACCACGCGCGTGCTCAGCCTCAAGCAGCGTCGGCAGGAGTTCCGGTTCGTCGACGTCGACGCGCACCCGGTGCCGTCGTTGCTGCGCGATTTCTCCGCGCCGGTGCGACTCGAGTTTCCGTACACCGAAGCCGAGCTCGTGTTTCTCGCGTCCAACGACAGCGATGCAGTCAATCGCTGGGACGCCTCCCAAAGAATCTTCGTCGACGCGATCCTGGCGCTCGCGAGCGCCCACGAGGCAGGAGGACCCCTGCGGCTGCCGACATCGCTGGCGCAGCTCGCGAACCACCTCCTGCGCGACGTGTCGGCGGACCCATCGCTCTTGCGGCTTGCGCTGACACCGCCGGATCTGTCGTATCTGGCGGGCCTCGTGGAGACGATCCACGTGGAGTCGCTCGTGACGGCGCGCGAATTCGTCGTGCGCGAGCTCGCCATGGCGGCGCGCGGTGCGTTCGAGGCGACCTACGCCCGCAGCCGGGTGACTGCGCCTTACTCGCCGTCGCAGACGCAGATGGGCCCGCGTGGGCTTGCCAACCTCTGCCTTGGCTATCTGTGCGCGATCAATGACGACACGGCGCGCGCACTGGCGGTCGCGCAGTACGATCATTGCGACAACATGACCGACGCCATCGGCGCGCTGGCAGCGCTCAACGATGGTGAATCGCGTGAGCGCGAGGCACTCTTCGCGCGCTTCGAGGCGAGATGGCATGACGAGCCGCTGGTGCTCGACAAGTGGTTTGCCCTGCAGGCGATGGCGCACCATCCCGCGACGCTCGCTCGGGTTCGCCTCCTGCTCGACCACCCGAAGTTCAACGTGCGCAACCCGAACCGCGTTCGCTCCCTGCTCGCCTCGTTCGGATTACGCAACTGGTCGTGCTTCAACGCGCGGGACGGCAGCGGTTATGCGCTCCTCGCCGACCAGGTGATGCGCCTCGACCGGCTCAATCCTCACCTGTCGTCGATGCTCGCGAGCGCATTCAACCAGTGGCGCCGATTCGCCGAGCCGCAGCGCAGCCTGCAGCACGAGGCGCTGCAGAGTATTGCGCAACTCAGGGAGATCTCGCCGGACCTGGGCGAGATCGTGACGCGAAATCTGAGTGCGTAGTCACATCGGGGCCCTGCACCTCGGCGCCATGCGTCGCGCTACCAGTACGTCTCGACCGTGACATGGCCCGGCTCCTTGCGACGGTGCCGCCGCATGCCGAGCGTTTGCAGGGTCGCCTGGGTGTCCTCGAACATATAATGATTGCCGCAGAGCATCACGTGCGAGCTCTCCGCGGTAAGCGCAACACCGGCACGGAGCTCGAGGCGCCCATCCAGAATCGCGGCCGGGATGCGGCCGTGCAGCGTTCCAGGATGGCTCTCGCGGCTGACGAAGGGTACGTAGGTAAAGCGACCTGCGTGTTCGGCGGCCATGCGCGCAATCACCTCCTGATAGGTGAGCTCCTCGGCATGCCGCACCGCATGCACGAGCACACAACGTTCGAACTTCTGCCACGGATCCGGCGTGCGCAGGATGGACAGGAACGGCCCGATGCCAGTGCCTGTGGCGAGGCACCACAGAATGCGGCTTTGCGGGAGCTCCGCCACGGTGAAGAAGCCGTTCGCCCGCGGCAGGATCCAGATGGCATCCTCGGCCTCGAGCTTCGCGAGCCGCGGTGACAGCGGTCCTTCCGGCACGATGATGAGGTAGAACTCGTGCGGGCTCTCGAGCGGGCTGTTGACGAAGGAATACGGTCGCCCGAGCATCTCTTCACGGGCACCGGCCGGAGCGGGCAGTGCGAGTCGCGCGAACTGACCGGCCTGGAACGTGACCTCGGGCGCGGCAACGCTGAGCGACAGCAGGCTGCGCGTCCACGCTCGCTTGCTCACGACCTTGCCTTGAATCCATTTCGCCATGCCACCGCCTCCGCACCACGTCCTTCGTACGCCCGAATGGACGCCCGAATGTACGCCGACAGGGCCGACCCCTCCGCTAGAATCGCGATTATGCCCTCGGCCCTCCGACCCACCGCCCCTGCCCTGGAGCGTCGCGGCCGGCGCGTCGCGATTCGCTCGCCGCGGCTTTCGGATGAGCGAGCGTTCTTGCAGGCCGTCCAGGCGAGTCGCGCCTTGCATGCGCGGTGGGTTCAACCACCCGCTTCGGCCGTCGCCTTTCGTCTCTATGTGCGTCGCTATGCAACTGACGCCTTGCGCGACATCGCGGCGACGCGACACATTGGGCTGCTCGCCTTCGAGCGCGAGGGTGATCGGCTCGCCGGCGTGTTCAACCTGAGCGAGATCATTCATGGAGCGCTGCGCAGCGCATTCGTCGGCTATTACGCATTCTCGAGCATGAACGCGCGGGGCCTGATGCGTGACGGACTCGCGCTGACGCTCGACGTCGCCTTCAGTGTCCTGCGCCTGCACCGCGTCGAAGTGAATGTGCAGCCCACGAACGACCGCTCGATCGCTCTCGTGGATGCGTTGGGATTCACTCGCGAAGGCTATTCACGCCGTTACGTGAAGGTGCGGGGAAGGTGGCACGATCACGTGCGCTACGCCATGCTGGTGGAGGACTGGCGGAGCGTTCGACCGCGTGTGGTCTGAGCCCAGTCGCGCGATTTTTGCGCAGCCCTTGGTGACGGCTGTGAGGCGGGTCGCTGTGAGGCGGGTCGCTGTGAGGCGTGTCGCCGCGAGCGTGCACGGACGAGTCGCTGCGCTCCTGCTCGTCGTAGGCATTGCGGCCTGCGCCGGGCCGGATCCAGGGGCGCTGCCGCGCGTCGTGGATGACTACGAGGTGGCGCCGTATGGTGTTCTCCAGGACTGCGTGCGCCTCGCAGCGGGAGATCGGCTCGACTACCGGTTCGAATCCAGCGAAACCGTGCAGTTCGCAATTCAGTATCACCAGGCGGGCGCGGTGCTAGCGCCGATTGTGCGTGAAGGAACGCGAGGCGACGGCGCAGTGTTTGCCGCAACCGACGCCAGGGAGTACTGCCTCGTGTGGGAAGCGGGCGCTGCGGGTGCGCGGCTTCAATACCATTTCTCCGTGCGCTGAGCTCGCTGTGGCCGGGGTTCTGCCTGCGCGTTCAGGCGCACGCGACGATGGCGACGAGCCTGTCAGGAGCGCGTCGTGAGCACGACCGCTGGTGAACGACCCGCCATGTCGCTGCTCGCAGGACTATGCCCCCAGATCGAGATGGTTGTAGATGCGGCCCTGCTCGATGTCGCCGAGCACGAGACGCTCGACCAGGCGTCGCGCCACGTCGGCCGGGTCCTTGAGCAGTCCATTGGCCTTGAAGCCGCGGAAGAGCGCCACGCTCGGAAACTCCGCAGGGTTGAGACTTCGCAGGTACGCCTGCATCGCCGTTTCGAAGATGCCCGGCCGGATCGCGATGCTCTCGATCTCCGGATGGTCCGCGACGAGCGAGCGGGTCAGCATCTCGATGCCTGCCTTCGCGATGCAGTACGCGCTGCTGCCTGCAATCGCCGTCTGTGCTGCTCCGGATGAAACGTTGATCACGCGCCGCGCTGTGCCTTGCTCCGCAAAGGCACGACAGAAGAGATCGACCAGCACGACGGGCGCGGTGAGATTGGTTGCAAGAGCCGTCTCGATGCCGGCCGCATCGATGGCACCGAGCACACCTGCAGGAGAAGCAACCGCCGCATTGTTGATGAGCGTCACGGCAGCGGGCTCACGATCGGCGAGTTCCCGCAAAGCCGGCGCCACGCTCGCGGCGATGAGCGACGGCTTCGAGAGGTCGCACTCCGCGAACCGATAGAGTTGACCGCGAAGCTTCACGCTGGAAACGCGTCCGATCCCGAGCACGTGAAAACCGCGTTCGACGAGCTCGAGCGCAAGGGCCTCACCCAGCCCGCGTGAGACACCCGTGACGATTGCGGCCTTCACCGCGGGCGCAGTGACCATGGGCTCGCTGGTTTCATGAGGTGACTCCACGGGCGCGCCAGCAGACGCATCTTCAGTGCTGCCCGTTCCAGAAGACGATCAGCAGGATCGTCAGCACCGCGAGGACGAGGAGCGCGATTTTCCATGGGCTCTTCGGATACTCGCCCGCAATCGCCCCGGTGACGCCGTTCATGACGCATTGAAACGACCTCGCGCCGTACGTGTAGCGCAGAAGCCACACTGGCGCCAGGATGTGCTTGAACGTCTGCCCGGAAAAGTCCGCGCGCACCACGAGATTGCGATACGTGTCGCCTGGCACCTGCGCAGCGCACATCGCCTGGAGCTTGGCATTCATGGCGTCGCGTGCGCGCTGGGCGGCCGTGACGAGATCGATCTGATAGCGTTCAACGACCCAGCCCGCGACGAATGCGGGTGAGTAGGGCTTGAGCGCGTCGGTCGTGCTCGGAAAAGGCTCGATCTGGCGGACCAGCATCGGATGAACACCCACCGACGCGCAGACGAGATCGTCATCGAAGAAGTGCTGGAGCGATCCCGCGGCAGGCTCCCAGCGCACGTGCTGCACCTGCCTTTGCTGCGTGCGGCCATCGACCGTCTCGGTTTCCGTCGTGTAGTAGTAGTGTCCCGCGTCCGCAGTCCAGTCGGCGTGCACCCGCGAGTCGAAAGTCCAGTAGGGCAGATAAACGCCGCGAACAGTGTCGGTGAGCGCGCGGCGCTTCAGCGCGTTGGGCGCGAGCCAGAGGCGCGAGTACCAGGCGCGAATGCGCTCGCGGGCGCCGCCTTCGTCCACGTGAAACGGCAGAACGCTCTCGGGCCGGAACGCGGGCTTTGCCTCCTCGTAGGGCACGAGCTCCGCTGCGCCGCAGAACCCGCAGTTCTGCCCCTGACGTGCCGGATCGAGCACCGAGATGGCGTTGCAGCTCCGGCATTTGACCTGCCGACGCTCGGTCTGCCAGCCCCGCCGGGAATCGTCGACGCCCCGCAGTGCTGCCGCGAGATCGTGCTCGACGATCGCCCCCTCGGCATCCAGCTTTGCGGGCGACTCCACGCCGCAAAAGGGACACACGAGCTTTTGCTTGCCAGCGTTCCAGACCGCTTCGCCGCCACAGGCAGGGCACGCGAACTTCGAAAGCGCCAGGGCTTCGGTCACCGGGGGCTGCGTGGCCACGGGTTGCGAGGCCTCGGGGCCTGGGGG
>JALYXY010000268.1 GCA_030946875.1 Pseudomonadota bacterium | reverse complement strand
GGTTCGCCCTTCACCGCAGACGATGTCGTGTTTTCATATGCGCGCGTGCTGATGGAAGGTTCCGACATCAAGGGGAAGCTCACCACCGTCAAGGAGGTGCGCAAGGTGGACGACTCGACCGTCGAGTTCGAGACCAAGGCACCGAATCCGCTGCTGCCGGGTGATATCAGCACGTGGTACATCATGTCCAAGGCCTGGTCGGAGAAGAACGGTGCAGTCCAGCCCTCCAACGTGAAGACCAACCAGGAGAGCTACGCCAATCTGCACGCGAACGGCACCGGTCCCTTCATGGTGAAGAGCCGCGAGCCGGATGTGAAGACAGTCGCCGTGCGCAATCCGAACTGGTGGGGCAAGCCCGAGCACAACCTTCAGGAAGTGCAGTTTCAGGTGATCAAATCCGATGCAACCGGCGTGGCAGCGCTGCTCTCCGGCGACGTCGACATGCTCTATACAGTGCCGATCCAGGACGTCGATCGCATCAACAAGACCAAGGGTCGCAAGGTGCTGCAAGGGCCCGAGATGAGGACCATCTTTCTCGGCATGGATCAATGGCGCGACGAGCTCGCCGATTCCAGCGTGAAGGGCAAGAACCCTTTCAAGGACGTGCGCGTGCGCAAGGCGTTCTATCAGGCCATCGACGAGAACGCCATCGCCAGCAAGGTCATGCGTGGCGCCGCCACGCCCAGCGGCCTCATGGTGGCGCCCGCGGTAAACGGCTGGGACAAGTCGCTCAATGCGCGCTACCCGTACGATCCGAACGCCGCGAAGAAGCTGCTGGCGGACGCCGGCTACCCGGCTGGCTTCACGGTCGGAATGAATTGCCCCAATGACCGCTATGTGAACGACGAGCAGATATGCCAGGCGGTGGTCGCAATGCTGGCGCGCGTCGGCGTGAAGGTCAACCTGCTCGCCGAAACCAAGAGCAAGTACTTCGCCAAGATCCTCGCGCGCAACACGAGCTTTTACATGCTGGGCTGGACGCCGGACACGTACGACGCGTGGAACGCGCTCTCGAGCCTCGTTGCGACGCCAACCGAGAGCGGACAGGGCAAGTTCAATCTCGGCAAGTACTCCAACAAACGGGTCGACGAACTGACTGCGGCGATCCAGAGCGAGGCGGACACCAAGAAGCGCCAGGCCGAAATCGCCGAGGCCATGAAGCTCCACGCGGATGAAGTGGGTCACATCCCGCTGCATCAGCAAGCGCTTGCGTGGGGTATCAAGGACAATGTCCAGCTCGTGCAGCTCCCGGACAATGTCTTCGTGTGGAGTTGGGTGCAGGTCAAATAGCCTGGCGGCCTGCCGATGCTGCAGCCGTGACGTGAGGACGAAGGCACCGTGATTGCGTTCGTCCTGCGTCGCGTACTGCAATCGATCACCGTGATGCTCGCGGTAGGCCTCATCGCATTCGGCCTGTTTCGCTTCGTCGGCGATCCGATCAACAACATGGTGGGGCAGGACACCGGCGACCGCGATCGCGCGGAGTTGCGGCGAAGCCTCGGTCTCGATGATCCCTTTCTGGTCCAGTTCGGCCGTTTCCTGCGCAACGCAGCGCACGGCGAATTCGGCATCTCCTATCGCCAGGGGAGACGCGTGGCGGTGCTGATCTCCGAGCGCCTGCCGGCCACCCTCGAGCTCAGCCTCACCGCAGCGTTGTTCGCCCTTGCCGTCGGTGTGCCGCTTGGCATCTATACCGGGCTCAATCGTGACAAGTGGCAAAGCAAGGTGCTTCTCGCAAGCTCGCTGGTTGGAGTATCACTGCCCACCTTTCTCATCGGCATTCTGCTCATCTTGGTGTTTTCCGTGCTGCTCGGATGGTTGCCCGGTTTCGGGCGCGGCGACGTCGTGCGCATCGGCTGGTGGTCGACGGGCCTTCTCACACGATCAGGCCTGCTGGCGCTGATTCTTCCGGCGATCACTCTCGGCTTTTTTCAGATGACGCTGATCATCCGGCTCGTGCGTTCCGAGATGCTCGAGGTGCTGCGCACCGACTACATCAAGTTCGCGCGGGCGCGAGGTCTTTCGAATCGCGCGGTCAACTTCGGGCACGCGCTGAAGAACACGCTCATACCGGTGATCACCATCACGGGCATCCAGCTCGGCTCGATCATTGCGTTCGCAATCATCACCGAGCAGGTGTTCCAATGGCCCGGAATGGGTCTGCTGTTCATCCAGGCCGTCGCTTTCGCCGACATCCCCATCATGGCGGCCTATCTCATGCTGGTGGCGCTCATGTTCGTCATCATCAATCTTGTCGTCGATCTGCTGTACTACGTCGTCGACCCGCGCCTGCGGGTGGAGCGTGCAATCGCAGGAGGTGTTGGTGCCTGATGGCCTTGCG
>JALYXY010000256.1 GCA_030946875.1 Pseudomonadota bacterium | reverse complement strand
GTCGAGGTCGGGCGCCATGCGCTCGAGATAGGCCACCCGGAGCCTCACGCCCGGCGCTGCCGCCCTGACCAACGCGGCAATCCTCTCGAACGGCTCCGCCCACTGCGCGTCGCGCGATCCGTGGGCGAACAGCACGAGGGCGGGCTCATTGCTCATATGTCCTGAGGGCATATTCAAGGTCGAAATGCTTCCTTTATTACATATCGCGAAGTCGGTAAGGTGCCGGGTTGCCGCTCATTCACGCCTTGGCATGTACCAATACGATACCTTCGATCGACACCTCGTTGCACAGCGGGTCGCACAGTTCCGCGACCAGACCGAGCGCTATCTACGTGGCGAGCTCACGGAAGACGAATTCCGGCCGCTGCGGCTCCGCAACGGGCTGTATATCCAGAAGCACGCGCCGATGTTGCGGATCTCGATTCCGTACGGCCTGCTGTCGACCCGGCAGCTGCGCAGGCTGGCCGACATCTCCCGCAAGTACGACCGCGCTTACGGGCATTTCACCACCCGCCAGAACATGCAGCTCAACTGGCCGGAGCTCGCTCGCGTCCCCGACATCCTGGCAGACCTCGCCGAAGTCGAGATGCATGCGATGCAGACCAGTGGCAACTGCATTCGCAACATCACGAGCGACCATTTCGCCGGTGTCGCCGGTGACGAGACGGTTGACCCGCGGCCGTACTCCGAGCTCATCCGGCAATGGGCGACGCTGAATCCCGAGTTCTCGTACCTGCCGCGCAAGTTCAAGATCGCGGTCTGCGGAGCCACCAGCGATCGCGTCGCAACCATGGTGCACGACATCGGGCTCTACGCGTTGCGTGATGCAGCAGGGAACGTCGGCTTCAAGGTCGTGGTCGGCGGCGGGCTTGGGCGAACCCCGATGATCGGCCACGTCACTCGCGAATTCATCGCCGAGGCCGAGGTGCTCAACTACCTCGACGCGATCCTGCGCGTCTACAACCGTTACGGTCGCCGCGACAATCTGCACAAGGCGCGCATCAAGATCATCGTGAAGGAGCGTACGCCGGCCCGGTTCGCCCAGGAGGTCGAGGCTGAATACACGCAGATCGCAGGCGGCCCAGGCTCGGTGCCGGAGCACGAGATTGCGCGCCTGAGTTCGTACTTCGGTGCGCCGCCTTACGAATCCCTTGCCCCTGAGCCGGACTACCACGCCGCACGCGCGGACAACCGCCCGTTCGACCGATGGGCGCAACGCAATGTCTTCGCGCACAAGGTGCCTGGCTACGCGATCGTCACCCTCTCGCTGAAGAAGACCGGCGTACCTCCTGGCGATGTCACGTCCGATCAGATGGACGCCATCGCGGATCTCGCGGACCGTTACAGCTTCGGCGAGCTGCGGGTCTCGCACGAGCAGAACCTGATCTTCGCCGACGTGCGCGAGGGTGACCTCTTCGAGCTCTGGCAGGCGCTGAAGCCGCTCGGCCTCGCGACCCCGAACATCGGACTGCTCACGGACATCGTGTGCTGCCCCGGCGGCGACTTCTGCTCACTCGCCAACGCCAAGTCGATTCCGATCGCGGAGGCGATCCAGCGGCGCTTCGACGACCTCGATTACCTCTGCGACCTGGGTGAGCTCGACCTCAACATCTCGGGATGCATGAATGCCTGCGGCCACCATCACGTGGGCAACATCGGCATCCTCGGCGTCGACAAGAACGGCGCCGAGTGGTACCAGGTCTCACTCGGCGGCACGCAGGGTGCACAGGCGGCGCTCGGCAAGGTCATCGGCCCCTCCTTCGCTGCTCACGAGATGCCGAACGTTGTCTCGCGCATCATCGAAACCTACGTGCAACGTCGACATGAGGACGAGCTCTTCATCGACACGGTGCGTCGCATCGGCATCGATCCATTCAAGGAACGCGTCTATGGCGAAGCTCATCAGGCATGACGCCGTGGTCGAGGACGACTGGATCGTTCTCGACGCGGGCAGCGCGATCGACGATGTGCATCCTGGCGTCCGATCGATCGTGCCGCTTGCACTGTGGACCACGGCACGCGAAAGCCTTCTCGCGCGCGGCGATGTCGGCGTGTGGCTTGGGCCCACCGACGAACCCGGTGTTCTCGCCGCCGATGTCGCCGAACTCCCGCTGATCGCCGTTGCGTTTCCGAGTTTCGGTGACGGGCGCGGCTTCTCCACGGCGCGCCTGCTGCGCCAGCGGTATGGCTTTCGTGGCGAGCTGCGGGCGATCGGGGACGTGTTCCGCGACCAGCTTTTCTTCATGCGCGAGTGCGGATTCGACGCCTTCTCGGTGCGCGCGGACCTCGATCCCGAGAAGGAGATCGTCGGCCTGCAAGTCTTCGATCGCGTTTACACGCACAGCGTCCGGACACCGCGTCCGTGGTTTCGAGACCGCGAGGGCGTGACGAGCGGCACCTCCTCCTGACGCGATGTTTGCGACGCACGTGGATACGCCACCAGAGTTCGATCGCACTAAGGTCGAGGCCGGCATCAAACCGACGGGCACGGTTTATCTCGTCGGCGCCGGCCCCGGAGCCCCCGATCTCCTGACGTTACGCGCCGCCCGCATCATCGGCGATGCGGACATCGTCTTCCACGACGCCCTCATTCATCCGGATGTGGTCGCGATGGCGCGCAAGGCGATCATCGTGTCGGTCGGCAAGCGTTGCGGAACGCATTCCACGGCACAACGGTTCATCAACAAGCGCGTCGTCGACGCGGCGCGCGAGCACGCGGTCGTGGTGCGGCTCAAAGGCGGCGACCCGATGCTGTTCGGACGCGCGCAGGAGGAAATCACCGCGCTCGAGACGGCGGGGATTCCGTTCGAGGTCATCCCGGGGATCACGGCAGCGCTTGCGGCCAGCGCCGAGACCGCAACCTCGCTGACCCAACGCGGTGCCGCACGGAGCGTCACCTTCGTCACACCCAGAGTCGGCGCAGGCCAGGAGGCATCCTGCTGGGCCGCTCCCTTGCGCGCTGCCGATGCCGCTGCGATCTACATGGGCCTGCGCGAGGCGAGCGCGATCACCGCGAACCTGCTCGCGACCGGCATGCCTGAGGCCACACCGCTGGTGGTGGTCGAAAACGCCTCGTTACCCAACGCGCGACGCTTCTATGGAACGCTCGGTTCGCTGCAGGCGATCGCGGAGCTCGATCTCACCGGACCCGCAGTGATTCTCATCGGCGCGCAGTTCGTAGAGCGCAACAGCATGCGCAGCCTCGAGCTCGACGTCGGCGCCCTCGCAGCCTGAGACACAGCCCGTCGTGTTGCGCGACGCGGCGAGTGCATCGGCAATCACCCGGACGAGCGCTGCAGTATCGCTCGGGCGCGGAGGTTATCCCCGGACCGCTCGGCTAAAATGCATAACACGCCGCGCTTAGCCTGTCTGCGCCGCGTCTCGCATGCGACTGCCGCTGTTCGACCTTTCTCCCGCCGCCGCGCAGGCCTGGCTCCTCGAGCGCCTGGCGCGCCCGATTCCGTCCGAGCTGCGAGATCTGTCGGACGGTTTTCGACTTCCCGGGCGCAACGGCGAACCGACACCTGCAGCCGTGCTCGTGCCGCTCGTCAACCGCGCCGAGGGGCTGCAGGTGCTGCTCACGCAAAGAAGCGCCGACCTTCCCGATCACCCGGGGCAGATCAGCTTTCCCGGCGGGCGGGTCGAGCCCGAGGATGCGTCCCTCGCTGCAGCGGCGCTGCGTGAGGCGCAGGAGGAAGTCGGGCTTTCGCCGGAACGCGTGATGCTTCTGGGTCAGCTTGCCACCTATGAGACGGTGACCGGTTTTCGGGTCACGCCGGTGGTCGGGTGGGTGGAGCCGCCGTTCGACATCCGTCCGGATCCTGTCGAGGTCGCGGATGTGTTCGAGGTACCGCTCGAGCATCTGTTCGATGCTGCCAATCAGCAACGGCACTTCCGGATGATGGGCGAAGTCCGGCGCGACTTCTGGGCCATTCCCTATAAGGAGCGCTTCATCTGGGGCGCGACCGCGGCGATGCTCCTGATGCTCGACCGCACGCTGCGTTCGGAGTGAACTCGAGGCTGCAGCATCGGCGAGCGGCGCGCGATACGGCGCGGTGATTCTCCACCTGCCACCGCGCCTTCCGCGTCTTTACACCGCGGCCGCGGTCACTTCGTTGGCCCACTGATAGGCCGAGAGCTGCAGTCCAGCCAGCGCGTGGCGATCCACGGATCCCATCTGGGTCAGCGCCGCGGCGACCGCGTCCCGGTCATCCCGCTCGAGGTGCTCGGCGAGCGAGAGCAGCGACCCGATGTCCCCCTTGCGTTCGAGCAGGGCCGCCTCGACGCTGGCGGGCAGGTTGAGCTCCTTCAGCACGCTCTCGATCGGCATTTCGAGCAGCACATCCATGAGCGAGAGTACCCCCGTGATGAACGCGAGTTCGCGCAGTTCAGTTTGCGGGCCGGGCTGGTGCGCGATCACGAGCTCCATCAGCTTGCCGCGTACCGCAGCAAGTTGCAGGAGCGGCATCGCCTGCGCGGCATGGCTGCGGTCGGCGGTATAGAGC
>JALYXY010000232.1 GCA_030946875.1 Pseudomonadota bacterium | reverse complement strand
CCCCGCCGAGGAACGCGATGAAGTCGTTGCGCCAGCACGCCTCGCGTGAGCGTGTCATAGGAGGGACTCTCCCACTTGTCGAGGACGTTGTAGTCTGGGTATGGCGTCATGACGACGTCCGCCCGTTCCGATGCGATGAGCGAGCAGTGATCAATGACAACGCGGACAGCCCCGCGACCGCGAGCGCAGTAAAACTCGATGGTGCGGGCAACGGTGGACCGCTCAGCACGTTCTGGCTCCAATTTCGCCAGCCACCCATTGCACGCGCGATCCCGTACGCATGAAAACCCATGCCGGCCGCGCCGAGCAGCGCCGTCATGCGAAGCCAGGAACGCGTCAGCCACCGAGGGGCTCGGCTTCTGCGCCCCAGGGCCGCGTCTGCGAGAAGGAGTGAGGCGACTGGCGGCACGCTGACCGGCAGCCACATGAACGGATTGTGAAACGCACCGCGAAAATGCAGGAGCCCCGCTTCGCCCGCCGCTCCGAGGAGCGCGACACTGGTGATCGCGGCAAGCGCACGGCCCGCTGGCACGCCCAGCAAGGTAGGGCTCGTGCCGGCGGTTGTTGCCTGCAAGCGTTGTGCCGCAAGGCCGAGGCCGCCGGCGAGGGACAATGCGCCTGGCGCGCCGAGCGGTGCGGCATAGAAAATGTTGAGCCAGTTCACGCCGCCTGGGCGCTTGCCAACGTTATAGACGTGAAATGCCGTTCCCGCGGCGCCGACCGCGAGTGCACTCGCGTACACCGCGGTGCGCGCAGACGCCCCGCGTGCGGCGCTCTGCAAGCGAGGCTTCTGTAATGCGCCGGCGAGGCCCGCGAGAAGCGTCAGGGCGGAGGTGATCAACGGCGCGAACATGCCGGGGTTCTGGAACATGCCGCGATAATGCTGAAGTGCGCTGTCCGCCAGGACGGAAGTTGCCAAAAGGCTGCTCGCGCCATGCAACCGACGGACCTCGGGTGACTGTGCAACAGGTCGCCGCTTGCGGGCGGGTGCGGCCGTGCGCCGTGGCGAACCGTCGCGCGTCAGCGTGCGCAGCGGCACGATTGCGGCACCGGCCGCAACACACAGTGCTGCCAGGCCCCAAGCCTTCGCTGCCGGAGAGCTCAATGCCGAGCGCTGCGGTCGTGCGCGGCTAGAAGCGGATGAGGGCAAGACCGCTTTCCGCATCATGGCGACGACAAAGGTGTGCGGGCGATTCGGTGATCACCACCTCCAGCGTTGGCCGCACGTGCGCCTCCAGGAGATGGCCTCCCATCGCGCTGCCATCGGAGCGACCGACGACGAGATGAACGTGCAGCGTCGGTTGGTCGCCATCGAGCGCTATGTCACCGATCATCGACACCACCTCCACCTGCTCGTTGACGGGAATGCGCTTGTAATCCTTGCGCTCCCAGTCGAAGTACCCGAGCACCACATCCTGGAACGCGCCGATGGCTGTCAACTCGCTTGCCGCGAGACGCTGCTCTTTGGCGAAGCGCATGAGACATGGCAAAACATCCTCGCCGGTTTCGAGCACGACCGCATACGTCTTTTGTGCTGCATCGTGTAGCAAGCGTGATTGCATCGAACACCTTTCTGGCGACTACCGTTATCGACCCGCTGCGCTTTTGGCTTGCGTCGCGCCTTGTGCCTCAATCCAGCTTTCGAGCTCTATCCACCGCCATCGCGAGCACCTCGGCGACGTGTAGCGCGCGACGTCCCGTGCCGTGGGCGATCTGCTCGCGGCAACTGAAACCATCGGCGATCACGAGCATGTCCGGGTCGGCGTCGCGCACCGCCGGGAGCAGCACACGTTCGCCGATCGCCATCGAAACACCGTACTTTTCGCGCTCGAAGCCGAATGATCCGGCGAGCCCACAGCACCCCTCGTCCGGAATACGGTAGTCGAGCCCCAGCCGTTTGAGCATCTGCTCTTCGGCGTCGATGTGCATGACGGCGCGGTGATGGCAATGCGCGTGCACGATCGCCTTGCGGGCCAACGGGGGCGGTGTGTAGCCGATCCTTTCCAGGAACTCGGTCAGCATGAACGTCTGTCGGCTCAGCCGCTTGGCGTTTTCATCGTCGGGCAGAAGATTCATGAGCTCGTCGCGAAACGCCGAGACGCAGCTTGGTTCCAGTCCGACGATCGGCGTGCCGGCTTCGATATCGGCTTTCAGCGTCACGAGGGTTTGCCGCCACAGGCCAAGGGCGGTATCGAGCATGCCCCAGTCGTACAGAGGACGGCCGCAGCACAGCGGGCGCGGCGGAAGCACGACCTCGCAACCTGCAGCGTGCAACACCGCCACCGCGGCTTTGCCCCGTTCCGGCAGGAAGTGATCGGTAAAGGTGTCGGGCCAGAGAATCACCTTTCGGCCACGGGTGGAGTGCGGTCCGTCGGCGGCAAACCATTGTCGAAAAGTCGTGTTCGCGAACGCGGGGAGCGAGCGCTCCGACGTGAGGCCGCCAAGGCGCCTGGTGATGCGCGACAGTGTCTTGCCCTGCGTCAGAGCATTGGCGATCCCCGGCGCATGACTCGAGATGCGCGACCACCAATAGATCAGGCCCATCGAATACGCCTGTACAGGCCGCAGGCGTCCGCGATAATGATGCGACATGAATTCGGCCTTGTAGGTCGCCATGTCGACGTTCACGGGGCAATCACCCTTGCATCCCTTGCAAGCGAGACAGAGATCGAGCGCCTCGCGCACGTGTGCATCACGCCAGGCGCCGGTGATCACCTCCCGTTTCTGCATCTCGAACAGGAGCCGGGCACGGCCGCGAGTCGAATGCTTCTCTTCGCGGGTCGCGCGATAGCTCGGACACATCGTTCCGCCATGCTCGCGCCGGCACTCACCGACGCCGACGCAGCGCAACAGCGCCCGGTTGAAGTTGCCGCGATCACCGGGGTATCGAAATACGGTCACCACCTGCGGCGGCGTGTGGTGCGCCCCGAGGCGCAGGTTTTCGGTGGGGTCGTACGCGTCAACGACCTTGCCCGGATTCATCTTTCCCTGCGGATCCCACAGCGCCTTGAACTCGCGAAAGGCCTGCACCAGCTCGGGCCCGTACATCGTCTCGAGAAACGCAGCCTTCGATTGGCCATCGCCGTGCTCGCCCGAAAGCGATCCGCCGTACGACGTCACGAGGACCGCAGCCTCCTGCACAAACGCGCGGTACTTGTCGATCCCTGGTTGCGTCTCCAGGTCGAAATCGATGCGCGTGTGAATGCAGCCTTGCCCGAAATGCCCGTAGAGGTCCCCGACATATTGGAATCTGTCGAGGAGCTTGCGAAAATCCCGCAGATAGTCGCCAACTTGGTCGGGAGGGACCGCGGCATCCTCCCATCCCTCCCAGGTGATGTTCTTGTTGGGTACGTGCGCCGTTGCGCCGAGTCCCGACTCGCGCACCTTCCACACCAGCTGCTCTTCAGCAGGGTCATCGTAGAGCTTCATTGCAGGGGCCGACTTGGACCTCTTCAGCTCCGCCATGAGTCTTTGTGCCTGCGCGTCCGCGTCCTCCTTGGACTCACCGCCGAACTCGACCAGGAGCCAGCCCCGCCCATCAGGAAGCAGCTTGAGATACTGCGGGTGAAGGCCGATGCTTTTCATGTCATCGACGAGCGCTTCGTCGATGCCTTCGAGGCCGATCGGGTTGTATTCCAGGATCTCCGGAACGTGATCGCCGGCGGAATAAATATCGTTGTAGCCCAGCACCAGCAACGAGCGGGCCGGCGGGCTGTAGACCAGCCGCGTCGTCGCCTCGAGCACCGTCACACAGGTGCCTTCGGTGCCCACCAGTGCATGTGCGACATGAAACCCGTTTTCTGGCAGGAGCTCGTCGAGGTTGTAACCGGACACCCGCCGCGGGATCTTCGGAAAGCGCTTGCGAATGAGATCGGCGTATCGGTCGCGCAATGCGGCAAGACCGGCATAGATCTCCCCTCGGCGGCCTCCTTCGCCAATGATGCGCGCGAGCTCGCGCTCGGACGTGGCGCCCACGCGCAGGCGCAATCCGTCATAGGTGAGCACGTCGAGCTCTTCGATGTTGTCGACCGTCTTGCCGCCCATCACGGAATGCACGCCGCACGAATTGTTGCCGATCATCCCGCCGAGCGTGTTGTGGGTATGCGTGGAGGGATCGGGCGGAAAGGTGAGTCGATGGCGCTCGGCCGCGTCGCGCAGATCGTCCAGCACGGTACCGGGCTGCACGCGGGCGCGCCGCGCATCGGGATCGAGTTCCAGGATGTTGTGCAGATACTTCGAGAAGTCGATGACGACGGCGACGTTGCAACACTGTCCGCACAGGCTCGTGCCCCCACCGCGCGGCAGCACGGGCGCGCCATGCTGCCGGCAAGCCTGCACGGTGGCGATCACGTCGTCGACGGTCTTTGGAACGACGACGCCGATCGGCACCTGCCGGTAGTTCGATGCATCGGTCGCGTACAGCGCGCGACTTCCTGCGTCGAACCGAACTTCGCCTTCGACACTGGAGCGCAGTGTCGAAACCAATCCGTCGATGTCGGACGGCACGCTCGGGCCGTCGAAGTCAGTGCGAGCCCGGGCGCCCCGACCCGGGCAGCAGACCGCCGACCACCTGCTTGATTGAAGCCCGCAGCATGCCGCCGGTGTCTGCATCGCCGTGGAGCATCGATCGCGCAAAGGCCTTTGCCTCCTCGAACGTGATGTGGGGCGGCAGCGGGGGCACGTCGGCATCGGTGTACACGTCGAGCACTACCGGTCGATCGGCGCTGAGTGCTTTATCCCATGCGGGTCCGATGTCCTCCGGCGTTGCGACGCGAATGCCGGTCAAGCCGGCAAGCTCCGCGAAGCGGGCGTACGGAAAATCAGGAACGTGCTGCGCCGCCTCGAACTTAGGGTCGCCGAGCATCACGCGCTCCTCCCACGTCACCTGGTTCAGGTCGCGGTTGTTGAGCACCATGATGATGAGGCGTGGGTCCGCCCATCGCTTCCAGTAGTCGCCGATGGTGATGAGCTCGGCCATGCCATTCATCTGCATCGCACCGTCGCCGACAAGTGCAATCACCACGCGATCCGGATAAGCGCACTTGGCGCCGATCGCATAGGGCACGCCGCAGCCCATGGTGGCGAGACTGCCTGAAACCGATCCCATCATGCCGCGACGCATCTTCACGTCCCGCGCGTACCACCCCGCGGAGGTTCCGGAGTCCACGGTGAGAATGCAGTTGTCCGGGAGGCGCGGCGAAAGCTCCCAGAACACGCGTTGCGGATTGATCGGATGGGCCGAAGCCATCGCCCGCGCCTCGAGAACCTCCCACCATTCGCGCACGTCCTTCTCGATGCTCTCGCGCCAGCCGCGATCTTGCTTCGGCTCCAAAAGTGGGAGCAACGCGCGCAGCGTCATTGCGCTGTCACCAACGAGATTCACTTCCATCGGGTAGCGGATCGACAACATCCTGGGGTCGAGATCGATCTGCACCCCGCGCGCATCACCTTCTTTGGGCAGAAACTCCGAATACGGAAAGCGCGAGCCCACCATCAACAGCGTGTCGCATTCGGTCATCATGTTCCAGCTCGGCTTGGTCCCGAGAAGACCGATCGAGCCCGTCACGTTGGGCAATGCGTCGGGAACAGCCGGTTTGCCAAGCAGCGCTTTGGCAATGCCAGCACCCAGCACGTCCGCCACGGCGATCACTTCGTCAGTGGCATTGAGGGCCCCTGCGCCAACCAGCATCGCAACGCGTTTGCCGGCGTTGAGCACGTCCGCGGCGCGGCGTAGATCGATGTCGGTGGGCATGACGTTGGGGGCCGAATAGCCAGCACCGGAATGGATCGTTCCATGCTTGCGCGCCGGCTTGGCCACGGCCTCGAGTTCCTGCACGTCGTTGGGAACGATGATGCAGGTGACGGTGCGTTCGGCTTGCGCGATACGCACGGCGCGATCGACCACGTGTCGCGCCTGCGCGGGCACCATGATCGACTGCACGTAAGCCGTGACGTCCTTGAAGAGATTGGCGAGGTCGACTTCCTGCTGATACTGGCCGCCCAGGGCCGCGCGTGCCTGCTGGCCGACGATCGCCAGCACCGGCTGGTGGTCGAGACGCGCGTCGTAAAGACCATTCAGCAGATGGATCGCCCCGGGGCCCGAGGTGGCGATGCACACGCCGACCTGCCCGGTGAACTTGGCATGCGCGCACGCCATGAATGCGGTCATCTCCTCATGGCGGGCGCGGAGGAATTCAAACCGATCGCCGGCGCGATCGAGCGCGCCCATCAGGCCGTTGATGCCGTCGCCCGGGTAGCCGAAAATCCGCCGGATGCCCCAAGTCGACAGGCGTTGCAGAATGAAATCACTGACCGTGTCGGCCATGAGGAGTCCCTTTTCGAGAGCAAGCTCGCGTGGAGCACGCGACATGCGCAACGCCCCGCACTTACGATCTTCACGCGGTCAATGCGTTTCGAGCGTCGCGCGGGCGTTCAACCGGGGTCCCAGTAAGCAATCCGCAAGCGAGCAGGTGAAACATCAACATCGGTTTATTCGACTTGGTGGGAGGCGTCAAGGTTCAAATGCGCGCGACCAACGATGCGCACACTGGGCGTGGAAATTGCACGCAGGCAGGCGCATTGCATGGAAGCTTCTCTTGCCTACGCGCTGCCGGCCGTCGGGAGTGATCCCGCTTGAAGCGCTTTTTTCGCCGTCGCTTGAAACCTTTACCGGCCGGCCCGTCCGTGTGCGGACGCACAGTGCCGGCGGCGCGACCTAGCGCGTGACGCGATATGGCGCAAGTATTCTCACGTCCGTTTGCGCTCGTGCTGCGCCTGGGCCTCCTCGCCATGGTTGGTCTCGCGGTATTGGCAATCGTGGTGTACCGCGTCAACGCGCGCTCCGACGCGCCTGCCAACGATCCGGTGGAGCAGCCGGTGCCGTTCAGTCACAAGCATCACGTGGGCGACGATGGCATCGACTGCCGCTACTGCCATGTCTCGGTCGAGGTCTCCGCCTTCGCGGGTATTCCGCCCCTGTCGACGTGCCTCACCTGCCATTCACAGCTCTTCACGACCGCGCCGCCGCTGCAGCCGCTCATGGCTGCCTATGAGGGCGCTGCGGACCTGCGCTGGAATCGGGTGCACGCGCTGCCCGGGTTTGCGTACTTCGATCACAGCATCCACGTCGCAAAAGGGGTGGGCTGCGTGACCTGCCACGGCCGGGTGGACGAGATGCCGTTGACCCGCCGCGTGGCCTCGCTCTACATGCAATGGTGTCTCGAGTGCCATCGTGCGCCGGAGCCATTCCTGCGTCCGCGCGAGCACGTGTTCGACCTCGACTGGCAGCCGTCGGGCGATCGTATCGCCCTGGGTCGCGAGCTCGCAAAACAGTACGGGCTGCGCAGTACGCGCGAGCTCACCGACTGCTCCACCTGCCACCGCTAGCCGATCGTGAGCGCCCTGCCCGAATCTTCCGCATCTGCAGGCGCAGGGCCGATCGCGGATGCAGGCGATAGCGCCCCGCCGCGCTTCTGGCGCACCCTCCAGGAGCAGCGTGGGCACGCGCCCGAGCAGGTGACGGGCTGGAACACCGACGCGCTCCAACCGTCGAGTCGGCGTCACTTCATGAAACTGATGGCGGCATCGCTTGCACTTGCGGGTACGGGCGGCTGCAGCCGCGAGCCGCTGGAGACCATCGTGCCCTATCGATCCGGCCCGCTGCAGACCACTTACGGCAAGCCGGTGTTCTACGCATCCGCGCTGCCGCGTGACGGCTACGGCGCCGGCGTGCTCGTGGAATGCAACATGGGACGGCCGACCAAGATCGAGGGCAATCCCCTGCATCCGGCGAGCCTCGGCGCCACTGATGCGATCGCGCAGGCGGAGGTGCTGCAGTTGTGGGATCCGGAGCGCTCGCAAGCCATCCGCGGTCCCACCGGCCTCTCCACTTGGAATGATTTCGTCAGCGCACTGAATGATCGACTATCGCCGCTGCGCGCCGAGGGTGGCGAAGGCGTGTACGTGCTCAGCGACGTCGTCACCTCGCCAGCGATCCACATGCAACTCACGGCGTTGCGTCGTCAAATGCCAGGATTGCACTGGCATCAATACGCGACGACTGCGCGTCACAATGCGTATGAAGGCACGCGCCTCGCCTACGGCACCGCGCTCGAGACGGTGTATCGCTTCGACAAGGCGCGCACCATCGTCGCGCTCGATGCGGAATTCCTCGACGGCGCGCCGGGGGCGGTACGCTATGCGCGAGACTTCAGCGCCTCGCGCAATGCGTTCGCTACGAACGGCGCACGCAACCGCCTGTATGTCGCGGAGTGCACGCCGAGTCTCACGGGCGCGGCTGCCGACCACCGGATTGCCATACGCGCCGCCGACATCGCGCTCATTGCGCACGCCCTCGCCCACTCGTTGGGCATCGCTCCGGCACCCGCGACAGCGCCGGTGCCCGCCGTCGCAGCGTGGCTCGATGCGGCGCTCGCCGATCTGAAGCGCGATGCAGGCGCGTCGCTCGTCATCGTCGGTGATCGTCAGCCGCCCGGCGTGCATGCCATCGCGCATCTCATCAACGCGCGACTGGGAAGCAGTAGCGCGACCTTGCTGCATACCGCCCCCGTCGCGGCAGAGCCGGTGGACCCGATAGCCTCACTGCGCGAGCTCGTAACCGCCATGCACGACGGCCGTGTGCAAGCGCTGCTGCTGCTGGACGTGAACCCCGTCTACACGGCGCCCCCGGAACTCGCATTCGCGCGTGCCTTGGGCAACGTTCCTTTCAGCGTTCACTCTGGCCTTTATCGCGACGAAACGGGCTTGCGCTGTCACTGGCACATTCCCGGCCTGCACGCGCTCGAACTGTGGAGCGACGTGCGTGCGTTCGATGGGACGGTCAGCATCGTGCAGCCCTGTATCGCACCGCTCGTCGATGGCCGCAGCGCGCACTCCATGCTCGCAGCCTTGGCCGGCGACTTTGCCCTCGATACGCGCGAGCTCGTGCGCCAGCGCTGGCGCGATACGCTTGCCGGCGAGTTCGAGAAGGCGTGGCGCGATAGCCTGCGCGACGGCGTCGTCGCCGGCACGGCGTTCCCGCCGCAGCAGCCGAACCTGCGCAGGGATGTTCTCGCCTGGCCGCAGCCCACAGCAGAAAGTGAGCTCGAGCTGGTGCTGCTGCCGGACCCGCGCATCGGCGACGGCCGCTACGCCAACAACGCCTGGCTGCAGGAGCTGCCGAAGCCCCTCACCCAGCTCACCTGGGACAATGCGGCGCTCGTCTCGCCGGCGCTGGCGCAGCGCATGGGTCTCGAAAGCGAGGACGTTGTCGAGCTGCGACGCGGCAACCTCTCGGTGAAAGCGCCGGTGTGGATCATGCCCGGACAGGCCGACCAAACCGTCACCCTGCACCTCGGGTACGGACGCAGCGCCGCGGGCGAGGTCGGCAACGCCATCGGCGTCGATGCCTTTGCCCTTCGCACTGCCGATGCGACAACGTTTGCGCAGGGACTGTCCGTGACCCGCACCGGTGCGCGGTATCGCCTCGCCTCGGCCCAGGGGCATTCGAGCATGGAGGGCCGGGACATCGTGCGGGTGATGTCGCTGGAGCGCGCCGCTGCGTGCGCCGACCGCCACTGCGCCAGCGAGATCCACAGTGCCCCGACGCTGTACGACTCGCCACCCCAGGGACCGTATGCCTGGGCGATGAGCATCGATCTCGGCGCCTGCATCGGCTGCTCCGCCTGCACCGTCGCCTGTCAGGCCGAGAACAACATTCCCACGGTCGGCAAGCAAGAGGTGCGTCGCGGACGCGAGATGCACTGGATCCGCGTGGACCGTTATTACGAAGGTTCTCCGGCTCTGCCTCGGGCCGTGTTCCAGCCGGTGCCCTGCATGCACTGCGAGCACGCGCCCTGCGAGCCGGTGTGTCCGGTCGAAGCATCCGTACACGATGCCCAGGGCCTCAACGTGCAGGTGTACAACCGCTGCGTCGGAACGCGCTTCTGCTCCAACAACTGCCCGTACAAGGTGCGCCGCTTCAATTTCTTTCAGTACACCAAAGACGAGCCGCACCTCAACGCCCAGCGCAATCCCGAGGTCACCGTGCGCATGCGCGGCGTCATGGAAAAGTGCAATTACTGCCTGCAGCGCATCACCAATGCACGCATCGAAGCCGATAAAGACGGCCGGCGCATTCGCGACGGCGAGGTGGTGACAGCCTGCCAGGCGGTGTGTCCCACGCAGGCCATCAGCTTCGGCGACCTCAATGATCCGGCGAGCGAGGTCAACAAGCGAAAAGACTCGCCGCTCGATTACGCGTTGCTCGCGGAGCTCAACACGCGTCCGCGCACCAGCTATCTCGCTCGCGTCGTGAACCCCTCGCCGGCGCTGCCCGGCGATTCCGTCTGATACCCGACATGGCCACCAGCGCGTTCGTCGCCCATCCGCCTCAGGGAAACCTGTATTCGGGCGCGGCAATCACGGACAAGATCTCCGATCTCGTGCTGGTGCGCCCGATGCACTGGCTGTGGTGGGCGGGCATCGCCGCGAGCGGTGCGCTCACCCTGCTCCTGCTGGTCGCCATGAGCTACCTGTTCATCAGAGGCGTGGGCATCTGGGGTATCAACGAGCCGGTGGCATGGGCCTTTGCGCTCACCAATTTCGTGTGGTGGGTCGGCATCGGCCATGCGGGAACATTCATCTCGGCGTTCCTGCTGTTGCTGCGCGCGCATTGGCGCACGTCGGTCAACCGTTTTGCTGAAGCGATGACGATCTTCGCCGTCGCGATGGCGGGGCTCATGCCGATCCTCCACCTCGGCCGGCCATGGTTCTTCTACTGGCTCATTCCGTATCCGGACGTGCAGAACCTGTGGCCGCAGTGGCGAAGTCCGCTCGTCTGGGACATCTTCGCCATCGGCACCTACGCCGTCGTGTCGATCCTCTTCTGGTACATGGGACTCGTCCCCGATCTCGCCACGTTGCGCGATCGCGCCCGAACGCGCGGACGGCAGGTGATGTACGGGCTTTTTGCGCTCGGCTGGCGCGGCGAAGCGAGGCAGTGGCAGCGCTTCGAGACCGCCTACCTGCTGATGGCGGGCCTTGCGACGCCGCTGGTGATCTCGGTGCATAGCGTCGTGGCACTCGACTTTGCTTTCGGCCTGGTACCCGGTTGGCACTCGACCATCTTCCCACCCTACTTCGTCGCTGGTGCGCTCTATTCGGGATTTGCAATGGCGCTGACGCTGGCCATTCCCATGCGCTCAGTCTTTCGTCTCGAGGATTTCATCACCGCGCGTCACTTGGACCTCATCGGCCGCCTGATGCTGGTATGCGGACTTCTTGTCACGTACAGCTATGTCGTCGAGATCTTTACCGCCTATTACAGCGCGGATCGCTTCGAGATGTTCATGATCCAGAACCGGTATTTCGGGCCGTATGCGCCGGTGTCGTGGACGGTGATCGCGTGCAACGTGGTCCTCGTACAGGCGCTGTGGTTCTCGCGCATACGGGCACGCCCGCTGGCGCTCTTCGCCATCGCCATTGCGATCAACATCGGCATGTGGCTCGAGCGCTTCATGATCATCGTATCGAGCCTGCATCGCGATTTCCTGCCGTCGGCGTGGGGCATGTTCTATCCGACCTTCTGGGATCTTGCGATCCTCGCCGGGTCCATTGGCGCCTTCGCGCTGCTGTTCCTGCTGTTCCTGCGCTTCCTGCCCGCGATATCGATGTCGGAGATGCGCAAGCTGGCGCGCGAAGACGGTGTGGCCAGGCAATGAGCACGAGGTCACCTGTGCATGCTTTGCTCGCCGAGTTCGCGCAACCGGAGGCGCTGCTCGCCGCCGTGCGCGACGCACGGCAAAGCTATCGCGACATCGACGCCTATGCCCCGTATGTCGTCGAGGGACTGGCGGAAGCGCTGGGTTTCGAGAGCCGCGGCGTGCAACGTCTCGCGCTCCTCGGCGGCGTCGCTGGCGGGGCGGGCGCGTACTTCCTGCAGTGGTACACCGCGGTCATCGATTACCCCATCAACTCCGGCGGACGACCGCTCCATAGCTGGCCGGCGTTCATTCCGGCGACCTTCGAGCTGACGGTGCTGGGCGCGGCACTGGCAATCTTTTTCGGCCTTTGGGCACTCAACGGATTGCCGCGCCTGTATCACCCCGTGTTCAACGTCGAGGAATTCGATCTCGCGTCGCGCAACCGGTTCTTTCTCGCAATCCGCACCTCAGACCCTGCCTTCGATGCGCAGCAAACGCGTGCCTACCTCGAGCGCCTTCAGCCGCTGCGAGTGATGGAGGTGCCCGAATGAGAGACGGGCTCCTCGGGTCTTGCATTGCCGTGCAGCCAATCGTACGGCGTGCCTGCATGATGTTGCTCGCGGTCGGCCTTGTCTCAGGCATCGCCGGATGCGAGCGCACGTTCCGCGACATGTACGACCAACCCCGCTACAGACCGCTCGCGCCAAGCACGCTCTGGCCGGATGGCCGCAGTTCGCGGCCGAGCGTCGAAGGCACGGTCTCACGCAGCGTGGGGACCTTTGCCGGTACCAGCAGCGGCCGGCTGGGCGTGGAGGCGTCGGACGAACCGTCCGCCGAGCAGCCCGCCGGTGGCGCCGACCGCGCGCCTCCGCGCGTTGCCGTGCTTCATCGCGGCCAGGAGCGCTTCGACATCTTCTGCGCGCCCTGTCACAGCCGATTGGGAGACGGTGACGGCATGATCGTGAGGCGCGGCTTTCCCGCCCCGCCGTCGTACCACATCGATCGATTGCGCACGGCCGACGACCGCCACTTCTTCGACGTCATCAGCAACGGTTACGGCGCGATGTATGCCTATGCAAACCGCATCCCGGTGCAGGACCGGTGGGCAATCGTCGCTTACATCCGCGCCCTTCAGCGGAGCCAGCACGCATCGCTCGCCGATCTTCCAGCCGACGCACGAACCGACCTCGAGGCGAAGCCATGAGTCGGGATATCGCGCCTACCCTGCAAACGCTGTCAAAGCGAGCAAGCGCTGTGGGGGCGATCGCGCTCGCAATCTCCGCCATCGGCGCATGGTTCGATCCGACGGCATTCTTCCGTTCGTACTTTATCGCGTGGCTGTTCTTTGTCGGCATCGGTTCGGGTTCGCTGCTCGAGGTCGCGTTGCACGAGTTGACAGGCGGAAGCTGGGGACTCGTTCTGCGCGCACCGCTGGAAGGCGCGATGGCAACGCTGCCCTTGCTCAGCCTGCTCGTGCTTCCCCTGGCGTTCGGCTTGCCGCACGTTTTCTCGTGGGCGCAGGCCAGCGGTGGCGATGCCAACCCTGTGGTCGGCGCCAAAAGCTGGTGGCTCAACGAGCCGTTTTTTCTGCTCCGCGGCGTGGTGATCCTCGGGCTCTGGTCAGCCTTCGCCATGCTATTGCGAAAGCGCCTAATGCACGCTCGTGTGCACAGCGCAGCGTCGCGCAACGTGCTGCCGATCCTGTGCGTGATCGTGTATTTCATTACCGTTACCGTAGCCGCTTTCGACTGGATTGCCTCGCTCGTGCCGGAGTGGTATTCCAGCGCGATCGGTCTGCGACTTGGCGTCAGTCAAGCGCTCGGCGCCTTCGCGTTTGCCGTTCCCGCAGCCATCCTGATTGCGCGTGCCGAGGCGCTGCCGCCCGCTGCACGGCCACGCGATTTTCAGGACCTCGGCAATCTTCTGCTCACCTTCGCCATGCTCTGGGCCTACATCGCCTATACGGAGTTCCTGATCATCTGGGCCGAAGACCTGCCGCACGAGACGAGTTGGTACTTGCCGCGCGTCCAGACGAGCTGGCGCTGGCTCGCTGTGCTGCTGCTGATCCTGGAATTCGCCTTGCCGGTTTTCGCGATGCTGTTCCGCCGGGTGAAGACCAACAGCACCCTGCTTGCAGCGTTATGCCTCGCCGTCGTGATCGGACAGTGGTTCGACACGCTCTGGCTCGTCGCACCGTCCTTGCGCAGTGCAGGGTTCGCCATTCACTGGATGGACGTGATGGTCACGATAGGCCTCGGCGGCGTATGCATCGCATGGGGAGCGCTCGCGCTCGACCGGCATCCGCATGCGTTGAGCCTTGCACGGCGGGAGGCGTTGAATGGCTGATCACGACGTCAGTGCGAGACAGGACGCCGACGCCGACGGTGCCCTCGACTATCGGGGAGTGGGAATCGGTGCGGCCGTCATCGTCGTGGCGATCGTGCTGGCGGTGGTCAGTGCATTCATGCTGCTGCGCCTGATGTCGGGTGAGCACGGTGAGAAGGGCCTCGCGCCGATCCCCGGTCGCGCACAAGGCCCGGCGGGAGGTCCGGCCCTCGAGGTCGATCCTGCGAAGGCGATTGCGGCGTTTCGCGCCGAGAAGGAGCGGCAGTTGACGAGCTACGGGTGGATCGACCGGCCCAATGCCATCGTGCACATCCCCATCGAACGCGCCATGCAAATCGTGGCCGGTCAGGGAACAGGTGAGGCCAAGCCGAAATGATGGGTTGCGCGAAGCTGCTGCTGATGGTTGCCTGTCTGGTGGCGCCGCATGCGTCGGCTGCACCTGGAGCCGCGCCGCCGCCTGCCGTGCAATATGTCGAGCACCCGGGCGCGATGCTGCCGGTGGAGACTCTGGTGCGCGACGAGGGGAACCATGCAATGCGCCTGGGCGCACTGTTGCACGGGCGGCCGGGCATCGTCGTGCTCGGGTACTACGGCTGCTCGAACCTGTGCAGCGTTTTGATCGAAGCGCTCGCGAGGGGATTGTCACGCGCACGAATGCTGGTTGGCCGGGACGTCGAGGTCCTCGTGTTGAGCATCGACCCTCTCGAGACGCCCGAGCTTGCGCGCAGGCGCAAGGCCACCTTGCTTTCACAGGCCGATGACGACGTACGCGCGGGCTGGCATTTTCTGACCGCTGACGCCCCGTCGGTCGAGCGCATCACCCACGCTGCAGGGTTCCAATACGCGTACGACAGCGAGAGCGCCCAATATGCTCACCCGGGTGGTGTCATGCTGGTCACCCCCGCCGGACAGATCAGCAGCTATGTCTCCGGCGTCGCATTCGAGGCCGGTGCGCTGCGCGAAAGCGTGGCGCGCGCCTCGCAGGCATCGATCGCAGCGTCGGCGGCGCAGCGCTGGCTGCAGTGCTTCCATTACGATCCGCGCACCGGCCGCTATACGCCGATCGTGACGGAGATCGTGCGCGTCGTCGCGCTGCTCGTGGCGCTGCTGCTCGCGGCATGGATGCTGCACGAGCGAAAGCGCGGGCGCCGGAACATCGCATGAGCCTCCTGCCCGCCGCCGCCTCAACCCTGGCGCCGCGCGTCGATGCGCTGTTCTACGTGGTCTTGGCGGTGACGGGTGTGGTGGCAGTGGCCATCGGTGGTCTCATCATCGTGCTGAGCATTCGTTATCGTGCAGGATCGAACACGACCCGCGAAAGTCCCGGACCGCAGCGAGAGAGCAAAGTACGTCGCTGGCTGGAAATCGGCTGGATTGCAACGCCGCTCGCGCTCTTCCTGGGCGCCTTCGCCTGGGGCTCGCAGCTCTACATCGTGCGATCCACCGCGCCGTCGGACGCGATGGAGATCGACGTCGTCGCAAAGCAGTGGATATGGAAGGCGCAACATCGCAGCGGCCAGCGCGAGATCAACGAGCTTCACGTGCCCCGGGGCATGCCCGTCAAGCTCCTGATGACTTCGCAGGACGTCATCCACAGCTTTTTCGTGCCGGCATTCCGGGTCAAGCAGGACGTGCTGCCCGGCCGCTACACGATGCTGTGGTTCAACGCCACGCAGAATGGCGAATTCCATCTGTTTTGCACCGAGTATTGCGGCACCGATCACTCACGCATGGGCGGCAGCATCATCGTCATGGATCCGCCGCAGTTTGCGGCATGGCTGCGCGACCAGGGACAAACATCGAGCATGAGCGCGCGCGGGTCGGCGCTCTTTCGCGAGCTCGGATGCAGCGGTTGTCATGGTGCGAACGCCAGCGTGCACGCGCCGTCGCTGGATGGCCTGTACGGAAGGCCCGTGCCGCTTGCCGATGGTCGGGTGGTGACCGCGGACGAACGCTATCTGCGCGACTCCATCCTGCTGCCACAGAAAGAGGTGGCCGCCGGATACGAGCCGATCATGCCGTCGTTTGCAGGGCAGATCGACGAAGACGATCTCCTGGACCTGATCGCCTATATCAAGAGCCTTGCACCACCGGCGGGCGCATCGCGATGACGCCCGCAGGCGGTACCCGAGGCACGCGATGAGCACCATGGCCGTCGATCCCGTCTCGTATCTAGGCAATGGCTGGACCATTCGTTCGTGGCTGACCACGGTCGATCACAAGCGCATTGCGATCCTGTATGGAATCTCGATCACGGTTTTCTTCTTCATCGGCGGCGCCGCGGCGACGCTGATGCGCATCGAGCTCGCCACGCCCGCCGGCGATCTCGTGAGCGCGACCACCTACAACAAGCTCTTCACCATGCACGGCGTGATCATGGTGTGGTTCTTCCTCATTCCATCCATTCCCGCCACCCTCGGCAATTTCCTGATGCCGCTCATGATCGGCGCCCGCGATCTCGCCTTTCCGCGACTCAACCTGACGAGCTGGTATCTCTACATCGGCGGCGCGAGCTTCACGATCGCGGCGCTGCTGCTGGGCGGCGTCGACACGGGCTGGACCTTCTACACGCCCTTCTCGACCATGTTCTCCAACAGCCACGTGATCGCCGCCCTGGCGGGCGTGTTCGTGGTCGGATTCTCGTCCATCCTCACCGGCATCAACTTCATCGTGACGGTGCACAGGTTGCGCGCGCCCGGCCTCGGCTGGTTCCGCCTGCCGCTCTTCGTATGGGCCAATTACGCCACGAGCATCATCCTGGTGCTCGCGACACCCGTGCTCGCGATGACATTGCTGCTGCTCGCGCTGGAGCGCCTCTTCGGCATCGGCTTCTTCGATCCCGCACTCGGCGGCGACCCGCTCCTGTTTCAGCACTTCTTCTGGTTCTACTCGCACCCCGCCGTCTACATCATGGTGCTTCCGGCGATGGGCGTGGTGAGCGAGATCGTGGCGTGCTTCGCCCGAAACCCGATCTATGGGTACCGCGCCATGGCGTACGCGATCCTCGCGATCGCGAGCATCGGGTTTCTGGTGTGGGGTCACCACATGTTCGTGTCCGGGCAATCGATCTATGCCGGCATGGTGTTCTCGCTGTTGAGCTTCCTGGTGGCGATCCCATCCGCGGTGAAAGTGTTCAACTGGACCGCAACGCTGTGGCGGGGCCGCATTACATTCGCCGCGCCGATGCTCTATGCGCTCGGCTTCGTCGGATTGTTCACGATCGGCGGCATGACGGGTCTCTTCCTGGCGGTACTGGCGCTCGACGTGCACCTCACCGACACCTATTTCGTGGTGGCGCATTTCCACTACATCATGGTCGGCGGCAGCGTCTCTGCGTATCTCGGAGGCATCCACTTCTGGTGGCCCAAGATCACGGGACGCATGTACTCTGAGCGTTGGGCGCGCGCGGCGGCAGCGCTTCTCTTTCTCGGTTTCAACTTCACGTTCTTTCCGCAATATCTGCTCGGTGCGGCGGGAATGCCTCGCCGCTATCACGAGTACGCACCCGAGTTTCAGACGCTCAACGTGCTGTCCTCGGCCGGTGCGGTGATCCTGGCCCTGGGCTATCTCCTGCCCTTCCTGTATCTCGGCTGGTCGCTCTTGCGTGGCGCACGCGCGCCGGAGAATCCGTGGCATGCAACGGGGCTCGAATGGCAGACGCCTTCGCCGCCGCCGGAGTCGAACTTCACCCAGACCCCGATCGTCACGGGTCCCCCGTACGCCTATCGCGAAGCGCTTCCCATCGTGCAGGCACGGGAAGGCACCCAATGATCGCCCACGCATTGCCCATCCCTGCTCACAGCGCTCACCAGGACGGCCCAACCTCCGACCACGAAGCCAAGGTGAATCTGGGCATGTGGGTATTTCTGACCACCGAGATCCTGTTCTTCGGTGTACTTTTCGTTGTTTACGTGCTGGGCCGCCTGCACTTCCCCGATGCGTTTCAGATCGCCAGCCGCCGAACGAATCTTTTGCTCGGCACGCTGAATACCGCAGTCCTGCTGACTAGCAGCCTCACGATCGCATTGGCAGCACGTGCGGCCATGCTGGCGCCCGGAGCCGCTGTGGCTGGTCCCCTAGGCGAGCGTAGCCAGGACCTGCATGGCGACCCGGCCACGCTTGTGGCCAGCGCGGCAACGACGGTGCGTCGCCTGCTCTACGCGACGGCGGCACTCGGTGCGGTATTCCTTTGTCTCAAGCTGGGCGAATACTGGCTGGACTTTCGCGAGCATCTGGTGCCGGGGCTCGGCTTCGATTTCACCGGAACCGAGGCGCGCGGCGCGGCGTTCTTCTTCGGCTTCTATTTTGTCTCCACGGGACTGCACGCCGTGCATCTCGTGATCGGCATCGGCCTCGTGCTGTTCATGGGCTGGCGTGTAGGGTGCACCGGAGCGCACGACGCCGCACCGTCGGTGGAGGTCACCGGGCTCTACTGGCACTTCGTCGACCTCGTGTGGATCTTTCTGTACCCGTGCCTTTATCTGGTATCGCGCGCTTGAATCCCCCACCGGTTCGGCATTATCTCTTCGCCTGGTTAGCGCTGCTGGCCCTGCTCGCTGTGACGTGCGGCAGCGCATTCATTCCCATGGGGCGTTGGAACACGGTGAGCAATTTGGGGGTCGCGCTCGTAAAGGCGATGATCGTGGCGACGATCTTCATGGGCGTCGGCCGTGCCGATCGTCTCCTGAAGGTCGTCGCGGCGCTCGGCTTCGTCACGCTGACGCTGCTGATTGCGCTGGGCGCAACCGATTTTCTGGCGCGCGGGTTTTGACGGCGCGTGTGGACGGACGCATCGCGGAAAACATCGAGACAGGAGATGCGCATGCAAGCAACATCCCGTACGGTCGTGGTCACCGGTGCATCCGCGGGTGCCGGGCGTGCGATCGCACAGCATTTCGGCAGCCGTGGATGGCGCGTCGGCCTTGTCGCACGCAACGTCGAGCGCCTGGAGGCGGCGCGGCGCGAGATTGAAGACAGCGGCGGTTCGGCTTTGGTACTTCCAGCCGACACGGGCGATGCGCAGGCCGTCTTCGCGGCACGTGACAAGGCCATGGCCGCCTGGGGATCGATCGGCGTATGGGTGAATGCGGCCATGTCGACGGTGGTCTCGCCCATCGCCAGGATGACCCCTGAGGAATATCGTCGGGTGACCGAAGTGACTTATCTCGGTTACGTGCACGGCACGCTCGCGGCACTCGAGGTGATGCGTGCCAGCGATCGCGGAACCATCGTGCAGGTCGGCTCCGCGCTCGCTTATCGCGCCATCCCGTTGCAATCGGCATATTGCGCAGCGAAGTTCGCCGTGCGCGGGTTCACCGATTCGCTGCGCACCGAGCTTCTGTACCAGCGCTCGCGTGTACGCGTGACGATGGTGCAGCTACCCGGCATGAACACGCCGCAGTTCGACTGGGCGCGCAACAAGTTCGCGACCAAGTACCAGCCGGTCGGCACGGTGTATCAACCGGAAGTGGCCGCCGCGGCGGTGTATCGGGCTGCGCTGCACGCGCCGCGCGAGCTGTGGGTAGGTGGCAGCGCGATCCAGGCGATCCTCGGCCAGTTGGTCGCGCCAGGTGTTATGGATCGCATCCTGGCACGCAGCGCATGGAGCGGTCAGGTGACAGAGACGCCCGAAGCGCCGCAACGTCGCGACAACCTCGAGGAGTCCGTGCCGGGCCCATACGGCGTTCATGGCCGGTTCGACAGCCGTGCGCAACCCAAGGCGCTGGTGGTCAACCCGCAACATCTGCGACTGGGCGTTCTGGCGCTGGCCGCTGCGCTTGCCAGCCGGCTTGTGACCCGCGCCACTGCGCGCAACAAGCAGCTCAAGCGAGCAGCCCGAACGTGATCCGTGGCTGCCCGGTCGCCCGGGCTGCCGACGTGCTGCTAGGTGTTCTCGTGACTCGTGATCGTCGGCGCCTCGGTGGACGGCGCATCGTCCTTGGCGTGATGCTCCTGGTGGGGCTTGCGTCCCGGTTGCGGCTTTTCGTCGGCGCCCTGGCCAATCTCCTCGCCTTTGTGCTTCTTCTCCTGGTTCACTTTCTTGTCGTGGGCAATGTTTCTCGCATCTGTCATGGCAGTGTTCTTTCGATGGTGGACGTTTTTAGACGATACAGCGATGGACTCGATCCGACCGTAGGGCGAGGCGGCGCCCGTCGTAGGACGCCCAGTCGACGATCCCCTTGCGAGGGCGGCCGCGTGCGCGAGTCAGGCGGTCCCGGGCACGTCTCCCCGGCGAGCCAGCACCCCGGGATAAAGTCGCTCGAGCATCTCCTTTGCGGCGTCGGCCAGAAACTCGCGGACTTCGTGCCCCATAGCGGTGACGTCGCACGTCGGTTCGCGTTTTGACCAGACGCTGGTCAGCTTTCCGCGGCGCTCCTCGATCACCTGCCCGACGAGCGCCGACCAGTGCGGCGGGTATTCGCTCTCGGCCCAATCGCCGCGGCCGCGCCCGTAGTGCGCGACGGCGAGATAGCGCAGCAGCGCCGCGGCCACGAGCCCGGACACAAACGCGTCGTCCCAGCGCAGGGTCGGGCCGGACTTGCCGCGCGCCATGTTCATGCCGCGGGCGATGCCTGCGCCTCCCAACGCGCCGAGCACCGCACCGGTCAGCAACCCGGCCCCCAGGGTCAAGCCGCCCACCGCGAGATCGGCAGCGAGCCCGGTCAGCGCGCCCGACACGACTCCGCCCATCATCGCCGCCTTGCCCTCGCTTGCCGGCGCATCCAGCGTGACCCCACTGGCAAGTCGGGCGAGCACCTCGCCTTGCGCATGGCCGTCGAGCCCATGCAGCGCGATCACCTGATCCATGCCATGACGCAATGCCTGCTCGAGTCGGAAGGCCATGGCCTGAGCGGCTCGCATCTTCGGGCTGTCTTCAGGATCGGCGAGCAGGCCGAGGCGGCGACCGAGGTCGTGCAATGCTCCGCGAACGTCTGCCGCCGGCACGGCCTCGCGATCGCAACACGCCGCTGCAATCGGCGCGGCGAGCGCGGCCATCGCCTGGTCGAACTGGGCCCAGCGCTTGCCCTGCCAAGCCTCGGTGAGGCGGGCAAACGGCAATTGGTGCGCTTCGGACAATGCATCGCCCACCAGATCCAGCAATACGATTTCCTGCACCCAGCAGCGCGCGAACGCGTCGAGCGTGGTGACTGCGCGAACGATTGCGCGCGGCCCCAGCGCAGTGCGCCAGATTGCCTCGTCGGCACGTTCGTCGTCAGGCGGGCGCGGCCGGCCCGTCTGGTTGATCAACGCGATCACCGGCTTTCCGATCCACTCAAGGACCTCGAGCTCGGGCGCGAGGTAGCCGGCATCCGCCGGCCGCTCCGATGCGTTGACGAGATACAGCACCACGGCCGCGTCGTCGCGGACATTGCGCACGATCTGCTGCGACAGGAACAAGGGACGATCGCGAAAGCGGTCCCACACCTGCGACATGAACCAGCCGATCGGATTGCCCTGTTGCGCAAGCCGGCGTGCGAGCCGCGCACTGTCGCCGAACCCCGGCGTATCCCAAAGCACCAGCGCATCACCCTGGGCGGTTTCGATCAGCGGGTAGCAGGTCGTTTCCTGCGTGACGTGCTGGGCGTCGCGCACCACGCCCACGTCCTTGCCGACCAGCGTACGGGCAAGTGTCGTCTTGCCCGCGTTGGTATGCGAGATCAGCGACAATGCAATGGTGACCTTCGCCTCGGTCATCGCGCACCCTGTGCCATTGCGGCCTCGAACGCATTCTCGACTGCACCGAGATCCGGCGCCGAGAGGTCGACGAACACGATGGGCACCCCCGTCTCTTCGGCCATCTCGCGCCAGGTCGCCCGTCGGCCGGAGATGCGCGCGGGCTCGCTCGCCCACCGCGTTGTCCACGCGCCTTCGTCGACCAGAGCAAACACCGCTTCTGCACGCGCACGTTGTGCGCCCAGCGCGGCGAGAAACGCGCCGTGCACCTCGCGCTCAGGCGTGGCACTTGCGCTGAAGACCGCGATGATCGTTGTACCGGATAAACCCGTTGCACTCGCATGACGCGCAGGGTCATCGCCGTAAGCGACGGGGGCTTGCAGCGTCATCACTGCGCTACCCGCGAACGCCCGCGCGACCAGGGCTTCCAGTCCGGCGACGTCTGCAGGTGCCGGCGTGTAGCTGAAGGGGACAACGAGCACCTGGGCGGGTCCGCCGCGATACAGGCGCAGCAGGCGCTGAAAATACGGCTCGTCCAAGGGCCACGGAAATCGCCCCGCATGATGTCGCTCGACCATGCCATAGAGCAGCGCAAGCAGCAGGCGCGGCAGGACGACGATCACCAGTACGCTCGCAGCCATCAGGTGGACCCAGCGCGCGGCATTTTCGTTAGCGGGTGCATGTATCGACGCCACGGCTTCGGTGTTCGGAATGGCGATCCCGGAGAGCCAGGCACCGGGTGCATACGCGAAGCCAATCATTGAACGCACGGTCGACGCATCGAGGAACGTGCTCTCCCAGCTCGCGCGGTACTCGAACGCAAGTCCACGCACGTACAGCCCGGTGATAACGCCGACGGCGAGCGCCGCCGCTGCGACGTGAAGGATGCGCCCGGCCCGGGCGCCGTACAGCGGAGACGAGCGTTGCGCCCAGTCAGCGAAGAAAGCATGCATCGCCTCGCGCATCGCGCCCCGGCGCGGCGGTCGTGCAAGGCCGCCGCCAACGCGCACCAGGGCGCTGCGAATGGGTCCTGGAGCGGCGTCCTCCCCATAGCGCACCACGTAACTGGCACCGAGGATCACATAGAGCGCGAGGTTCCAGACAAGGAGCACGAGCACCGGGGGCGCGAGGATGTTGATGCGCTGCGCACTGCCCACCTGATCCAGGAAGAACCCGAGCGCAAACGCGATGATCACCACGGCGCTGCCGACCCACGGACGCCACCGCAGCGCACGCACCATCCGCGCGAGCGAAGCGTGACGGCGTTGAAGCCTGTCGAGTGCGAGCGCCGCGCGGCGCGAGATGAACAGGTCAGGAGGCGCATCCGCGCCCACCACCTCGGCCGCAGTGCGGCTCGCCCAGGCGCGGTCCTCGTCACTCCATAGGGCGCGCGCACCATCGGTCATTTCGATTGCGCGCAAGGCCGATACCTGGAGGGCAGCCGCTTCGTCCATTCCGCGCCAATCGGAGGTGGCGATCAGTCCGGGTCCCGCTTCATCAATCGCGCTTTCAGGTCGGCAAACGGCTGATGGGTCGCAGGCGTCACGACGCGCGCCTCCGGATCGCGACCGTGCTCGGTCAGGAAGCGCTGATGCTCATTCTCGTGGCAATAGGTGCACAGCAGCTCCCAGTTGCTGCCATCGACAGGGTTGTTGTCGTGGTTGTGGTCGCGGTGATGCACCTCGAGCAGGCGCAGATTGGTGTGTGTGAACTCGCGTGCGCAGCGCCCGCATACCCATGGATACAGTTTGAGTGCGCGGTCGCGATAGCCTTGCGCCCGCTCGTCGCGGGCACGTCGTGCCTCTGCGACGACCCTGTCGAGCCGCGCGTTGTCAGGTCCGGGCCTTGACGTCGACATCTCAGTGCTCCGTGGCGTTCTCCCGGTTCACATCTTAGCGCCGAGCTCACTTCAGCCTTCGATCGGCTTTGCGGCATGGCGCGTCAGCGAATGCTCCGATGATTGAGACGAGCCGTACGCGAACGCAAGCGCAGCACGGCGATCCAAATGCACGTTGCGAAGAGAACCAGAGCGTTCACGTGCGCAACGAAGTCGGTGGATCCGAAGATGGTGATCAATGCGATCAATGCGTACAGAAGCGGCAAGCCTTCGTACAACAGCTCCGGCAACCAGACGCCAATCGCACCTTGAGTCGTGTCCTTCGATGTCGTAACCATATTGCCCCCTCGCTCGCGTTTGTCTGAAGTGTGTATGCAACAGCGGGATGCCGGATCAATCTCCGCATCCACCGGAGCTACAGCAAGTCGCACGCCAGCGTCGCAACGTATTGGTGCGAAAGCCGGGCGCGAGTGAGTCGACGCGCGCCTGTCAAGGCGGCCGACATCGCGTCATCACTGTGCAGCACGGCGTGCGTTCGTCACGTCGTACGCGTACTGCATGGGTCGCGCTCACGAGGATCTCTTGACCAGCTGTTGGCATTGCGAATTCGCGGTCGCGATGTGTTAGCCCATAGCGTTTACACGACGTCAGGTCACCCGCCCTTACCCCCCGTCGGTGTTTCGATCGCATCGGTCCACGTGGCAATATCCTCTGCGCTCATGTTGCCCCATGGAGTGAGCCGCGCATCGACGTAGCCAGCCCTCGGGTTCACCCAGGACGATTGAAGGAGCATAAGCCATGGTTTCGCAGGAGCAGGTTCGCTTTGCCGCCGTGGGCGACATCCACTGCACCAAGGACTCGTCGGGCGCGCTGCGCGAGCTCTTCGCACAGGCCTCTGCAGCCGCCGATGCGCTGCTGCTATGTGGCGATCTTACCGATCACGGCCTGCCCGAAGAAGCGCGGGTGCTTGCCGAGGAGCTGGACGGTGCATCCGTGCCAGTGATCGCGGTCTTCGGCAACCACGACTTCGAATCGGACGCGCAGGACGAGGTGCGCGGAATCCTCATCGACGCAGGCGTGCGCATGCTTGACGGCGAAGCCTGCGAAATCGAGGGCATCGGCATTGCGGGCGCAAAGGGATTTGCAGGAGGCTATGGGCGCGCCACGCTTGGACACTGGGGCGAGCCCGCAATGAAGCAGTTCGTCAATGAAGCGCTGCACGAAGCGCTGAAGCTCGAGTCGGCGCTGGCGAAGCTGCGCACACTCCAGCGCGTCGCGGTGCTGCACTACTCGCCCATTGTTGGCACCGTGCAGGGCGAGCCGGTGGAGATTTTTCCGTTTCTGGGCACCAGCCGCCTCGAAGAGCCGCTCATCCGGCACCCGGTCAGCGTGGTGGTGCACGGTCACGCCCACCGCGGCAGCCTGGAAGGCAAAACCGTGAATGGCACACCGGTCTACAATGTCGCAATGCCGCTGTTGAAGCGCAGCTTTCCGGACCAGCCCGCCTTCCGGCTGCTCGAGTTGCCGAGGCCTGCCGCTGGGACATCAGGCAGCGCTGCATTGGCGACCGGAGGCTGAAACGCGGCGCGGCTCCGCATCGAGGCGGCGCTGCGCAGCAGGTCCCGGCCGGCAACCACTGTACAGACAGGGCCGGTCTCGCGAACCGCCGGCCTTGGTCCGCCCGCCTATTCCGGAAGTATGCCGATCTCCCTGGTTATCGCAGCCCAGCGTTGATGCTCGGCGGCGAGGAATGCGGCGAGCTCATCGGGCGTGCCTGCGCCCTGAGTCATCGGACCCGCCGCGTGAATGCGTTCTGCCACGTCCTTGTCGCGCAATGCGGCGTCCACATCGCGATTCAAGCGTTGTATCGCGGCGGCCGGCGTGCGCGCAGGTGCCACGATCGCGAACCAGCCGACCATGTCAAAGCCGGGTAACGTCTCCGAGAGCGCCGGCACATTGTCCCAACCCGGAACGCGTTGGCCGGACGTGACGGCAAGCATGCGCAATTGGCCCTGCTTCACGAGCTGCGCCGTCGAGGCGATGTCGGCGACGACGACATTGGTGTGACCACCGAGCGTGTTCTGTACGGCCGCGCCAATGGACACATAGGGCACCAGGTTGAAGTCTGTACGGGTGCGCGCAACGAACAGGCGCGAGATCATTCCGCTGAAAGTCTTGGGGCCCTCGTTGGCGATGGTCCATATCCCGGGCTCGGCCTTGGCCTTGGCAACCAGATCCTCGAGCGACTTGATGGGGGAGTCAGCCTTGACCAGCATGGCGAAGGGGCTCTTGCCGATGAATGCGACCGGCACGAAGTCCTTCTGCGGGTCGTATGGCAGCGTCTTGAACAGATACGCGTTGGTCACCAGCGCCGCGGTGGTCGCAAAGTAAAAGCTGTACCCGTCGGCGGGTGAGCGCGCCGCAGCCTGCGCGCCGATGGCGTTCTGTCCGCCTGGGCGATTGTCGATCACGACACCCTGCCCCCACGTTTTCGACAGCCGGTCACCCAGGATGCGCGCCACCACATCCGGCCCGGATCCCGGCGGCTGCGACAGGATCAGCTTGACGGGCTTTTCGGGCCAGCTCTGTGCGTGTGCTGGAGCGATCACGCCCGCGAGCGCAACGACGGCAATTGCAACGAACTGCTTCATGTCCATCACCTCTCGAGATTCACTGTAAAAAAATGGACGCGCTTGTCCGGTCTCTGCCCCGAAACGGACAGCTTCCTGGCGGCCCATCAATCCTGCGCCACGCGGTTGCGCAACGTGCCGATACCGCTGACCTCGACCTCCACCACATCACCGGGCCGCATGAACACTGGCGGGTTGCGCCGCGCACCCACCCCACCGGGCGTGCCCGTAACGATCACATCACCCGCCTCGAGAGGCAGGAACGTCGAGCAGTAAGCGATCAGGCGAGCGAACGGGAAGATCAGCATGTCCGTGGTTGCCTGCTGCATGACCTGACCATTCAGCCGGGTCGTCAGACTGAAGACGTGGTCAGCCGTGAACTCATCAGCCGTGACCATCCATGGACCGAACGCGCCGGTGCCGACGAAGTTCTTGCCCGGGCTGAATTGTGTGGTGTGCTTTTGCCAGTCGCGGACAGAACCTTCGTTGTAGCAGCTGTATCCCGCAACGTGCTCCCAGGCGGCATCCTCGCGGATGCGTCGTCCTCCCTTGCCTATGACGAGCGCGATCTCGCCTTCATAGTCGAGCATGCTCGATTCACGCGGGCAGAGCATCGGCTGCTCGTGGCCGATCTGGCTGTCGGCATAGCGCAGGAAGACCGTCGGATAGGCGCTCTTCTCGCGCTCCGTCTCGATGCGGTGCTCCTCGTAGTTATGCCCGATGCAGATGATCTTCCCGGGATTTGGAATCACCGGCAGAAACGAGATGCGATCCAACGTCGCGTCAACGTCCGGGCCTGCCGCAATGGCTTCGGCCGGCCCAAAGGCATCGCTTGCGATGAGGCTCTTGAGATCCGGCAAGCGATCGCCCAGCTGCCGGCCAAGGTCGATGACACCTTTATCGTTGGCAACGCCGTACGTCGACCGGCCATCGAGGCGAAATGAAGCGAGTTTCATGATGGGCTCCCGACCAATTGAGATGAGACGCGGTTCGTAACGAGCTCGGAGCCAAGCGCATTCAACTGCGCGTCGAGCTCGGATGGTGTGGTGGCCACACCATAAACATAATGGTCGGGCCGAACGATCGCTGCGCAGCAACGATGCCGCTCGAACCAGCGCGCGAGCACGCCGTCGGCTTCCTCGACGGATTGGACATTCGGAAAGCCATGAACCGAAGATCCCGGGCCGGCGTGCTTTGACAGACAAATCACGCCAAAATCAATGTCGACGTGACTGCAGTCGAGCTCGGGAACGGGAAATCGCTCGTCGAGGACGATGCGAAATCCTGCACCGGTGAGCTCGTCCAGCAGCACGGTGCCGTCATGCCTTCGCACCGATGGCTGCGGGAAAAGCGTTCCGTTCGCCGCGTGTGGAAAAGGTGAAAGGCAGCCGTGTTCGAGCGGCGGAATGAGGTCCTGGCGTGGCACCGTGCGTATGTTTCCTCCCGCCTCGCGCAGGAGCCGCGCATCGCGCTCACGCGCCGCATCGGGATCGCGCTCGCAGATCACGCGACCGATGTCCTTGATGACGGTCGTGAGGCGCTTCACGTGCGGCTTGCGTTCGGCCGTGTAGGTGTCGAGGAGCGCATCGTCCGCCTCGCCGCGCAACACGAGATCGAGCTTCCAGGAAAGGTTCGTCACGTCCCGCACGCCCTGACACATGCCCTGCCCGGTAAACGGTGGCTGCTGGTGCGCTGCGTCTCCCGCGACGAACACTCGACCGCGGCGCCAGTGGTCGGCGACAAGTGCGTGAAATTGATAGCTCGCCTTGCGCCACAGAGTGGCCTCCTGGGGGCCCAGCCAGCGCGAAAGCAGACGCCACACATTGTGTTCCTGCTCGAGCTCGAGGCGGTCCTCGCCCGGCATGACCATGATCTCCCAGCGTCGATGGTTGTCCGGACCGACGAGATAGGTGCTGGGGCGTGCCGGCTCGCAGTACTGGATGCTGACTTCGGGAAGCTTCTTGCGCCCCTCCTCGTTCACGAGCAGATCGATCACGAGCCACGGCTCGTCGAACACGAGATCCTCGTACTGGATACCGACCAGGCTGCGTACCGTGCTCCACGCACCATCGCAGCCCACGACGAAACGCGCGGTGACACTGCTCCGTTCACCCGCGTCATCGGACAAGCTGAGCGTGACGCTGTTGCCGTCCTGCTCGAGATCGACGAGCTCCGTTCCGAGCGCGACCGTGACACTCGGCCGTTGCAGTGCGCCCCGGCGCAGCACCCCTTCGACGGCCGGTTGGGTGAACACGAGGTTGGGCACCCATCCCAATGGATACGGCGGCGGTACGCTGCCCAGTCGCTTGATCAGCTGGCCTTCGACGCCGTAATACTCGGACGGTGTGAACGCGCGTGTGTGTGGAGCGATCGCGTCGGACAGATGCAGGTTCTGGAACACGCGCATGATCTCGTGATCCAGTGCAAAGGCGCGCGGGAGCTCGTAGACCGTGCGGGACCTGTCGATCACCAGCGTGCGAATACCGCGCTGGCCGAGCAGGTTGGCGCACGTGGCACCCGCAGGTCCGAAACCCACGATCGCGACATCGAAGTCGGTGCTCATCGGAATGTGCGGGCGTCTCGCCGCACGCTCATGCGGCAGGTGCGAAGCAGATCGCCTTTTGCACTTCCTTGAGGTGCTGCGAGGGCGGGCCGGAAATGCCCCAATGATCGACCCGACCCGACGGCCACTTCCAGTCATCAGGGCCGCCGGTGCGATACGAATCGTCGACTTGCAGCACCTCGGCGGTGTACTCGATCGCCACGCCATTCGGGTCGACGAAGTAATTGAAGGCGTTGTTGCCGGGTCCATGGCGCCCCGGACCCCATTCGATGGGATGGCCGGCATCTCTCAACCGCCCGCCACCGCGCATGACGGAGTCGACATCGGGCATCAGAAAGGCGATGTGGTTCAAGCTGTCCTGATCGGCGTCCGCCAGCGCTACGCTGTGGTGATCACTGTTGCAGCGCATGAAGGCCATGATGCGGGTGCGATCGGAAAGCCTGAAGCCCAGCACCCGCTCGAAGAACTGCTGCGCAGTAGCGACTTCATGGCAGTTCAGAACGACGTGCGCGAGGCGGATCGGACGATCGCGCTCGTCGTGTCCATCGGTGTGCGAAGCGTCGCCATGGACGATGCGCAACACTCGACCATCGGCGTCGGCGATGGTCAGGCCCGTGCCACCTCCAGGCTCCGCGATATCTTGCACCGCCTGCAGAACGCGGCCACCCGCGTCGACAACACTGCCGGCGACCACGTGCAGCGCGTCCATCGATCGTGCCTGAAACGTGACGTTACGAACGGCGGTGCGGTCTGCGCCGTGAAGCGAAAGCACGTGGTGCGCCGGCCCCGTGCCGCGCAGGTAGGCGGCATCGTGCGTATGGCTCACCAGCGACAGATGCCATACGTCGGTGTAGAAGCGCGTTGCGGCCTCGACATCCGGAACGTTCAGCGCCACGCTGCGCAATGCAGCAATATGGGAAGAGCTCACGTCGTCACCTCCGGCGTCATCAACCCAGATTTCCGTGCAGTGTCTGCAGACTGCCGCTCATCACTGGGCAAAACGCAAGACGAGACTTGCTGCGGCCAAATTGTGCCCCTTCAGCGCAGCAAGCAACTCGGGTTGGCCCAAACCGGGCTGCAACAAAGCGGGTTCGAGATCAGTGGCGATCAGGGTGAACACATAGTGCTGTGGGGCATTGCCCCGGGGCGGACAGGGTCCGGCGTAAGTCGGCTGACCGTAGATGTTGCGGCCGCCGACGAAATGACCCGACCCCGTGCTCGCCTCACCCTCGGCGATCGAGGTCACCGTCGCGGGAATCCCGTAGGCGATCCAATGCAGGACGCCGAGCCCATTCTGCCCGGCCTGATCGTGCACGATGATCGCGAAGCTTTGCGTCCTGGCAGGCGCGTTGATCCACGCGAGGGGTGGCGAGATATTCGCGCCGGTGCAGTTGGGATTGCC
>JALYXY010000218.1 GCA_030946875.1 Pseudomonadota bacterium | reverse complement strand
CTGTTGCACGTCCAGGCGCGGAATGCGCGCAACGAGGTGCTCGATCCAAACCGGCGCAAACGGCCGCAGGGTGGCCTCGCCGGTGCCCTCGAAGCCCTGACCGCTGCCGGTGGCGGAGACCTGGAGCCGCTCGAGGACTCCCGCCGCGGTCACGTGTGCCCGCCACGGCGGCGTGGCATCGATCCCTTGCACGTCGAGCGCTGCGTTCACGGCAAAGGGACGCACGCCGGTCAGTTGCGCATTGCCTTGCACGCTCACGCCCGCTGCGCGAACGGACAAGTTGCTCAGCTTGTGATGCGCCCCGTCGCTCGCGAAGCTCGCTTCGAGGTCGCGCGCGACGATCGACGATTGGCCTGTGCCCTTGACCACGTGCTCGACGACGCCGACGCGCAGGTGCGCCACGTCGACGGCGTAAGGAAGCCGTAGATCGGCCGGGAGCTGCAGCGGCTCGTTGTTTGCGCCGCTCGTCTCGACGATCAGGCGACTGGCGACGAGATCCTGCACTTCGACGCGGCCGTTGCGTAAAGCTTCGGGCGTCCACGCCATGTGCAGGTTCACGAGGGTGATTGCGTAGCCGGGACCCTCGATGTGAAGGTTCTTCGCGTCGATCGGTCCGAGCGCGCTGCCCTCCAGGCCTTGCGCGGTGATCTGCGGCAGACCGAAACGGGCGCCCAATCCCAGAAGAGTCGACAGCCCCGAGCTGGTGCCGAGCAACCATGCAACGGTGCCGCCGAGGATCAACAGTATCCCCGCAATCGACCCGAGCACGACCCACAGCATCTTCGGTCGCGACGTGCGGGGAGGGCGATCGGCCATCAGAACGCGACCTGCAGCGAAAAGTGCAAACGCACACGGCGCTCGCGCGGTGCGTAGGCGAGATCCACGGCAACCGGGCCTGCGGGACTGCGCCAGCGCGGTCCCGCGCCGTAGCCGACGCGCAGATCGAGGTTCGACCACGTGTCGGCCGCATTGCCGGCATCGACGAAAACGGCCGCGCCCCAGTCGTGCACGAACCAATGCGTGTACTCCGCGCTCATCGTCAGAAGCGATCGTCCGCCGACGACTGCGGACCCGACGCGCGGGCCGAGACTCTGATATGCGTAGCCGCGCACCGATCGTGTGCCGCCAGCCCTGAACAGGAGCTGCTGTGGAACGCCGTCGCTGCTCGGTGCGAACACCTGTCCGGCTTCCACCCGCACGGACGCGACATCCCACTCGCCGACCGGGTAGTAGAGATGAGCCTGGGCGTAGGCACGGAAGAAGTTTTGATCCGAAAGCAGGAGCTTGGTGCCGGCGTGCGCCTGAAGGTTGAGCACGTTACCGCGCCGCGGATCGAGAACGTTGTCGACCTCGCGGCGCGTCCATGACCAGCCCGGAAAGAGCGCGGTGCGCAGCGTGACGGGGCCGTCCTGCACCGCCGTCCGCTCCTCCTGCAGCGTCAGCGAAACACGCTGATCGATCTTCTCGGTGGTACGGCTCCGCACCACGCCGGCGGCCGCGCGTCGCGTGCGCAGGCCCCGGATGTCGGTGGCCTCGGCAAGCGTACCGAAGCTCCAGACCCAATCGTCGCGATCAGGTGGCAGGAACATGTCGGCGTAGGCTGCCTGCCGCAACTGCTCGATCCGCAGGCCCGTCACGAGATTCCACGGCCGGCCGAGGAAGTCGGCTTGCTGGTAAGCGATCTCCGTGCGCGCGCCAGTGTTCGTGCTGTAGCCGGCTGAAAGCGTCACGTGCCTGCTCTTCTCCTCGGTGACGCTGACCCGCACGGGCAGCTGATCGCCGGTGGTCGCCTCCGGCGCGACATCCACCAGGACCGTGCTGAAGTACGGTGAGTTCTGCAAGCGCCGCTGAAAATCGAGCAGCACGTCCGGCGAGTACGGAGCGCCTGAATCGAACCGCGCATAGCGCTTCACGAGCTCCGGCCCGTAGCGGGAGAGCCCCGTCACCTCGATGTCGCCCAGCGTGTACGCGGGGCCGCTGTCGTAGAGCACGGACAGCGACGCGCTCGCAGCGTCGGGGTCCACTGTGGCCTGGCTCTGCGCGATGCGCGCGGCGGCAAAGTCGCGTTCGGTGAGCAGACGAAGCAGCGCGGTCTTGCCGGAGCGCCATTGCGCGTCGACGAAGGAATCCCCGGGGTGCAGCGGCCACGCGTCGCGCAGCGCCTGGCGGCGTTGTTCGTACTCCGGGCGCGCCTCGGCCACCGCTCCGGTGAAATCGATCCGCACGCCGCCGACGGTCGTTCGCGGCCCCGGATCGACGCGCATGAGGTGCGTCTCGACGCCTGGCGGCAACCCGATGTCGAAATCGATGGTCGGGCTGAAGTAGCCTTGCGTCGCCAGGAGCTCGGTTGCCTGTTGTCGTGCCCTCTGCTGCATGCGCGCGATCTCCGCCGCGTCGAGCGCGCCGCTTGCATCCCTGTATGCGTCGATATGCTTCGTCAGGAGCTGTTGCAGCGCCTCAGGGGCTTCAATGCGCAGGTTGTCCGTCGCCGTCGCCGATCGAGCCTCGCATAACGCAAGCAGCGAAAGTGCCGCCAACAGGACACTGCTCCAGGGCGGCAGGGTGCGGTGCATACCGCGCCGGGAAATCGGCGGCATGATGCTTGCCATGGCGGCTGCGGAGCGCGGGCTCAGCCCGCCGCCCGCCCGAAAGCATGCGCCGGTGCGGGCCGACATTTGCGCCGATCCCGCATCGGATGCGGGATCGCTCTTGCAGGGTTGTCTGGCCTAAGTGTCTTGCGGCGATCGCGCACGATCGCCAACGCAGCCCCGCGCGGGGACCCGCATTGGCGCGACGCGGACAGCACTCCGAAGATCAAGACGAGGACAAAGAGTTTGGATGCAATTCAGAACAGGACTTTCGCTCGCGCGAACGGTCGCCCTTCCGCAAGCAAGCAGCGCGCTTCGCGAGAAGAGGGCCGGAATGCGGTAGCGCGCGGCGCGAGCCGGCGAAGCGAAACCTGCGTGCGCGCTGAAGCTCCCGATTGATTCGCGGCCGACAGTCCGACCGCTCCTGCGTCTCGCGCGCGGGCTCAGTCGTGACGGCAAGCCGGATGGCCGCAGCCGCACTGCGCGCTCCCGTCGGAGGCCGAAGCGTCCTGTTGCGGGCCCTGCTGCTCGCAATGGGGACTGCAATAGCGCTCACCCGCCTGCACTTCACAATGACACGCGCTGGTCGCGCACTTCTCGTTGTCTGCCATTCGAACCTCCATTGGATGTCATGCCTGGCGCACGTTCGATTCGGCAACGTGGTGCCTGTGCTCTGAGTCGAAGCGCCTGGGGCGCTTCAGGGGTGAAGTGTCGGATCGAGCACGGGATTCGCCGGCACTCGTGCAGTCAGACGAATCAGCCCGAACGACCAGCCGAGCACCGCACCGTAGATGACGTGCAGCATGAGCGTCATCAAGGGCGCGCCGATCCCCAGCTTCAGGCCAAAGAATCCTGCGCCTGCAAGTGGCATGAGCAGCACCATCATCAACAGCCAAGGCCCGAGCGAGAACACGACACCGCGCCACGCGAGCGGCCCGGAAAGCTTCGGAACCAGCCAGCCGAAGGCAAGGCCCCACAACAACGTGCCGATCGCGAAATGGATGATCCAGCCTACGCCGGGGCTGCCCGTACCGCTCATTTGCGCCAGCATGTGGATGAGGTTCAGGTCCGGCAGAATGCCCATGGCCGCCTTGAGCAACATCAGGATCGAAAGAACCACGGTCGCCAGAAAGGCCGCCGTCATGCCTCTTACGTAGCGGTGATCGAAGTCATTCATGAAGATTCTCCAAATTGATCGGGGCCGAACACGGGTTCGCGGCGCTGACCACGCATCGGAAGTGAACTCACGTACGTGCTCGGCCATTTCCCAAGCGTGGGCGAAGGACCGAGCTTACTCTCGAGGAATATCCGATTGCTCCCGTAGGGACAAGAATGGCTGCTTGGGCGCATCCGGTCTGTACGGTGAGACACATTGTATCCGGGAGCCATCGCGGCAGAAGCCTTGGACCTACGTGAGCGGCTGCAGCGAAGCATGGGCAGGTGCACCGAAAGCGAATCTTTCCGTAAGCGGTCCTGCACCGCAAGCCGGTGCCTAGCGAGGCGGGGCGAATGCGCGCCGCGGCTCCGAAAGCCAGCGTCCTGCCAGGAAGAGCGCACACGCCACGTAGACGAAACCCGCGGGAACCCACATCACGATGCCGCCCAGTTGCTGGTCCTGCAGCGCGGTGAGGCCCCACACCGGCGCGCTCGCACGATAGATCGGATACCAGACTACCATCGACAGCGCTAGCAGCGCGCCCAGTGCGCCCGTGTGGACCATGGTGGTGAAGAGAGACAGCAGCGCGATGCCCCGATCGCGGCGCGTCACGACGCCCAGCACGCTCCACCAGAAGAGGAGCGCGGTGCCGAGAAAGCAGACATGCTGGATGGCATGCACGAATTCGTTGGCAAGCGCCGTCTCGAACCATGCCGGCAGGTGCCAGAGCCACAGCGCGAGCGCGTGCAGCACCCAGGCAGAGAATGGCGTGGTGAGCGCGAGCCAGGGTACCCGCCAGGCGGGCCGATGAAAGAAGCGGCCGAGCAGGCTGCGCGACTCGGGTGGAAACGCCCACACCCACACCGCGAGGGGTCGCCCGAGCACGAGGAGGGGTGCCGCGATGATCATCAGCAACTCGTGCTGCACCATGTGCGCCGAGAACAGCGCGCTGCCAAGCGCGTCGAGTGGACTGATGAGTGCGGCAACGAGTACGACCCAGCCGGCGGCGAAGGCGGCGGCCGCGATGGGCGACACCCCGCGTCCAAACCCGGCGCGCTTCGAAAGCCGCGCAAAGCCGACTGCATAAAATCCCGCGCTGAGCCCCAAGCAGACCATTACCCAAGGCTCGAACGACCACCGCGCTGCGTCCGGTGCAGCGACGTCGTGAAGGCCATGCGCTGCAGTGGCAGAGGAGACCAGCGCGAGGGCGATCGGCAGAGCGACCGTCATTGCTGCAGCGACCGCACGGAAGGAACGTGGTTGCCGTACTGCGCAGGGGGCGCCAATCGCCTTGGGCGTCGTGGCTCGCGTGCCGCGATGCGGCGCGTGCGCAGTTGCCGTCGATGCGGCTTGATGTTAGGTTTCATGGTTCCTGGTGCAGCAACGTACGGGCCGTGATGGACCCGTGCCTTTCAAAACTGAGCCTCCGCGCGCGATGAGAGTAGCGCAATGATCGCAACGCTGTCTGTGCCAGTCCGCGCGAAGAAAGCCGACTGACTACGTGCGCTCCCGTACAGACGCTCCGATCGCTTGCCTTTAGCCTGATCTGTCGGCAGCTTCTTCGGCGACGACGTTGGACGTCGCCGGCGGTCGCTACCGCGCCTTTGCCAACCCTCGACAATTCTTAGTAGACGCATGAGTGGCGCCCGGGAATATTTTTCGTGTTGAGCAGGCGCGAGTTCGTGTTCGGGGCCGCGGGT
>JALYXY010000173.1 GCA_030946875.1 Pseudomonadota bacterium | reverse complement strand
TGGCCGATGGAGATGCGATCGAGCTTCTTCTTGCGACCGTAGATGAGGTTCACGAGGCCGCGCGACACGAGCACCGCCGAGAACATGGAAGTGAGGATCCCCAGAACGTGCACGACCGCGAAGCCGCGGATCGGCCCGGTACCGAAGATGAAGAGGGCGATGCCGGCAATCAGCGTCGTGACGTTGGAGTCGAGAATCGTGCCCCACGCGCGCTCGTAGCCCGCCTGGATGGCGGCGTGCGGCGTCGCACCCCAGCGCAGTTCCTCCCGGATGCGCTCGTTGATGAGCACGTTGGAGTCGATGGCCATACCCAGGGTGAGCGCGATCGCCGCGATGCCTGGCAGCGTGAGCGTGGCCTGCAGCATCGACAGGATCGACACCAGCAGAAGCAGATTGATGGAAAGCGCGACGGTCGAGAGCACGCCCATCAACATGTAATACGAGCAGATGAAGATGGACAGCACGACGAAGCCCCACATGACGGAGTGGAAGCCTTTCTCGATGTTGTCCTTGCCGAGGCTCGGGCCGACCGTGCGCTCTTCGACGATTTCCATCGGGGCAGCAAGCGCGCCGGCGCGCATCAGGAGCGCAATGTCGTTGGCTTCGCGCGTGGTCATGCGCCCGCTGATCTGCACACGTCCTCCGCCGATCTCCTCGCGGATCACGGGCGCGGTGATCACCTCCGCCTTCGCCTTTTCGACGAGCACGATCGCCATGCGCTTGCCCACGTTCTCCCGCGTGACCTCCTTGAAGATGCGTGCCCCCGCGCCGTCGAGATTCACGTGCACGGCAGGCTCGTTGGTGCGCTGCTCGAATCCGGGCTGCGCATCGCTGATGCGGTCGCCCGTGAGGACGACCTGGCGCTTCACGAGAACCGGGACACCGCTGCGGTCGGTGAAGAGGTCGCTGCCGAAGGGGACCGAACCACCCAACGCCTGTTCGAGCGCGCCCGTATCCTCGTTGACCATGCGGATCTCGAGGCTTGCGGTGCGACCCAGGATGTCCTTGGCCCGCGCCGTATCCTGCACGCCCGGTAGCTGCACCACGACGCGCTCTGCACCCTGCTGCTGGATGATCGGCTCCGCCACGCCAAGCTCGTTCACGCGGTTGCGCAGAATCTGGATGTTCTGCTGGACCGCGCCATCTTGGATGCGCTTCTGGGCCTCAGGCCGCAACGCAGCGAGGAGCCGAAGGTCGCCGCCGCCGGAATCGACGTCGCGCAAAAGCAGGTCGGCGTAGCTCGTGCCGATCGCATTGCGAGCTTTCTCGCGCTCGGCGGAGTCGCGGAACCGCACCACCACGTTGTTGCCCTCGCGGCCGACGCCACTGTATTGCACCTTTTTCTCGCGCAGCAGCGACCGGATGTCGGTGGTGTAGCGGTCCGCCGCCTTGTCGAGTGCCGCCTTCATGTCGACCTGCAGGAGGAAGTGCACGCCCCCGCGCAGATCGAGCCCGAGGTACATCGGCAGCGCGCCGATGGCGGTGAGCCACGGCGGCGAGGCCGATATGAGATTCAGGGCAACGATGTAGTTCTCGCCGAGCTTCGCCTGCAGCGCGTCCTTGGCCTTGAGCTGCAGGTCGGTGTCCTCGAAGCGTACCTTGATGCCCGTCGGATCGAGGGTCACGCCGCGATAGGGAATGCTTGCCGCCTTGAGCGCCTCCTCAGCCGTGCCGAGCAGGGCCGAATCGATCTTCACCGTTGCCTTCGACGACGAGATCTGCACCGCTGGCACTTCGGGGAACACGTTGGGCAGCGTGTAGAGCACGCCCACCAGCAGCGCGATGATGATGACGGCGTATTTCCAGGCGGGGTAACGGTTCATGACGAGGGTGCCGGGATGGGTTCTGGGTGCGCCTCGCGCGAGCGCCTTACGTCTGGGGAGGCGGTCACAGCGACTTGATCGTGCCCTTGGGCAGCAATTGCGAGATCGCCGCGCGCTGCACGTTGACTTCGACGTTGTTCGCGATTTCGATCACCGCGTATTGCTCGTTCAGCTTGGCGATGCGTCCGATCACGCCACCGGCGGTCGCCACTTCGTCGCCTTTTTGCAGTGCGCCAAGCATCGCGCGCGTTTCCTTGGCCTTCTTCTGCTGGGGACGAATCAGCAGGAAGTAGAAAACGACGAAGATCGCGATCATCGGCAGAAACGCCATGAAGTCGCCGGCGGGACCCCCAGGCGCAGCAGCCTGCGCGAACGCAGGAGAAATGAAAGATCCGAGCACGGTGAGTCCTCCGGAAAAATGCGAATAAGAGCGGCGGTCTGGCGAAGCGCCATGCGGCTCGCGCGCGGCCCCGCGCAGTCCCCATTTCATAGGGCAGGCGCGGCTCGAATGACAGATTGCGGTGCGGCGCGGCTAACTGATTATTCTAGCACGCGAGAGCGGTCATTTTCGAAGCGTGCCACGTAGCTCGCGAGCTCTCCTGCCTCGATCGCGCCGCGCAGCTCCGTCATGAGCTCGAGGTAGTAGTGAAGGTTGTGGATGGTGTTGAGGCGTGCACCCAGGATCTCGTTCACCCGCTGCAAATGGCCGAGGTAGGCGCGGGTGAAGTTGCGACACGTGTAGCAGCCGCAGTCGGCGTCGAGCGGGCGCGCATCCGTGCGGTACTGCGCGTTCCGGATCTTGATGTCGCCGTAGCGGGTGAAGAGCCACCCGTTGCGTGCATTGCGGGTGGGCAGCACGCAATCGAACATGTCGATTCCCGCGACGACGGCCGCGACCAGGTCTTCGGGCGTGCCCACGCCCATGAGATAGCGCGGGCGATCGAACGGGAGCCGTGGCGCGGTCGTGTGGAGGATTCGCAGCATCTCGTCCTTGGGCTCGCCGACCGATAGACCGCCGATGGCATAACCGTCGAACCCGATGTGCACGAGACCGGCGAGCGATGCCTCACGCAGGTCTTCATGCATTCCGCCCTGGACGATGCCGAAGAGCGCGTTGGGATTGCCCGCGGCGTCGAACGCCTGACGTGAACGCGCAGCCCACCGGAGCGAGCGCTGCATCGACTGCGAAGCTTCCTCGTGGGTCGCCGGGTACGGCGTGCATTCGTCGAAGATCATCGCGACATCGGCGTTGAGCGCCGTCTGTATGTCCATGGATATCTCCGGCGTGAGCAGCAGCCGATCGCCGTTGACGGGCGAGGCGAACGCAACGCCATCCTCGCGCACCTTGCGCAACGCGCCGAGGCTCCACACCTGGAACCCGCCCGAATCCGTGAGAATGGGCTTGTTCCACCCCATGAAACCATGCAGCCCGCCGTGCAGGCGCACCACATCCGCACCGGGACGCAGCCACAGATGAAACGTGTTTCCGAGCACGACCTGCGCCCCGAGCTCCTCGAGCTCACGTGGCGCCATCGCCTTGACCGCCCCGTAGGTGCCCACCGGCATGAACATCGGAGTGTTCACCGCGCCGTGATTCAATGTCAGCCGTCCCCGCCGCGCACCTTGATCGGTCGCCAACACCTCGAACGGCGTCCTCGCCCCGCTGGGTCTGGATTCACCGACCACCATGTGCGAGTCGTTCATTCAGGCTCCCGCTGCGCGCTCGAGCAGCATGGCGTCGCCGTAGCTGAAGAAGCGAAATCGAGCCGCGATGGCGTGTGCGTACGCCGACCGAATGCGCTCATAGCCCGCAAAGGCGCTCACGAGCATCAGCAATGTGGAGCGCGGCAGGTGAAAGTTGGTGAGCAGGCGATCGACCACGCGAAAGTGATATCCGGGCACGATGAAGAGGTCCGTTTCGCCTTCGCCCGGGCATACCTCGCCTGCGCGCGCTGCGGAGGCTTCGAGCGCGCGTAACGATGTCGTGCCGACCGCGACCACACGCCCGCCGCGCTCCCGGGTCGCACGAATGGCAGCGCAGGTTGCGGCCGGAATGATGAAGCGCTCGCTGTGCATGCGATGCTCGCCGATGTCCTCGTTGTCCATGGGCGCGAACGTACCCGCGCCGACGTGCAGCGTGACGAACGCGCGCTGCACACCGGCGTTCTCCAGCGTCCCGAGCATCGCCTGGTCGAAATGCAGTCCGGCGGTCGGTGCCGCGACCGCGCCAGGGTGCGCTGCGTACACGGTCTGATAACGCTCATCGTCAATCGCGTCCGCGGTGTGGGTGATGTAGGGCGGCAACGGGGTGGAGCCGTGCGCTTGCAGGTATTCCTCGACGCACGTCACGCTCTCGAACTCGAGGTCGACGAAGCGACCGCTTCTGGCGAGCACTTGCGCACGCACATTGCCTGCAAGCTCGAGCACGGCGCCTTTTGCGGGGGGATGACTGGCCTTCAGCTGGAACCTCGCATGCCCCGGACCCAGCGCACGCTCCAGCAGGAGCTCGACGCGACCGCCGGACGTCTTTCGCCCCCACACCCGGGACTTGAGTACCCGAGTGTCGTTGAAGACCATGAGGTCACCTGACTGAAGGAGATGCGGCAGCTCGGAGAACAGGTGATCGCGCAGCGAATCGCCGACATGGAGCAACCGGCTGCCTGAGCGCTCGGCAGGTGGATGTTGCGCGATCAGCTCGTCGGGCAGCGCGTAGTCGAAATCGGAGGTACGCCACATGCGATCTGCGGGGGTGCGATACGGATGAGGGTCTTGCGTGGGGAGGCTTTCGCCTAGGGGCTCAGAGTCGACCATGGATTGGTGCCGTGAGGGGGATCCGAATCCGGAGTCCAGGGATTGCCCGGCATTTTGCAAAAGACGTTGTCACTGGATGTCTTTACGGAGAAATCGAGCGCTGCCGAGTAACCGGGCTTCGCTGTACTCAGACTTTCACACCGTGTTTTCGCCCCCGCACCAGGTCAGCATCGTCGACGCGCGCAATGATCGGATATGCGGCCAGCGGAGTTTTCGACTGCGTCCATTTTGCACTGGACGTGCAGTCGTGCGCGTCGAGGTGGACCGGAGCCCCTCTCGCAATGATGGGCCATCTTGCGCCAAGAGGATGGCTGCAGCGAGGTCCAGTCTTCCGGGTCAGCGCGAGCGTGGCAACGTTCGGTTTGGTGTCCTCATCCTCGCCGCCCGAAAGCGACATGCCTCTCGTGTACGGCCCAGCGAATGGGAAATCGCACGATTAGAACGATGCAGTAAGAGTGGTGATGATCGGCCAGGAGCACGGCTCGCCACCGGCCGCGCATTGGCTGATCAGTATCTTGAGCAGTTTCCGGATGCGGTTGAGATCCGTTATCCGCTCTTCGACGATGGTCAGCTTGTGTTCAGCGAGCGCTCGCGTTTCGGCGCAGCTCTGACCGTCCTCCAGCAGCAAGAGTGCCTTCACCTCTTCGATGCTGAACCCGAGTTCCTGGGGCGCTCGATGAACACTACGCGGGCGACCATCGCGAGCCTGTAGCGCCTATGCCGCCGAGTGGCTTGTTTGGCTTGGCGAGCAGACCGCATAGCTCGTAATACCGGATCGTTTCAACATTGACGGCGGCCGCTCGTGCAATCGCGCCGATGGGTAGACTCACCGGGTGCCCACCGTGATGCGTACCCATGGGAGCTCGCTTTCGAGAAAGGGCTTGAATCCGGACTATGGTACGGGATTAAGGTAGCGCTGACTTCATCGCGCACCGCATCTCATGGAAACTCCAAGTTCGAAGCTTTCGATCACGGCCGGAGTGCTCGCCGCCATCGGGACCGCTTGTCCAAAGGAGCGTCACGTGTATCGGGTGCGAAGGCCAGTGCCTGACGTGGGTGTCTGATCAGGTTGGTGCCGGGAGAGGGACTCGAACCCCCACAGTCTTCAACCGGCGGACGTTGAGTCGAAGCTAGTGATTGTTGCCGCGCCAGACATCGTGAGTTTCAGTAAGTTACGTGCCAAATAGTGCTGACAATTAGCGATTGTTATTGGCATTGGCGTCCCAACGTGTCGCGCGCTTCGACATCTCAGCGGCCTGCGCGGTGTCCACGCGCTGGATAGTCGAAACGTCGCCCCTTTGAACGTCAGCGACTTGTGTTTCAGCAATAGCGACGTGCGTCTGATTTTGGAAATCGCGTTTGTCCTTCGTCGTGCTTCGCTGCACTTGCGCGTCGATGGCCTCGCGCCGGATCGGTGCTGAACGTCTCGCTGCAATGCGCGGACGCTCGAGCCATGCTTTCCACCACTGTTGGATCTGCGTTTCGTGTTTCACCATCCAGCGCCACAGCCCCGCCAATCCGAGCACGACCAGGACGATGCCAGCGATGATGGCCTCGCGACACCGATCCACCGTTCGGCAA
>JALYXY010000171.1 GCA_030946875.1 Pseudomonadota bacterium | reverse complement strand
ACCTGAGGGCCCTGCGGACGAGCCGCGTTCGGGCCGATTGGCGCCTGCCGCGGAAGGGACCGCTCGTGCTAGATTGAAGCGCATGAAACACATGAAGCCCAAGGAGGCGCATCAGTTCCTGCGGGAGCATCCGGAGGCCGTGCTCGTCGACTGCAGGAGCGAGATGGAGTATCTCTTCGTCGGCCACCCGGTGGGGGCGCACCACGTGCCCTGGAACGATGGTCCCGATTGGGAGATCAATCCCCACTTTGTCGGGCAGGTACGAAAGATCGCGAGCATGAATCGGCCCGTGGTCGTGATCTGCAGAAGCGGACAGCGATCGATCAGCGCCGGCCAGGCCCTGGAGCACGCGGGCTTCGGCGATGTGTACAACGTCCTGGAGGGCTTCGAAGGACCGCTCGATGACGATCATCATCGTGGATCGATCAGCGGCTGGCGCAAGGAAGACCTGCCGTGGGAGCAATCGTGATGAGGGCCCGGCCCGCCTGTTGGCATTTGCTCGGCACCGTCTGAGGTGGCAGGCGATCGTCGCCATCAGGTCGCTCGAGCCGGCCATCGTCCACGCCTCGGACGTGCACAGGCGAAGTGATCCCGAGCGCGCATGACCGGCGAGCTTGCTGCGTTGTTCGATGATTTGCGTACGCGCGAGTCGCCGCCACCCGAACTGACCTTGCTTCTGCCGCCCTTCCAAAGCGACACGGGCACCCTCCTCGTCGCACACGCGGACGCCGGCCGCGTGTTGCTGGCTGCACTCGAGGCCGGTCGGCAGGCGCACGGCGTGGAACCTTCTGCCGCCCGGCACCGGCGCGCCGAATCGCGGGTGCGCACGTGTGGCCGCGAGGTCCCCGTCTTTTATCAGACCCTGGACGTTCTCAACCTGCCGTTTCGCTATGGCGGGGCAGCGATCGGCGCGCGCGAGCTGCAGCGGCTGGAGCGGCCACGGGCTCTCAAGGCGCTGCAACGCGTCGGGGCGCATCTCGTCCCGCCTGCGGTGGTCGTGCTCGAGCTCACAGTGCCTGCCTGTGCGCTGCATCCGCCCGGTGCTCCCATCGTCGAGATCGAACGGCTGCGTACCGACGACTCTGAGCCAATCACGCGGCGGTCCGAACAGGTGATCGACCGCGAGGCGAAGTCCATCGCGATCAGCGAACGTTACGAAAGGCGCTCCGGGGGACGGGTGAGCGCGCGCGAGGACCTGCGCTACCGGTTCGCGTGGTACGACGAGGAGGAAGCGCGACGCCTCGCCCTCGGTGCCGGATTCGCGCAGGTGCAGTTCCGGACGCTGCCTTGCGCAGACGTGAACACGGCACGGCGTTACGCCATGACCGCGAGCTTGTGACGCTGTCACCAGCTGCCCGAAGCCCCGCCGCCTCCTGAGCTGCCGCCTCCGCCGGAGAATCCTCCTCCGCTGTCGCTGCCCGACGAGCTGCCGCCGCTCGAGAGCACCATGCCACCGATCGACGCGTGTCCGGTGGTCTTGAGATCGTGCGCCGCTTTCTGGTACCACGCCGTCCGTGACAGCCACACCTTGGCGACCGGAAACGCAACGACATAGGTTGCGAGGAGCGCGAGCGCCCCATGCGGGCCAACGATCACGATGGGGAACATCGCCCAGAACGGGATGAGGAACACGTAGAGGAACCATCCGCCGGCGCCCGGCGTGCTGATGCCGATGAAGGTGAACATGCCGATGATGCCGAAAATGAAGGCGCCGACCAGGATGCGCAGCGGCCATGCCAGCGTGGGGGTGTCGACGTCGCCGAGGAAATTGCGGGCGTGCGAGCGCGCTCCGGACGCAGCCCCGCCGGTGGCGGCATCAGGGCGGCCCTCGAGCTGCGCGATGATGGCGCCGACCCCATCCTCGATGCCGCGATCGAACTCGCTCTCTTTAAATCGCGGCGTCATGACGTTGCGAACAATGCGGCTCGCGGCGACGTCGGGGAGCGCTCCTTCGAGGCCATAGCCCACCTCGATGCGCATGCGTCGGTCCTGCGGCACGACGACGACGAGCACACCGTTGTCCTTACCTCTCTTGCCGAGCTTCCACTGCTCGAACACGCGCGTCGCGTACTCCTCGATGCTGTCGCCCTCGAGCGTCTGCAACGTGAGCACGGTGATCTGCGTCCCGGTCTGGTCCTCGTAGGCTTTCAGCGTGTTCGTCAGGCGCTCGCGCGCAGCCGGTGACATGATCTCCGCGTTGTCGACGACGCGGCCGGTGAGAAACGGCACATCGGCCGCGAGCGCGAGGCTCAGACCTGCGCAAGAGATGACGATCAGCCCGAGCCAGTTCATGAGCACGAACCATGCAGGCGGGAATGCGCGCGCGTGGGACTTCACGGTCAAGACTCCGCCTGAATCAGCGCATTGGGGATCTCGTCGACGATCGGCCCCTGCGCGGCGAACCCTTGCGCCTCCAGCACGCGATCAAGTGTCGCGAGGCCGTGGAGCAACGCCTCGCCGCAGCTCGCCTCGCGCAGCCTCGGCGCCATCGCCGCGATGACCGCCGACCATCCCGCGGCGTTCACCCGGTGCTCGAAGGCACGGTCGGCGATGATCTCGACCTTGCGCTCGAAGAGACTCGTGAAGACCAGAATGGCGCGACGGCTTTCCGTCGCGAAGAGCGCACGCGTGACGAAGAGCTCCTTCGCCCTGCGGCTCACCTCGAGATCGCGCCGTGCCTGCGGCACCAGGCTGCGTGCACAACGCGAACAGAGGAGGACGACGACCGCGCATGCACCCGCAGCGCCGAGCACCGTCGCGAGGTGGAACAGAAGTGTCGTCGCATCGACCCATGCCGGTCGCCACAGATCGAGGACGAGCGAAGCGCCGGCGGACATCACCGCACCTGCAGCGAAGGCACGCCATGGCGCCTCGGGGTACGTGTCGGAACGTCTGTACACCGCACAGACGATCTGCACACCGCGGCGTGCTTCGATCGCGGCGATCTGCTCCTCCACCGCACGCGTGACTTCCTCCCTCAACACTGGAGGGCGCGCACGCAATGTCACGGACTGCGGTCGCAATTGCCGATGCGTACCTCAGCTTTCGGATAACCGGGCTGCAGGTCCTTGAGACGCGCGATCGCATTCGCCGGCGGATCGCGGATCACCACCGCCGTCATCGGAGGACCTTTCGGTCGAGGGCCGGAGCGCACGTTGGCAACGCCGCGTTTCACGAGATCGGCCGCGAGGTCGGCGGCTGCCTCCTCGCTGCGAAAGACGCCCAGCGAGATCGCCAACCGTCGCTCGCCATACTCGACGATCGATACGTCGGATATGCCCATGTCGCGAAGATCGTCGACACGTCGCTCGGCAGAACGGCGGCTCGTCAGCGGTGCGATGTACGTCCAGTAGGAGGTGACGGGATCCGCGCGCCTGCTGCTGACCAGGCGCCCCAAGCCGAGCGGCTCCAGATCGGCCAGCGCACGCGCGCGCTCCGTCTCGTCGAACGGACCCCATTCAGCGCAGACGTCGGCGAGCGAATCCTTCTTCTCGGGTCCGAGCGCTGCGACCTGCTGCGGCGTGAGCAGGCGTAGCTTCTCGGGTTGCAGTTGCTGCTGCAGCCGCACGCCTTCGCCCGCGCTCCTGCGGTCGAGCTCGACATAACCGAACAGGCTGAGGTTCGCGAGCAGCAGGAACAGGACCAGGGTACGCATTGCTGGGGCCAGGAGCTACGCGGATGACGCAGGATGGACCATCAGATCCACCCCGAGGTGTCGGTGTCGGGTGGGCGTGTCACGTGGCATGCGCCAGCGCGAGCACGCCTTCGAGCACGAGATTATCCACGACCTCGACGTTCCCCGTGAGGTGAGGTGCGAGCTCCTGTGCAGCGCCCCCAGCGAGAAAGCACCGGGCCGAGCGCTCCGGCTCGTCGAGGCGCGCGCGCATCTGCTCGATCGCGCCCGTGACCGCCTGCACGGCTCCGCTGTAGAGCGCGTCGGCCGTGTTGTCGGGGAACGCCGTGAAGCCGCCGGCACTGACCTTGAGCGCAGCGGTATTCTCCGCCAGTGCACGCAACATCAGGCGCAGGCCCGGCAGGATGATGCCACCGACGAAGCGGCCTTCGCCATCGAGCGCGTCCACGGTGACGGCGGTGCCGGCGTTCACGACGATCGCCGGTGAAGGAAACAGGTCCGCGCCCAGCGAGCGCTGGCGTGCCGCGATGAGCGACGCCCAGCGATCGGGGCCCAGCTGGGTGGGTGTCCTGTAGCCGTTGCTCACGCCGCACGCGGCCGCGCTCGACATGAGCCACTGGGGCGTGAGTCGCCAGCGGGCAACTTGGGCTTCGACGCGAACGCGCGCGGCTTCGCCCGCCACGTTGACACCGATCGCACGCAGTGGCCGGGGCAGGTTCTGCCAGTCGCGCAGGGCGAGGCTACCGATGTCGGTGTTCGACGTGACACCGGCCGCCATCCAGCCACGGGGCCCGTAGAGGCCCCACTTCATCCGGCTGTTGCCGAGATCGAGGACGAGCGTCTGGCTCATCGTGAGTTCGGGCGATGCGTTTCTAGGCCCGGCGGAGCGAAATCTCTCCCGAAAGGAAGCGGGCCCGCCGCGGCCCGTCAGCCAGCACCAGTGCGCCACTGGCATCGACACCGGCCACCTTGCCATGCACCACGGCTCCATCCGGCAGCAGGAGGCGCACCGGCTTGCCCTGATAGGCATGGCGGTGCTGCCACTCGGCAGCGAATGGCGCGAAACCATCCCGTGCGTACTGATCGAGGACCGCAGCAAGCTCGGTCAGCAGCCCCGCGAGAAGCAGGTTGCGATCGACCTCGCCCTTTTTGCCGAGCACCTTGGTGAGGTCGGTGACCGGTGCGGTGATGTCTTTGCGCACCACCTCGGGCAGTCGAACGTTGAGGCCGATGCCGATCACGGTTGTCGAAGGGCCCAGCGCGTCACCATTGAGCTCGATCAGGATGCCGCCGAGCTTCAAGTGCCGATGGATGATGTCGTTGGGCCATTTGAGCGCCACGCCGGTGAACCCTTCGGCCTCGAGCGCGCGCAACACGGCAACGCCCACTGCGAGCGAAAGTCCGGCAAGGAACCCGGCGCCCTGCTCGAACGTCCAGCCAATCGAGAAGGTCAGGCTGCCGCCCACCACGGCCGTCCACGTGCGCCCCCGGCGGCCGCGACCCGCTGTTTGCCACTCGGCGGCCAGTGCGGTGCCGTGAATGTCACGCCGCTGCGAACGCCGCATGAGCTCCGACGAGGTTGAATCCACCTGGTCGACGACCTCGATCTGCGGCGGGGCCGGCAGGCGGCGCTCCGTCGCAAGGCTCGTCAGGCGGTCGCGCACCACCTGCGCGTCGAGGAAGCGCGGTGCCTCGAGCAGGCGATAGCCGAGACCCTTGACGCGTTCGAGCGCAAGCCCTGCGGCTTCGGCATCCTTGAGGACCTGCGATACGCGGGCACGGGTCAACCCTACGGTCGCGGCGAGATCCTCTCCAGAATGGAAGGCGCCGTCGGACAGGTGGCGTAGCAGGGAGAATCCGAGCGGAGTAAGCACTAATGAACCGGTGAGTAAAGGCGGGCGAATCTTACACGTAGATGAGGGGCTTAGGCGAGCCCCGGGAACCCCCGCTACCAGTCGATGTGAGGGCAAAGCTCTGTTTTCGCAAGCCTTATGCCGCAAATTCTCGGCGCCAGGCGGCTTTGGGCGCAAGGGGCGACGCGGGTCGCCACCAGCCCGTTGGAGGTGGGGGCACCCGATAGGGCTTGTGCTGCCGAGAACGTCCGGAGTCTGCCGCCGACCCTCGGTCCTCGGCCGTCCGGCAGGAGCTCAGGCGCGCAGCGTCGAGAGCACGCGCTCGTGCAGCGCGGGATCGCCCGTCGCCACCACCGCGCCGCCTTCTTCGCAACCCTCTCCGTTCCAGGTGGTGATCACGCCGCCGGCTCGCTCGACGATGGGCATCAGGGCCTGAACGTCCCAGGCCCGCAACGAAGACTCGATTACGACATCGATGAGTCCCATGGCCAGCAGGCAGTACGCGTAGCAGTCGCCGCCATACCTGACGAGCCGAGCCTGCGTCGCCACGCGCTGGAAGGCCTCGAGCTCGTGCGCCTGCGCGAACATCTTGGGATCGGTGCACGCCACCACGGCCTCGCCAATCGAGAGGCAGCGCCGCGTGCGCATCACGCGTTCGTCCGTTCCACGACGCCAGCGGGCTGGTGAGTCGACGCCCGCCATGAACGATTCGCCTACATAAGGCTGGTGCGCGACCCCTGCGACGACGCGCTCTCCGTCATTGACCGCAATGAGCGTCGCCCAATGCAGCTGTCCGATGATGAAGCTGCGGGTGCCATCGATGGGGTCGATCACCCATGTGTGTCGCGAGGCGCCGGCCTGCGCGCCGTGCTCCTCCCCGCGCAGACCGTGATCGGGGTATGCGCCCGTGATCGCCGCGCGGATCACGTGCTCCGCCGCACGGTCGGCCTCCGTCACGGGATCGTAAGCGCCCTTGGGTCCCTTGTCGTCGATCGCGATCGACTCGCGAAAGTGGGGAAGGATTACGTGGCCTGCAGCAACGGCGGTGCGGTAGGCAAACTGCAGGAGCTCCGCGGGCGTGCTCACGATCTCGGCACGATCGAAGCTCCGGTGAGCTTTTCCTGAGCTTCGAAGAGCGAAGCAATGTAGCTTTCACCGAAGCCCAGCAGATTGGCCTGCACGAGCGTCTGGTGCACGGCCTCGCCGATGATCGCGGACGTCGGAAGCGATTCGGCGAGATGGGTGTAGTAGCGCAGGTCCTTCATGGCATTCACCAGCGTGAACTTGAGGCCGCTGAGATCACCTTCCAGCATCTTGCCCGCGAGCATCTGCAGGATGCCCGAGTTGATCGGTCCTGCAGAGACCACCTCGAACAGCTTCTGCACGGGAACCCCGGCACGCACGGCGGTCGCCATGGCTTCGGCGGTCGACGTTGCGATGCTCATCGCCATGAAATTGTTGAGGAGCTTGATCGTGTGGCCATGCCCCGGCGGGCCGGCGTGAATGATGTTTTCGCAGAAGGCCGCGAGCACGGGCTTCAGCTCGGCGAAGGTTGCATCGTCCGCCCCGACCATGATGTTCAGGCGACCTTCTTCGGCCTCCTTGGGCGTGCGCCCGAGCGGCGCATCGACAAGACGCGCACCCCGTGTGGCGAGAAGGTCGCGTAATCGCGCTGTGACGGCGGGCTCACTGGTCGAGGTGTCGACCACGATCAGCCCTTCGCGTGCGGCGCTCATGAGGCCCGCTTCGCCTGCGATCACCTCCTCGACCTGCGGCGCGCCGGTGACGCACAGGAAGACGATGTCGGCGTTGCGCGCGAGATCGGCATTGGTCGGCACTTCCTTGGCACCGGCGGCGAGCAGGTCTTCCAGCGGCTTGCGGTTGCGATGCGCACGCACGACCAGCGGAAAGCCCTTGATGATGAAGTTCTTCGCGATGCCGTGACCCATGAGTCCGAGTCCGACAAAGCCGATGCGGGGTGAACTGGACATCGTTGGTCGCTCCTTGTGTGTTGATCAATCCACGGCCGCGGGTTCGGGCACCTGCACTGATGACTGCCGTCTTTCGTGCCACGCCAGCAGCAAGCCGCTTCCGGCGATGATCGACATGCCGATCAGCGTCATCTCGTCGGGAAAGTCGCCGAAGGCGATCCAGCCCACCAGCGTCGCCCACACGAGCTGCATGTAGGTGAACGGCGTCAGGCCCGAAGCCGGCGCACGCTGAAAGGCCAGAATGAACATGAAGTGTCCCACGGTTCCGAACAGGCCCCCGGTAATGATCAGCGCGACGTCCTGCCACGGGATCGCGGAGGACAGCGAATGCCATGGCACGAGGAGCGGCATCAGCGCGGCCCCCGCAAATGCGGGATAGAACAGAAGCACGCGCGAATCCTCGTGCGCGAGCTTGCGCGTGAGGATCTGGAAGCTCGCGTAGCACGCGGCCGCGGCGATGGCGAAGAGCGAAGCGCCGCGAAAGATCTCGTGGCCCGGCCGCACGATCAAAGCCATACCCAGGATGCCTGCAATCACGAACGCGGCGCGCGGGCGTGTCATCTTCTCCTTCAGCAGCAGTACCGCCAGGATGGCGACCACCGTCGGTGTCGAGTAGTTGATCGCCGTCGCATCGGCCAGGGGCAATGAGCGCAGCGCATTCACGAAGAAGATCGACGACAGGACGAGAATGACCGCACGCGACAGCTGCATCGACATATGCGACGTACGCAACAGTGCCGTGCCCATGGCCGGACCCAGCCAGATCAGCATCGCGAGCGCCTGCACGCCATACCGCGCCCACACGAGCAGCGACACGGGGTAGCGCGGGGCGAGCGACTTCACGATCCCGTCGAGAATCGAGAAGCACATGACGGCGCCCACGATGAGCGCGATGGCCGCTGCAGGAATGTGCGTCGATGCGCGGAGCGTAGCCGCGGAAGGAGCGTCGCGCATGGAAGGGGGGAATCGCTACGGCGCCGACGAGCAGCGTTGAGGTGAGATTTTACCCGATGCCACAGACCTCGACGGCGCGTGGTTGCGGCGCTCGCTCGTTTTGCGGTATCGTCCGCGGCTCACACGCAAGTCCCTCTTTCCGCGCGACCTGGCCGCACGCGCCTGCATCCCCCACGCATGAAAATCACGAAGGTAGAAACATTCCGCTACTGGGTGGACTGGTGCAATTGGCTGTTCGTGCGGGTGTCGACCGACGAGGGCCTCTGCGGCTGGGGTGAAGCCTCGCTGCACGGCGCGATCAGTTCCGTCGAGGCGGCGATCGCCGAATTCGCGCCGCACCTGATCGGCGAAGATCCGGCGGGACCGGAACGGCACTGGCATCGCCTGTACAACGCATGGCGCTGGCGCGGCGGCGCAGTGTTCTCGAGCGCCCTCGCGGGCATCGACATCGCGCTGTGGGATCTCGAAGGCAAGCGCCTGGGCGTCCCGGTCGCGCGTTTGCTGGGCGGGATTCACCGCACGCGCTTGCGCGGCTACGCAAGCCACTGGTTGCAGGGCGCGAACACGCCTGAGGCAGCGTTCGAAGGCGCGCGCGAAGCGATCCGCCGGGGCTTCACCGCGTTCAAGTGCCGTCCGTTTTCCTCGGAGGGGCTGCAGCAGAACGAAGCCGGGGAGATCCGCAAGGCCGCGGCATTGATCGAAGCGGCGCGCGAAGGCGCCGGGCCCGACGCCGAGATCTTCATCGAATGCAGTGAATTCCTGTCGCCGCGCACGGCGCGCATGATGGATGAAGCGCTGCATCCGTCGCGCCCCGGCTGGTTCGAGGAGCCGATCCCGTTCGAGAACGCGAAGGCGATGAGCGCATTGCAGCAAGGCCTGCGCACACCCATTGCGACGGGCGAGCGGCTGCTGTCGCGCTTCGAGTTTCGCGAGCTGCTCGAAAATGCCGGTTGTCGCATCGTGCAGCCGGACCTCATGCACGCGGGCGGCTTCACTGAAGTGCGCCGCATCGCAACGCTCGCGGATACGTATTACATTCCGGTCGCGCCCCACAATCCGGGCGGTCCGATTTGCACGGCAGCCTCGATGCACCTGGCCGCAGCCATTCCGAACTTTTACATTCTCGAGCAGATGGAGCCGCAGCGCGCCATGCGTGACCGCGCGTCGACCGTCCCCATCGTCTTCGACAATGGCGACTTTCTGCTGCCTGAAGGCCCGGGCTTGGGGCTCGAGCCCAATCTCGATGTGCTGCGTGAACTTGCCCCGCGTCCGCAGCCGCGCACCGAACGCTCCGGTGCCCTATACCGCTAACGTGAGGTAAAGATGAAACATTCGATGATCCGTCGCGCGCTGGTCCTGGCGTGCGTAGCCGCCGTTGCCGGTATCGCGTCCGCGCAGCAATCCGTCGTGCTGCAGTGGCAAACGGCCAACCTCACCGAGTCGCAATACGAGCCGGTGTGGAAAGACACGATCAAGGAATTCGAGGCCGCCAATCCCGGCGTGAAGATCGAGCCTGTGCTCGTCGCGCGCAAGGATCACTGGACCAAGTTCGTCGCCGCCGCGCAGGCGAAGAAGGCGCCCTGCATCGTGTCGGTGGATCTCACCACCGCGGCCTACAACGGTTACCTGTTGCCGCTGGACAAGTACTGGAATGCAGAGCCCGCGGAGTTCAAGCGCGCGTGGACGGACGACATGCTGTCCGCATCCAAGTGGAAAGGGCAGCTCTACGGATTGCCCATCTGGGGCGGCACCTACGCCGAGATCTACAACCGCGACGCGGTGCAGAAAGCCGGGCTCGATCCCACGAAGCCCCCGAAGAACTTCAATGAATACCTCGCCTGGGGAAAGAAGCTTTCCGGCAACGATCACTGGTTCACCGCAGTGCTGGGCGGCAAGACCGACACCACCACGCGCGTGCTGCTCACCTGGATCTGGGGCAATGGCGGCGAGGCGTTCAACAAGGACATGACCGAGGCGACATTCGCGAAGGATGCCAAGAGCCTCGAAGCGATCAAGTTCTACCTCGGCCTCGCGCGCCAGGGCGTGGCCGCACCGGCGCCGACCACGACGAATTACCTCGAGCAGACGAACCTCTTCGCGCAAGGCAAGATTGCGAGCATGCGCAACGCGTACTGGTCCATGGCCAAGGTGGTGGGCGACAATCCCGCGCTCGCGGGCAAGATGTTCGTCGCGACCTCACCGTCCAACGTCCCCAATGCCCCGACGCTGGCGACGGTCACGGCGTCGAGCATTTCGTCGTCATGCGCGAACCCCGACGTCGCATGGAAGTTCATCAAGTTCGATGCCGGGCGCAAATGGGCCATCCAGCGGGCGAAGGTGTCGAACTGGATGCCGTTGCGCAACGATCTTGCCGATGACCCGGAGATCAAGTCCGATCCGCTCCTCGCACAGTTCGTGCGTATCGGTCAGAACGCTCGCAGCTACCCGCTGCCGCATCCTGCGTGGGCCGAGATCGCGTCCAACGACATCGTCGATGCCGTGCAGAAGGCGCTGCTCGCGCCGGAGAAGACTGACGAGATCTTTCGCGATCTCGATACGCGCCTGACGAAGAAGCTGCGCGATCTGTGACTTGAGCTTCGCCGCGACGCTGTCCGGACGGCGTGCCGTGGCGCCCGGGGTACCCAGCGAAGAGCAACGGCGGTGCCGAGCGCGCAGGCGTCGGCGTGGGTGTGGCGACGGGCGCCTGGGGTACGAAGCCCAGAGCCATACCCACGCCGTCGCGATGATGATCCCGTCACTCGCAGTTGAACCGCTCGACTTGGCATGAACCGCCGCGGCTGGTACGGATACGCGTTCTTGGCGCCGGTGCTGGTATTCCTCGCCGCGGTGATCGTGTTTCCGCTCGGCTACGCCTTCTGGACCAGCCTGCATCGCGTTCGGGGCCTCAACAGCACCTTCGTCGGCATCGGAAATTACGAGCGCATCTTCAGCGACGAGGCGTTCTGGCATTCGCTGGGCGTGTCGCTCAAGTTCACGGGAATTTCTGTCGTGCTGCACATGCTGCTCGGCCTCGCACTCGCGATGCTGCTCGACCAGTTGCGCGCCTTGCGCACGCCCGTTCGCATTCTCTTTCTCACCCCGTGGATGGTTGCGCCGGCCGTAGGCGCGACCATATGGCTCTGGCTGCTGGAGCCACAGTTCGGGGTGGTGAATTTCCTGTTGCGCAGCGCGGGCATCATCGATGCGCCGCTCGCATGGCTGGGTGAGCCGGTACTGGCGTTTGCATCGGTGGTGATGGTCGACGTCTGGCGCGGCGTTCCCTTTGTAATGCTGCTGATGCTGGCCGGTCTGCAGACCATTCCCGCGGACCAGTACGAGGCCGCGTCGATCGACGGCGCGAATGCATGGCAGCGCTTTCGCTACGTGACACTGCCGAATCTGCGCTACCTGCTGGTGGTGGCATCGACACTCGACATCATCAATACGATTCGTCATTACGACATCATCGGGGTGATGACCGGCGGCGGACCTGCGGGTGCGACCGAAGTATTGCCGGTGCTGCTCTACAACACGGCGTTTCGCGGCAATCGCTTCGGAGATGCAGCAGCGATCGGTGTGGCTCTGCTCGCCATCGTGCTCGCGTTTTCGCTCGTCTACCTGCGCATCGCGCGTCCCGAGCGCGAGCTGCGGCAAGGCACGTGAAGCCTCCACGCGCATGAACCGCCGATCACGCCACCAGGTTTTGCTGTGGATCATTACGGTGATCGCGCTCGTGATCACCGTGTTCCCGTTCTACTGGATGCTGAACACGTCCTTGAAACCATCGACCGACGTGTTCCTTTCGCCGCCGACCTTCGGGCCGTCGCACTGGACGCTGGACGCCTACACCTCCCTTTTCACCCACAAGCCGATCGCGCGGTACTTCGTAAACAGCATTGTGGTATCGGTGGGATCCACTGCTTTGTCGGTGCTGCTCGCCGCCCTCGCGGCATACGGGTTCACGCGCTTCTTCGTTCGCGGTGCGACAGCATTCATCGTTTTCCTGCTCTTCACCAAGATGCTGCCAGAAACGCTGCTGATCATTCCCTATTTCCAGCTCATGTCCGATCTCGGGCTGCTGAACACGTACTGGGCACTGATCCTCGCCTACTCGTCGTTCGCGCTCCCGTTTTCGGTCTGGATGCTGATCGGTTTCTTTCGCTCGATCCCACGCGAAATCGACGAGGCCGCGATCATGGATGGCGCAAGCGTGATGCAGGTATTCTTCCGGATCATCCTTCCGCTTGCCCGACCGGGCTTGGTCGCCGTCGCCTTGTTCACGTTCCTGATCGCATGGAATGCGTACGTCTGGGCGCTCGTGCTCACCACGGACTCGTCCATGTACGTGCTGTCGGTCGGGATCGCGAACATGGTGGGCGAATACCGGGTGCAGTGGAACGAGCTGATGGCGGCGGCGCTCATTGCGGCCGCACCGGTGATGGTGCTCTATGCGTTGCTCGAGCGGCACCTGGTCAGCGCGATCACCGCAGGCGCCGTCAAAGGCTGAGCTACAGCACGACGGCGTCGTTGCGGGCCAATCAGTACACGTCGCGCAGGTAGCGGCCCGCCTTGGCGAGGTCACTAACATAGCGTCGGGCACGCGCCTCGTCCATGCCGCCTTCGCGTGCCGCGATCTGGCGCAGCGCGAGGTCGACGTCGCCGGCCATGCGCTTGGCGTCGCCGCAGACGTAGAGGTACGCGCCGTTCTCGAGCCATCGCCACAGCTCCGGCGCGGCATCCACCATCTTGTGCTGGACGTACACCTTGCTCGCATGATCGCGCGAGAACGCGAGGTCCATGCGTGACAGCACGCGTTGCGCCGCAAGCTCTTCGAGCTCCTCGCGATACAGGAAATCGCTGTCGCGACGTTGATTGCCGAAGAAAAGCCAGTTGCGGCCGGTCGCGCCGCTCGCCGCGCGCTCCTGCAGGAATGCCCGAAACGGCGCAATGCCTGTACCCGGCCCGACCATGATCACCGGCGCAGCGGGGTCTGCGGGCAGGCGGAAGCCGTGCGCACGCTGCACAAAGACCGACAGTGGACGTTTCGGCCGCAGTTGCAACCCGAGAAAGCTGGATCCGGCGCCCTGATACGTGCGCTCGTTGTGCTCGTAACGCAGCACGCCCACGGTGAGATGCACCTCATCCGGATGCATGCGTTGCGATGATGCGATCGAGTACAGACGCGGTTGCATGCGAGCCAGCGACGCCACGAAACCGCCGATGCGCGGACGCGCCGACGGAAACTCCATCACGACGTCGAGGACATCGTGCACACCGAACGCATCGGCCTGCCCATCGTCTTCGGCGAGCTTCGCGAGTCGCGCACGGTCGGCACTGTCCTTCGCTTCTTCGGCCATGCGCCGGTAGAGCGTCTCCCCGGGATTGCGAAGGTCGCATTCGCGGGTCAATGCTTCGCGGGCGGTGATCACCACACCATCCGCAAGCGTCACAGCCTCGGAACCCCTGGCTTTGAGGATCGCCAGCAGCAGCTCGACCTCGTCGGGGTTGTTGTGTGGCCACACACCGAGCGAATCCCCCGGCTCGTATGCGATCCCAGCGCCAGCAATATCGATCGCGACATGGCGCGTGTCCTTCTCCGCACCTTCGCTGCAAAGGCTCTTCGCTGCGGCCAGTCGCGCGGTGACCGGAACGTCGCGGCCGTAACCCCGCTGCGGCAACACGTAAGGTGTCGCGTGCGCCGGCACGATCGTGATGACACCGCGCTCAGCGACGAGTTGCTTCAGTGCTTTGGCCGTATCGCGGCCACCGGGAACACACTTGCCGAGATCGGCCTCCTCACCGCGACCGATCGCCGCGGCATAGGACTGACACTGGTATCCGCATTGGCCACAGTCGAGCTGGCCCATGGCCGCCATGAGCCGCTGGTCCATGGGACGTGCGGCAGCGAGTTGCAGCCGCTCGCCAAGTGGCAGGGTGGGGTCGTGCCACGGGAAATCTTCCTCGACCGCAGGGGGTGCCGGCACGGGAACTGTTGCGGCTTGGGCGGTGGCCCCGAGCACGCGCTCCATCCCCAGCAGGCCGGCGATAAAACCGTTGAGCCACGCACGCTGGGTGTCGGTGAACGGCGCGTTTTCGGGAATAAGGCTGGACGCCGACGCGGGAAGCATAGGAGATGTCGTTCAGGCGGCGCGACGCAATGCATCGGGCACCGCGGTTGCATGTTCGCGAAGCGCGTCCACGGAGGTGCGCCGCGCAAACATCGAGAAGGTCTCGCAAGGATCAGCGCGAGAGGCGACATACGCCGCCAGCAGACGCTCGATCGTGGCGGGCACATCGGCGGCAGGCACGTTGCGCACAATTTCTCGCCCGAGGCCCCGCGCTTCGCCGAATCCGCCTCCGGCGAACACGTGATAGCCCTCGATCTCCGCATCCTCACCGACCGCAATCCTGGTCGCGAGCAGGCCGATATCACCGACGAAGTGCTGCGCACACGAATGCGGACAGCCGGTCACATGAACGTTGATGGGCGTGTCGAGCGTCATGCGCGATTCGACGTGCTCGACGATCGCGAGCGCATCACGCTTGGTGTCGCTCGCCGAGAACTTGCAGCCCGTGTTGCCGGTGCACGCGACCATGCCGGCGCGCAGCGCACCAGGACGCGCGGTCAAGGCGATCTCGCACAACGCCGCCTCGACCTCGTCTTGCCCGGCGGAAGAGACGCCGGAAAGAATCACGTTCTGCCACACCGTCAATCGAATGTCGCCATCGCCAAAACGCAGTGCAATTTCGGCGAGTCCGCGCATCTGCGCCACGGTCATGCGGCCGACAGGAATCGCGACGCCGCAATACGTGAGACCCGCCTGAGCCTGATCGTGGAAGCCGGCATGCGCGCCGCGCACTTGCGGTGCTCGCTTATCGCAAGATTCAGGTAAGACCCGAGGCAGCGCCTGACCGAGCTTTTCCTCGACCGCAGCGACAAATGCGGAAAGACCCATCGCGTCGAGCACGTATTTGAGGCGCGCACGTGTGCGGTCGGTGCGATCACCCTGGTCGATGAACACACGCAGGATCGCCGTCGCGACATTCACGCATTGTTCGGGTGTGACGACGACGCCCAGATCGCGGGCAAAGTCGCCGTGCCCGGTGATCCCGCCCACCGCGACACGAAAGTAGATGCTGGGCCCGGCACTGGCTCCTTCGCCGATGCGTACCGCCGAAAATCCGATGTCGTTGGTATCCTCGAGCGCGCCGACGCTTCCGCCACCATCGAAGGCGATATTGAACTTGCGCGGCAATCCGTAAAGCTCGCGATGGTTGAGGATCGCGTGATGCAGTGCGAGCCCTAGCGGCCTGGTATCGATGAGCTCAACCGGGTCGATGCCTGCCGTTGGGCTGCCCGTGACATTGCGAACGTTGTCGGCGCCTGCGCCACGCGAGGTGAGCCCCGCCTCGGCAAGACCCTGCAGGATGGCCATGGAATGCTCGGCTGGGATCTCGCGCAGCTGTAGGTTGGCGCGCGTGGTGACATGCGCATAACCGCCGGCATAACGCTCGGCGAGATCCGCCACTGCAAGGAGCTTGTGCGCGCTCAGGATGCCGTTCGGAATGCGCAACCGGCACATGAATGCATCCTGCGCCGGTGCGACATAGAAGAGGCCATGGAACTTGTAACGGAAGACGTCGATGCCTTTGGGAAATGCACGCGCCTGCGCATTGGCCACCACTTCGTCCCACATGTCGAGCGGTGGCCGGTCGCGCTTGGCCTCCTCCTCGCGCGTGAGCTTGCCGCCATTCGCGATAACGCGATTCTGTGCCTCCGCATGAATGCGTTCAGGTCCCGCAGGGATCGCGGATGCCGGTGCGGTGCCGGCGCGCGCCGCCGCAACCCCGCGGCCGAGTCCATCCAGGAACTGCTTTTGCGCTTCGGTGAATTCGTTCACGGTCATGCGGCACGCTGCAATGTGGCAGACCCTTCGATCGATGGGCCGAGTTGCTCGGCGAGACTCGCCACCTCCCCGATCACGATCATGCTCGGACCCTCGACGCCCGCCGCCGCTGCGCGGGCTGCGAGAGTGGCGAGGGTTGCATGCAGTACGCGCTGGTCCGGCAAGGTACCGCGCTCGATCAGCACCGCAGGAGTCCGTGGTGAAAGTCCGCTGGCAAGCAGCCGCGCGGCGATGCGCGGCAACCGCGCGAGGCCCATGAATATCGCGAGTGTCGTTCCGCTTTTGGCCAGCGCGCACCAATCGGGCTCCTCGTCATCTGCGGTTTGCCCGCTGATGAATGTGACGCCTCGACTCATGCCGCGATGCGTCACCGGAATGCCTGCGGCCGCGGGAACCGCAATACCTGCGGAAATGCCGCTCACCACCTCGTACGCGATGCCGTGACGCGCCAGCAGCAAGGCTTCCTCGCCGCCGCGGCCGAACACGTAAGGATCGCCGCCTTTGACGCGTGCAACCACAAGGCTTCGACGCACCAGCCTCAGCATCAGGCGCTCGATCACGCGTTGCGGCGTCGATGGCTTGCCACCGCGTTTGCCAACTTCGATCACGCGTGCATCGTTTCGCACATGATCGAGCGTGCGTCGGTCGACGAGATCATCGATCAGCACCACGTCAGCGATACCGAGGCAGCGCACCGCCTTGAGGGTCAGGAGCTCAGGGTCCCCAGGGCCCGCACCGATCAGGTAAACGCGCGCACTCACGATGGTCAATCCGCTTTGCCCGGCGCGACCATGGCTGCCGGCAGGGCTTCCGCCGCACCGAAGCCATGGGTGGCAACCCAGTACGCGCCGGCGACGAAGACACCACCGCCGACGATGTTGCCAAGCGTCACCCATACGAGGTTGTACACGGCGCCTGCCCACGTCACGGTTTCCGGATGCTCGCCGGCAAGTGCCAGCCCGAGCACGGTCATGTTGGCGACGCTGTGCTCGAATCCGCAGGCGATGAAGGCAAGCAGGCACCAGAAGATCGCGATGCATTTCGCCGAATCCGACGAGACGCGCGCCGACATCCACAGCGCGAGACACACGAGCCAGTTGCACAGGATCCCGCGGGCAAAGAGCGCCAGCGCGGAGGCGCTCATCTTGGCGGCGGCGACATTCATCACAAGAGTGTCCGGCGCGGACAGGAGACCGCCACCACCGCCGAACTTGAAGAGCGCGACCAGCACCGCCGCACCCGCAAGGTTGCCGATCCAGGTCATCACCCATGACACGCCGACGTCGTTCCAGTTGCCGCTGCCGCTGAAGCGCCGCAACAACATGAACATCGTATGACCGGTGAAAAGCTCCGCGCCGGCGAGCACCACGAGCGTGAGTGCGATGCCGAAGGTTGCACCCATCACGAGCTTCTGCACCTCCTTGGGCACCTGGCTACCGAGCGTGAAGATCAGCAGGATGCCCATGCCCACGTACGCGCCGGCCAGCATGCTCGCCACGAAAAACGCGCCCGGGGCGCGGCGCATGGCAGCGATCTTGCGATCGGCGGTGCGAGCAAAGCCTTCGAGTGTGTCTGCGTACATGTCGTCTCCGGACAATGAGGACGACCTGCATCTTGCAAGCATCGTGCCGCAGCGCAACGCAACTGCAAGCGGTTGAATCAGCTAGGCGAACGCGAAGATGCACTCACGACAGGCACATGCGCGCGGTGCCGTGAGCACCACCGTAGTGCACCGTCACATGGGTTTGCACGAGCATCGCGCACGCAACCTTCCGCGCACGGCCGGTGCGAGACGCGCACGCTAGGAGGCGGTCTCTGTCAAGGCATTCGCGCCGCTGCCGCCAGCGTTCCTGGCTTCGCGCAACGCTTGATCGGCGCGCGCGAGCGCGTGCTCGATGCCGCTGTCGGCAGTCTCGACCGAAGCCACCCCGATGCTGATGCTTGCACGCTCGCTCGCGTCGAGGAAGTCGAATCGGAGTTCGTTCGTCGCCTGGCGCACACGCCGGGCAAGCTCATGCGCCCGACTGCCGCTCGTCTCGGGCAGCAGCACCGCGAAATGATCGTCAGCGACCCGGCCGATTGCATCCGTGGTGCGCAATGCGCTCTGCCACGCCGAGATCAGCGATTGCAGGAAGAATGCCCCTTCCTCGGCGCCATGCGCATCCTTGATAGTGGCGAACGTATCGGCTGAGATCGCGAGCACCGACAATGGCCGATCGTAGCGTCGGGTGCGCGTGTATTCCTGTGCTGCACGGCCCGCGAATGCACGCCGGTTCAGCGCCCCGGTCATCGGATCCGTTGTCGACATGAGCTTCAGCTCGTCCTGTGAGGAGCGAGCTCGACCGAGGAGGGTGAGTACCGCCGCGCCAAGCCCGAGCACCACCACCGATGACATGAGCGCGAGCACGAGAGCCAGAATTTGGTGGCGCGGAGCGCCCGCATGCAGCCACATGAGCGCCAGGGAGGCCTGTGCGGCGACGGCCAGCCCCATCGCGATCATGATGCCGTAAGAGTGGTGGCGTCGCCCAACGAGGTCAAACGAAGGCACAGGGATCCGTACGATTGGGTTGTTTTTTCGGAAGGCTCGAGGCGAGGGTGCGGCGCGCCCGATATGGAGCGGGTGAAGGGAATCGAACCCTCGTCGTAAGCTTGGGAAGCTTCTGCTCTACCATTGAGCTACACCCGCATGGCCGGCATTTTACCCGTGGGTCACGCACCGGCCACACACATCGCAATGCCTTTGTATGTCCATCATGCAGACGGATAAAACGGCAGGATGGCTCGGGCACATCGTGCCGGGCGCCCGACTTCGACCGAACCGACCCGCGGCGGTTCGTGCCACGGGTGACACATCATGTGCGCGCCGCCTGCGCTAGGGTACACTTTCATCTTGCGCTAGGGGTCCTGGCAGCTTCGGCGGCCGGGTGAGATGACACCCTTGGTACCTGTGCGGACAATGCCGGCGCAGGGAAGCGTTGCCGTTCCCTCCTCCCGCTCTCCGCACGAAGCCTTTCACCCGCATGGCGCTCCATGACGGAACGCACGCGGGCACCGCAGGAGAGCCCATGAACGCCAACGATCAATTCTTCGCCCGCGACGCCCAAGTCGACGCCGCGGCCGTTGCGCCGCTGCCCAACTCGCGCAAGATCTACGTACCGGGCAGCCGCCCGGACGTGCGCGTGCCGATGCGCGAGATCTCGCAGGCCGACACAACGTCATCGTGGTCGGCACAGGGCAGCGAGAAGAACGCGCCGATCGTCGTCTACGACACCTCCGGCCCGTACACGGATCCGGCAGTGACCGTGGACATACGCAAGGGCCTGCCGCCGCTGCGCTTGCGCTGGATTGCGGAGCGTGGCGACACCAACGACCTGGACGGACCCACCTCGGCTTACGGCCGCGACCGCCTGGGCGATCCTGATCTTGCGGGCATGCGTTTCGATCTGCTGCGCAGACCGCGGCGCGCGCAACCCGGTGCCAACGTCACTCAGATGCACTACGCGCGTAGGGGCATCGTGACGCCCGAGATGGAGTTCGTCGCCATCCGCGAGAATCTGCTGCGCGAAAAGATGCTCGCGACACTTCCCGAGAGCGTCACCCGGCAGCATCCGGGACAGAGCTTCGGTGCCTCGATTCCCGCGATCATGACCCCCGAGTTCGTGCGCGATGAAGTCGCACGGGGCCGCGCGATCCTGCCTGCCAACATCAACCACCCGGAAACCGAGCCGATGTGCATCGGCCGGAATTTCCTGGTGAAGATCAACGCCAACATCGGCAACTCGGCCGTGTCGTCCTCGATCCAGGAAGAGGTCGAGAAGATGACGTGGGCGACGCGCTGGGGCGCCGATACGGTGATGGACCTCTCCACGGGCAAGAACATCCACGAGACGCGGGAGTGGATCATCCGCAACTCGCCGGTGCCGATCGGCACGGTGCCCATCTACCAGGCGCTCGAAAAGGTCGACGGCAAAGCCGAAGATCTCACCTGGGAGATGTTTCGCGACACCCTGATCGAGCAGGCCGAGCAAGGCGTCGATTACTTCACCATTCACGCTGGCGTGCTGCTGCGTTACATCCCGATGACTGCCAAGCGCATGACGGGCATCGTCTCGCGCGGCGGATCCATCATGGCGAAGTGGTGCCTCGCCCATCACAAGGAGTCGTTCCTCTATACGCGCTTCGAGGAGATCTGCGACATCATGAAAGCCTACGACGTCGCGTTTTCACTCGGCGACGGGCTGCGCCCTGGGTCCGGGTACGACGCGAACGACGAGGCGCAGATGGCGGAGCTCGCGACACTGGGCGAACTCACGCAGGTCGCATGGAAGCACGATGTTCAGGTGATGATCGAGGGCCCCGGTCACGTGCCGATGCATCTCATCAAGCACAACATGGACGAGCAGCTGCGCCTGTGCGGTGAGGCGCCGTTCTACACGCTGGGGCCGCTCACGACCGACATCGCACCGGGCTACGATCACATCACGAGCGCCATCGGCGCAGCGATGATCGGCTGGTACGGCACCGCGATGCTCTGCTACGTCACTCCCAAAGAGCATCTGGGCCTCCCCAACAAGGCCGACGTCAAGGACGGCATCATGGCCTACAAGGTCGCTGCGCATGCGGCGGACCTCGCCAAGGGCCATCCGGGGGCGCAGATCCGCGACAACGCCCTGTCCAAGGCGCGTTTCGAATTCCGGTGGGAAGATCAATTCAACCTCGGCCTCGACCCGGACAAGGCGCGCGAATTCCACGACGAGACCTTGCCGCAGCATGGCGCGAAGCTCGCGCATTTCTGCTCGATGTGCGGTCCGCACTTCTGCTCGATGAAGATCACCCAGGACGTGCGCGACTACGCGGCCAAGCAGGGCCTGTCCGACACGGAGGCGCTCGCCAAGGGTATGGAAGTGAAGGCCGTCGAATTCGTGCAGAAGGGCGCCGAGATTTACACCAAAGGGTAGTCCCGGTGAGCGCGGCGCGGCTTTCCCGTCGGCAGCGCGCTGCGCCTGCATCTGCATCGGTCGTCCCCGGCCGGGCGGGCACCAGCGGAGCGCGCGAACGCGCATGAACGCCACGAACGTGTTCGCACCGGAGCGCGCACGCGAAGCCGCGAACACGTTCGATCTCATGCATCTGCCGGCGGATTTCTATGCCGACCCGTACCCGTACTACCACGCCTTGCGTGAGCACTGCCCTGTACGCCCGATGCCGGACGGGTCGTGGTTCCTGACGCGCTACGACGACATCCTCCCCGTGTACCGGGATCCGAAGGCCTTCAGCTCCGACAAGAAGAAGGAGTTCGGCCCGAAATACGGTCCAACACCGCTCCTCGAGCATCACACGACGAGCCTCGTGTTCAACGATCCGCCGCTGCACACGCGTGTGCGTCGGGCGATCGTTGGCGCGCTTTCTCAGCGGCACATCGCGGCGATGGAGCCCGAACTCGTGAAGCTTGTCGACGGCCTGCTCGATCGCCTGGCTGAGGCCCGGACGCCCGATCTCATCGGCGACTACGCTGGCGCTATCCCGGTGGAGATCATCGGCAACCTGTTGCGCGTGCCCCATGCCGAGCGCGGCGCGTTGCGCGAGTGGTCGCTGGCGATTCTCGGCGCGCTCGAACCCGTGCTCACGCACGAACGCGCGCAGGCCGGCAATCGCGCAGTGGTCGAGTTCACGGGATACCTCGAAGGTCTCATCGCGGACCGTCGTGCGCATTCCGGCGATCCTGAGACCGACGTACTGACGCGCCTCCTGCATGGCGAAGCCGGTGACGCGCCGCTGTCGCAGACCGACCTCCTGCACCAATGCGTCTTCCTGCTGAACGCAGGGCACGAGACCACCACCAACCTCATCGGTAACGGCTTGCACGCGCTCGCGCTCTGGCCCGCGGAGAAGGCACGCCTTATTGCCAACCCGGAGCTCATCACGCGCGGCGTGGAGGAATTTTTAAGATACGAGAGCAGCAATCAGCTCGGCAACCGGATCAGCACGCAGGCCGTGACCGTGGGTGAGTTCACATTGCCGCCCGATTCGCGAATCACCCTGTGCATTGGCGCCGCAAACCGCGATCCGGCACATTTCGCGGCGCCCGACCGGCTGGACATCGCGCGCGACCCCAATCGCCACATCGCTTTCGGCTTCGGCATTCACACCTGCGCCGGCCTCAATCTTGCGCGGCTTGAAGGACGCGTCGCGATCAGCCGTTTTGTCGCACGCTTCCCTGAATACGAGCTCGACGGCGAGCCTGTCCGTGCCGGTCGCGCCCGGTTCCGCGGCTTCGCGAGCCTGCCCGTGCGAGTCCACGCTTGACGTAAAATCCGCTGCGCCAGGCGCATTGCGCAGGCGCACCAACCCGAAGAAGGAGAAGCGATGAAACGTGCCGTTGCCGCCTCGTTAGCACTCGGTCTCACCGCGATCTCCACACTGGCGCTTGCGCAGGTGAAGATCGGCGTGACGGTGTCCGCCACGGGGCCTGCCGCCTCCCTGGGCATCCCCGAGCGCAACACGATCCCGTTGTGCCCGAAGAACGCCGGCGCGACCACCATCGAGTACATCGTGCTCGACGATGCTTCGGACACCACGGCGGCAGTACAGAACACGCGCAAGCTCGTGAGCGAGAGCAAGGTCGACGCGATCATCGGCTCGACCACGACACCCAATTCGCTCGCGATGATCGAAGTCTTCGGTGAAGCCGAGACGCCCGCCCTGTCGCTCGCGTCATCGATCCGCATCATCGACCCGGTGGAAGGCCGCAAGGTGTGGTCGTTCAAGACGCCCCAGACCGACGTCATGATGGCAGCGGCCATTCTCGAGCACGCGGTGGCCAACGGGGTGAAGACGCTCGGGTACGTGGGCTTCTCCGATGCGCTCGGTGAAGCGTTCTACGCCGAGATCGAGAAGGCAGCCAAGGCGCGCAACATTCCGCTCGTCGCGAACGAGCGCTATGCGCCCAAGGACACGAGCGTGACGGGCCAGGCGCTGAAGCTCGTCGCAGCAAAGCCCGATGCCGTGGTGATCGGGGCCTCAGGCACACCGGCGGCGATGCCAGCGGCGGCTCTCACGCAGGCGGGCTATCGCGGCAAGCTGTATTTCAATCACGGAGTCGCCAACAACGACTTCCTGCGCGTCGGCGGCAAGGACATCGAGGGAGGCTTCGTTCCGGCGAGCCCCGTGATCGTCGCAGCGCAGTTGCCCGATGCGCATCCGGCCAAGCGGCGTGCGCTCGAATACATCAAGCTTTATGAAGCCGCGCAGGGCCCCGGCACAGTCTCTGCGTTCGGGTCCTATACGTGGGACGCGTGCCTCATCCTCGCCAACGCGATTCCGGCGGCACTCGCACGCGGCAAGCCGGGGAGCGTCGAATTCCGGCGCGCGCTGCGTGACGGCATCGAGAACACGAAGAACCTCGAAGTCACCAACGGCGTGGTGAACATGTCGAAAACGGATCACCTCGGTCTCGATGCGCGAGCGCGCGTGATGACGCAGGTCCAGGGCGGCAAATGGCTGCTGCAGAAGTAACCCAGGGATGCCGAACATGAAACGCGTGCTTCTGCTCACGGTGCTCCTCGTCGCCGAACAGGCGCTGGCGGCCGGACCCTTCACCGTCACGAGTGCAGAGGTGAAGCATAAGGGCGTGCTTTCCGACGAGCAGGTCTACAACGGTTTCGGCTGCAAGGGTGCAAACGTCTCGCCCGCGCTCGCCTGGCACAACGCGCCGCCAGGCACCAGGAGTTTCGCGGTGACGGTGTATGACCCCGATGCACCGACCGGCAGCGGCTGGTGGCACTGGGTGGTCTTCAACATACCCGCAACCGTGACCTCACTCGCCAAGGGCGCAGGAGATCCCGCGGCAGGCAAGGCGCCGCAAGGGGCGACGCAATCGCGCACGGACTTCGGCCAGCCTGGATACGGCGGCGCCTGCCCACCGCCGGGCGACCGGCCCCACCGTTACATCTTCTCGGTGCACGCGCTCAAGGTGGAGAAACTCGAAGGTGCGGACGAGAACGCATCTGCTGCGATGATCGGCTTCATGATCAACGGCAGCCAGATCGCGAAGGCGAGCATTCAGGCGACCTACGGGCGCAAATGACCCGGTACTGAAGGGGCGTCACGCGCGGTGCGCTCGGCGCGTGCCGAGAGCGGCCTTACGCTGCGCTGCGCACCCGGATGGGAACCCGGCGCCGGCCCCAGTGCCCCGGGCGGGAGCCGAACACACCGGCGATCGGCGTGTGGCAGTGGGCGCACGAGCCCTCGGGCGAAATGTTGTAGGCAAGGATCTCGTGCCAGTCGCGCACGATCAACGGCTTGGCGCATGAAGGGCAGAAGGTCGTGCCGCCCTCCGTGTCGTGCACGTTGCCTGTGTACACGTAATGCAATCCCTCATTGCGTGCGATCTCCCGCGCACGCACGAGCGTCGACTTGGGGGTCGGCCCAATGTCCGTCATCTTGTAATCGGGATGGAACGCGGTGAAATGCAACGGCACATCGGGGCCGAGCTCGCGCGCGATCCATTTCGACATTGCGGTGAGCTCTTCCTCGGAATCGTTCTTGCCCGGGATCAGCAGTGTGGTGATCTCGACCCACACGCTCGTCTCGTGCTTGAGGTATACCAGCGTGTCGAGCACCGGCTGAAGACGCGCCCCGCAGAGCTTCACGTAGAACTCATCGGTGAAGCCTTTGAGATCGACATTGGCGGCGTCCATCTTGGCGTAGAAGTCGCGCCGCGCCTCGACGCCGATATACCCTGCCGTGACGGCAACGGTGTTCAATCCGCGCGCATGGCACGCATCCGCAGTGTCCATCGCGTACTCGGCAAAGATCACCGGATCGTTGTAGGTGAACGCGATGCTCTTGCAGCCGTGCGTGCTCGCGCTGTCGGCAATCGCTGCCGGTGAGGCCTCGTCCTGCAGCGTGTCCATCTCGCGTGACTTGGTGATATCCCAGTTCTGGCAGAACTTGCACGCGAGATTGCAGCCGGCCGTACCGAACGAGAACACGCTCGAGCCGGGCAGAAAATGGTTGAGGGGCTTCTTCTCGATGGGATCGATGCAGAAGCCCGAGGAGCGGCCATACGTCGTCAGCACCATCGCGTCGCCCATGCGCTGACGCACGAAGCAGGCACCCCGCTGGCCCTCTTTCAGGCGGCAATCGCGCGGACAGAGATCGCACTGGATGCGACCGTCGTCGAGACGATGCCACCACCTTCCGGGAAAATCACTCATGCATGTGCCTTTGTTGCCCTGAAACGACGTCGGTGTCGCGGGTGGATGAGGTTGATGTATCGCGCGCGCGGTCATCGCTCTCGGTCCACTTCTCGACGGTGTAACGTGACACCTCGATGCCGGCATGCCACTGATCCGTCGGCAAGCCCGCCTTGCGCTTGAGCTCGCGCATGAATTCGCTCGGGTCCGGCAGTGCTTCCCAAACCTGGGGCAGGAAGGTGCCGCGACGGCCGCGGTAAGTCAGCACGACGCCATCGACGTGCGGACGAAGCTGCGCGAGAAGCGATGCCTCGTCTTCGAACGAAATGGGTGTCGGTGCCCGGAGCTTCGAGACCTCCACTTGGACATGCGTGAGCTCGTGCTCGGCCAGCGGCGAAAACCGCGGATCCTCGAACGCGGCGCTGACTGCGTTGTGCATCACGTCCGAACGCAACGAGCGATGCGCTACGAGCGTGCCTATGCACCCGCGCAGCTGGCCGGCATGGTTGAGGGTCACGAACGTGGCACCCGGAGCTTCGAGCGTGGGATCGTCGGCGACGCGTGGCTCCGGCCGTCCGAACCGCATCTCGATCGCCCCGCGGGCCAGCACGAGCAGAGTACGTCCGAGGGCACGCTCATCCATCGAGTGCCTCGGCTTCGAACGCAAACGATGCATAGCCCACCACGCGCGAGCGATCGCCCGCCGTGTCGCCCGAATTGCGAAGATCGAGCAGCGAGGGCGTGAGCCCACGCTCGGCCGCGCATCGCAGAAGACCGTTGATCGGGGTCGCGCCGCAGGCCTGATCGTGCTGGAGTGAGGCGTGCAACCCGAGCACGTTGCTGGCTGTCGCCCGATCGATGCCGACCGCCTCGCGGTACGGATGGTAGTGCGACAGGTCGGAGCTCACCAGAATGAGCGTCTCGTCTGCGCCCCAGAGCCGTTGCATCACGGTCGCGACCTCTTCGGTCGTAGCGTCGCCGACGGCGAAGGGCACCAGCGAAAATGCGGCAAGCGCCGTCTGCAGAAAGGGGATCTGCACCTCGAGTGAATGCTCCTGCGCATGCACTGCATCGCTCCGCACCACGAACGGCAAATCCTCGAGTGATGCGATGGCCTCCTGGTCGATCGCTAGCGAACCGAGGGGCGTCTCGAATCGTGACACGTTGGGAACCGCAAGCCCACGGACGGCCACGCGGTGAGTCGGTCCGAAAAGCACCACCCGCTTGATCGTTTCGCGGCCCGCGGCGAGTCGCGCATACGCGGTCGCGGCGATCGGGCCCGAATACACGTAGCCCGCGTGGGGAACGATCATGGCTTTGGGCCAGCGCGATGGGCCGCGCTGAACCTCGCTATGTGTATCCGGAGCGCGATCGGCAAAGCACTCCCGGATCATCGCCCTCAGCGCTGCTGCGGAGCCCGGGTAGAACGTGCCCGCCACGGCGGCAGGTCGAAAGTCTCGCATCACAGGGACCTCGTCATCCAAAGGAGATGGGGCTCGGCCGGCCCCGCATTCGACCCTTGGTGAGACCCCTCGTCACGTCACGCGTTCTCGACGACCAGCAGGCGGGCCGGGACATGCCGAATACCCGTGCGCCCGCAGAACCTGGACCGCAGAACGCGTGATCGGCCGGCCTGCGCGCCTTAATCGACGCGCTCGGCGACCCTGACCTTGAAGCCCCCGGACTTGTCGTCGCGATTGAGCGCGATGAGGCCTCTCGCCTGCGCTTCCTCGAGCAGCGCATTGAACGAGCGGAATCCGTAATAGGACTCATTGAACCCGGGCTGCCGGCGCTTCAGCGTCTGCTTCACCATCGAGCCCCAGACGATGTTGTCGCCGCGCTCGGCGAGCAGTGCCTCGACGGTTTCCAGAACGAGGTCGATCGCGCGATGGCGGCGCTCGTCCATGGCTTCGGCGCGGCCGGCTTCGGCCGCGATGTCGCCCGTCGACATGACATCACCCGAGTCCGAGGCTTCGTCATCGCCGGCGTCGTGCGCCATCTCCGGGTGCAGCGGCACCACGTTGTCGGCGGGCTCGGCCGGGCCCGGCTCATCGGCGCTGGCGGTGGTCGAGCGCCGGCGTGGCCGTGCAGCGCGCGTCGTCTTCTTGGCTGCGGCGCCACGGGCAGTCCGGGGCTTTGTCTCCTCCGCAGCGACGGGCGCCTGCGCGACGGCCTCCGTGGGAGGCGCGACTGGTTCGGCCGGTTTCGGCGCGGCACGCGGAGATGGCCGCTTTGCCGGGGTGCGTCGCTTCTGCTCGCGCACGAGATCATCATAAAAGATGAACTCGTCGCAATTGGCGATGAGCAGGTCCGAGGTGGAGTTCTTCACGCCGATGCCGATCACCTTCTTGTCGTTCTCGCGCAGCTTGGAGACAAGGGGCGAGAAGTCGGAATCGCCGCTGACGATCACGAACGTATCGACATGGGACTTGGTGTAGCAGAGGTCGAGGGCATCGACGACCAGACGGATGTCTGCGGAATTCTTGCCGGATTGCCGGACGTGCGGGATCTCGATCAGCTCGAAGGCGGCTTCGTGCATCGCAGCCTTGAAAGCCTTGTAGCGATCCCAGTCGCAATAGGCCTTTTTCACGACGATGCTGCCCTTGAGCAGCAGTCGCTCGAGGACCTTGCGGATGTCGAACTTTTCGAATTTGGCGTCGCGCACGCCAAGAGCGACGTTCTCGAAATCGCAGAACATCGCCATGCTGGTTACTTCAGAGCGGTCGGGCACGTGGGGAGGACGAAAACGTCGGGATTGGATGAGCCCGCATCATACCGGCGGAGGGGCGCCCCTGCCCATCCGTGCGCTACACTGCGCGCGATCCTCGAACGGCCCCTTCGCTTCCGCCAAGCACGCTTCCCGCACTCCGCAATGTCCCTCCCTGCACTCTCCCTGCTGCAAACCCGCGTCCTCGGCGTCCTGATCGAGAAGCAGCACACCGTGCCGGATGCCTATCCGATGACGATCAATGCGATCACCAGCGGCTGTAACCAGAAAACGAGCCGCGACCCGGTTCTGACGGCCTCCGACAGCGAAGTGCAGCATGCGCTGGACGAGCTTCGCGCGCTGTCCCTGGCAATCGAATCCTCGGGCGGGCGCGTCATGCGGTACGCGCACAACACGGAGCGCGTGCTGGGTATCCCGTCGCAAGCGGTGGCGCTCCTGGCGGTGCTCATGCTGCGCGGTGCGCAAACCGCTGCGGAGCTCCGCATCAACAGCGATCGCCTGCATCGCTTCGCCGACGTGTCCACGGCGGAGGCGTTCCTGCGCGAGCTCGGCGAACGGCCTGCCGGCGCGCTCGTGATGGAGCTGCCGCGCCAACCCGGCACGCGGGAGACGCGCTGGACGCACCTCCTCTCGGGAGCGCCTGCCGCGACGTCTGTCGCCACCCAAGCCACCGACGACATCGTCACCGTCAGTGAGCTCGCCGCTTTGAGGAGCCATGTGCGCGAGCTCGCGGGGGAGGTGTCGGCGCTCCGCAACGTGGTGACAAGGCTTTGCGCCGAGCTCGGCGTGCCTCCTCCATAGGACCGCCGGTCGCGAGTACGCTGCTCCAAACCAGCGTTCGGATCTGACGCCCGGGCCTGAGTTACACTTTCGCGCCAAGCGGGCCGGTGCCCGCAGACTTCAGGAGAGATTCGATGCGTGCTCTGACATGGCTGCTGGCGTGTGCGGCATTTGCAGGCGTTGCACAGGCGCAGGTTCCCGCCGGCTACCCGGCTGACTACAAGGCCATCCTCGACGGCGCAAAAAAGGAAGGCAAGGTCGTCGTCTATTCGACCACCGACGCAAAACTCGTGACGCCCCTCATCAAGGACTTTGAGGCCGCTTTTCCCGGCGTCAAGGTCGAGTACGGCGACATGAACTCGACGGAGGTCTACAACCGCTTCGTCAGCGAGAGCGCCGCCAATGCGGCAAGCGCCGATGCCGTGTGGAGCTCGTCGATGGATCTTCAGCTGAAGCTCGCGGCGGACGGTCTCGCGATGGTGTATCGCTCCCCCGAAGCAGGCGCGCTTCCCGCGTGGGCAAAGTACAACGACGTGGTTTATGCCACCACATTCGAGCCCATCGCGATCGTCTACAACAAGCGCCTCGTGCCCCCCGAGGACGTGCCGAAGACGCATGCCGATCTCCTGAAACTCCTCACCACCAAGGCCGACAAGTACAACAAGAAGGTCACGACCTACGATGCCGAGAAATCAGGCGTTGGGTTCATGCTCGTCAATCAGGACGCCAAGCTCTTTCCCCAATTCTGGGATCTCGTGAAGGTGATGGGCCAGCGCGGGGTGAACCTGCAAAGCTCGACCGGCACGATGATGGAGCGCATCGCCTCGGGCGAGAATTTGATCGGCTACAACGTCCTCGGTTCGTACGCCATCAGCCGCGCCAAGAAGGACCCGTCGATCGGCGTGCAGATCACGACCGATTACAACCTCGTGCTGTCGCGTCTCGCGTTCGTGAGCAAGAATGCGCGTCACCCGAATGCGGGCAAGCTGTTCGTCGATTATCTCCTCTCGAAGAGGGGGCAGACGCTGCTCGCGGAGCAGGCTGACCTCTACTCGGTGCGCACCGACATGACGGGCAAGGACTCGGGCACCGGCCTCACGAAGGAATACGGCGACGTGATCAAGCCCATTCCGGTGAGCGCCGAGCTTCTCGGCGGCCTCGAGCAGGGCAAGCGCCTCGAGTTCATGAAGCAGTGGCAATCCTCGCTCGGGCGCAAGTAAGCACCCTCACGGCACGCTCGCCCGGCACCCGGAGCCGCACGCCGTGATCGCAGCCCGCCGCGCCCATCCCGCGCGGCTGACGGTCGTCGCGCTCACCGCGCTCGCGATCTTCGCGCCGCTCGGGCTCATCTTCTGGCAAAGCTTCCTGTCGGCACCGTTCTTCGCGGCGACGAAGCACGCGAGCGTGGACGCTTACGCGTTCATCTTCGCGGATGCGGATTTCTGGAACGCCGGGCTCAACTCGATCATCATCGCCGCAGGTATGGTGCTGATCGCGTTGCCGCTCGGCGCGGCTCTCGCGTTCCTCCTCACGCGCACCGACCTGCCCGCCCGACGTGCTGTCGAGGTGATGGTGCTCGTACCCGTGTTCGTGTCGCCGATGGTGCTCGCCTTCGGCTATGTCGTCGCCATGGGCCCGGTAGGCTTTTACTCGCTGTGGGCGAAGGAGATCTTCGGCACGGTGCCGTGGAACGTCTACTCGCTCGCGAGCATCACCGTCATTGCGGGGCTCACGCACGTTCCCCACGTCTACCTCTATTCATCTGCAGCCTTGAAGAGCCTCGGCTCGGACGTGGAGGAAGCGGCGCGCGTCGCCGGGGCGAGCCCGCTGCGGGTTGCCATGGACGTGAGCCTGCCCATGACCCTGCCTGCGCTCTCGTATGCGGCGGTTCTCGTGTTCTTCCTGGGTTTCGAGCTCTTCGGGTTGCCGCTCGTGCTGGGCGATCCCGAAGGCCATCTCGTGCTCGCGACGTATCTTTTCAAGCTCACCAACAAGCTGGGCACGCCGTCGTATCACCTGATGGCCGCCGTGGCGGTGTCAATCGTCGCCATCACGTTTCCGCTGGTGCTTTTTCAGCGCTGGCTGCTCAAATCGGCTTCGAAATACATATCGGTAAAGGGCAAGGCGGGGCGCCAGAAGCTGCTGCCGCTGGGCGGCTGGAAGTGGATCGCAATCGCGATCGTCGCCGCGTGGCTCGCCTTCACGATCGTGGTTCCGATCTCGGGTGTCGTGTTGCGCTCGGTGGTCGAGCAGTGGGGCGAAGGGGTCAAAATCTCGGAAGTGCTCACGCTTGCGAATTACCGGCAGGTCTTCGAGCAGTCGGATCAGGTGCGTGCAATCGTCAACACGCTCCTCCTGGGCGTGATCGGCGGAGGCGTGGCCGTCGCCTGCTACATGGCGATCGGGCTCGCGGGCCACCGCCGTAACGACGGCGTGTCGCGGTTCCTCGACTACATCGTGCTCGTCCCGCGCGCCATCCCCGGGCTTCTCGCGGGCCTCGCGTTTCTGTGGATCTTCCTGTTCGTGCCGGGGCTCTCCGAGCTGCGCAACACCATCATCTCGGTATGGGTCGCTTACACGGTCGTATGGCTGGCCTACGGGCTGCGGCTCATCTCGAGCGCACTGCTGCAGATCGCACCCGAGCTCGAGGAAAGCGCACGCACGGCCGGTGCCTCGGCGCCGCGGGTGCTGCGCGATGTCACCGTTCCGCTGATCCGTTTCGGTCTACTCGCGAGCTGGCTCCTCGTTTTCATGATCTTCGAGCGCGAGTATTCAACGGGTGTGTATCTGCTGGGACAGGGAACCGAGGTGATCGGATCGATGCTGGTGTCCTTGTGGGGTGCCGGGGCCATCGACCAAGTGGCTGCGCTGTCGGTGATCAACATCGCTCTCGTCGCGGCGGGCCTCGCCGTCGCCTTGAGGTTTGGAGTGCGCCTGCATGAATGATCTCGTAGTGGAGAATCTCCATCTGCAATACGGCGACACCCACATCCTCAAGGGTGTCTCGATGCGTCTCAAGCCCGGTCAGGTGGTGGCGCTCCTTGGAGCATCGGGCAGCGGCAAGACCACGCTGCTGCGCTCCATCGCAGGTCTGGAGCAACCCCGGGAGGGACGCATCACCATCGGCGACTCGGTGTTGTACGACAGCGCACAGGGCATCGATCTGCCGGTCGAGAAGCGCAACCTGGGGCTCGTGTTCCAGTCCTACGCACTGTGGCCGCACAAGACGGTGTTCGAGAACGTGGCGTACGGACTTCGTCTTCGCTCCACTACGGCGGCGGATATCGAATCGGGGGTCTCGAAGGCCCTGCAGAATCTCGGCCTTGGCGACCTCGCGCAACGACTGCCGCATCAGTTATCAGGCGGGCAGCAGCAGCGCGTGGCGATCGCCCGTGCGCTCGTGTACAACCCGCCGGTCGTGCTCATGGACGAGCCGCTGTCCAATCTCGACGCCAAGCTGCGCGAGGAGGCTCGTGCCTGGCTGCGCGAGCTCATCGTGCGACTTGGGCTCTCCGCGGTGGTCGTCACCCACGACCAGACCGAAGCGATGGCCATGGCGGACCGGATTCTCCTGCTCAACGCAGGGCGCATCGAGCAGGAAGGCACACCGGAGGACATGTACGACCGACCGCAGAGCCAGTTCACGGCGGAGTTCATGGGCAGCAACAACCACCTGCCGGGCACGGTCCGCGAATTGCGTAACGGCAGCGCACTGCTGGAAGGCGATGGCTGGCGTGCATGGGGCGTCACGCGCGGCACTGTGGAAGTCGGTCAGGCTGCGACCGGCGTGATACGACTCGAGCGCACCTCGATTGCCGACGGACCGGGGGACAACCACATCTCGACCGAGCTCGTCACGGACATGTTCCTGGGCGATCGGCGCGAGCATCTTTTCAAGCTCGGTGCGCTCCGCCTGCGCTGCTACGGCAAGACGCATGCACCGGGCAGCGAGCACTGGCTGGAGCTTCCGCGCGACGACCTGTGGGTTTTCCCCGGTCGTGAGTGATAGCCGCTGAAGCTGACCGGCGTCAACGACCGCGGGTGCGTGACGCGATCGACAACGCGCCAACGCAGCACACCGCCAGCAAGGCGCGAGACAACGCCCGACGCGGTGCGCCGCAGGTAGAATGCAACGAGTTGCCGGCTCGCCTTGCCGGCTTTTTCTTGGCCCGACGCAACGCGTCCTGAGCAAAACATGGACACCCTCCTTCTCCTCAAGGCACTCTTCCTCGGCATCGTCGAGGGGCTCACTGAATTCCTGCCGGTATCGAGCACCGGGCACCTGATCGTTGCAGGGTCGCTCGTCGGCTACACCGGTGAGACGGCGAAGGTGTTCGAGATCGTCATCCAGGCCGGGGCGATCCTCGCCGTCTGCTGGGAATACCGCGCACGTATCGCGAGCGTGCTCCGCGGGCTATTCAGCGATGCGCGAGCACAGCGCTTTGCCATGAACGTGATCGTCGCCTTCATGCCGGCCGCGGTCATCGGGCTCGCGCTCGGCAAATCGATCAAGGCCCACCTGTTCGCACCCGTGCCGGTCGCTTCGGCCTTCATCGTGGGCGCGCTCATCATCATCTGGGCCGAGCGGCGCCACGCGCGTCAGGGCAATGTGGCTCGCGTCGAGCAGGTGGATGACATGACCTGGCGTGACGCGCTCAAGATCGGCTTCGCTCAATGCCTCGCCCTCATTCCGGGCACCTCGCGCTCGGGGGCGACGATCATCGGCGGAATGCTGTTCGGACTGTCGCGACGGGCAGCGACCGAGTTCTCGTTCTTCCTCGCGATCCCCACACTGCTCGCCGCGACCGGGTACGAGCTCGTGAAGAATCGACATCTTCTCGCGGCCACCGACCTGCCCATGTTCGCGGTGGGCTTCGTCGCCGCCTTCGTCGCCGGATTCGCCTGCGTGCGGTGGCTCATCCGCTATGTGAGCCATCACGACTTCGTGCCGTTCGCGTGGTATCGCATTGCGTTCGGCCTGGTGATTCTGGGCACTGCGGCGACGCACCTCGTGCAGTGGGATTGACCGCGCAAGCCGCGTGACCTGCGCGAGAGGCGCAACCGCTCATCGCACTCTCCGGCGAGCTAAGCACCTTGCCGAGCGGCTCCACGCCGCGACCTATACTCCGCCTTTGCGTGAACGCGCAGTGGAGGTCCCATGGCACCCGATTCCCTCGAACGCTTCGTCCCTTCCCTCAAGGACGCGTCCCTGCTGCGGCAGCAGGCCTACATCAACGGGCAGTGGGTCGACGCCGACAGCGGCGCGACCATGCGCATCAGTGACCCGGCGACCGGCCAGTTCGTCGGCACGGCGCCCGACATGGGCGCGTCCGAGACCCGGCGCGCGATCGCCGCCGCCGATGCCGCATGGCCGGCCTGGCGGACCAAGACGGCGAAGGAGCGCAGCGTCATCCTGCGGCGTTGGTACGACCTCATGATGGCGAACCTCGAGGATCTCGCGCTGATCCTCACGACTGAGCAGGGCAAACCCCTCGCGGAAGCGCGCGGCGAGATCGCCATCGGCGCGGCGTACGTCGAGTGGTTCGCCGAGGAAGCGAGACGCGTCTACGGCGACGTGATTCCGACGATCGCCAACGACAAGCGGCTTCTCGTGATCAAACAGCCGGTCGGCGTCTGTGCGGCGATTACGCCGTGGAATTTTCCCTCGTCGATGATCACGCGCAAGGTCGCACCGGCCTTGGCCGCGGGCTGCTGCGTTGTGATCAAGCCCGCGGAGGCAACACCCTTCTGCGCCTTCGCCCTGGCCGAGCTCGCGCATCGCGCAGGGTTTCCACCCGGCGTGCTCAACATGATCACCGGCGACGCGCCGTCGATCGGCGGTGAGATGTGCGCGAATCCGACGGTGCGCAAGCTCTCGTTCACGGGCTCGACTGAAGTCGGGCGCCTGCTCATGCAGCAGGTCGCGCCGACGCTCAAGAAAATCTCGCTCGAGCTCGGTGGCAACGCCCCCTTCATCGTGCTCGACGACGCGGATCTCGACGCAGCCGCCGAGGGCGCGATGACCTCGAAATACCGCAACGCGGGTCAGACGTGCATCTGTGCCAATCGCCTGTTCGTGCAGGAGGGCGTGTACGACGCGTTCGCTGCGAAGCTCACCGAGAAGGTGAAGAGCCTCAAGGTGGGACCCGGCACGGAACCCGGTGTGACGCAGGGCCCATTGATCGATGCCGCGGCCCTCGCGAAGGTGGAGGACCATGTCGCCGACGCGTTGCGCGGCGGAGCGCAAGTCATCGCCGGCGGCAAGCGGCATCCGCTGGGCAGAACCTTCTACGAGCCGACGGTGCTCACCGAGGTGACAGCGTCGATGAAGATCTTTCGCGAGGAAACGTTCGGCCCCGTCGCCCCGCTCATCCGGTTCAAGACGGACGAGGAGGTCGTGGAGCTTGCGAATCGCACGGAATACGGGCTTGCCTCGTACTTCTACAGCCGCGATATCGGTCGCATATGGCGCGTGGCCGAGGCGCTCGAGTACGGCATGGTGGGCATCAACACCGGGCTCATCACCAGCGAAGTGGCCCCGTTCGGCGGCATGAAGCAATCGGGCCTGGGACGCGAGGGCTCGAAGTACGGCATCGAGGAATTCGTGGAGGTGAAGTACCTGTGCATGGGGGGCCTCTGAATCCCCCTCATGCACGCTGCCCCATCTGACACAGCGGTCGTAGCGAGCCGCCGACCGCGTCCATGCTCTCAGAAAGTTGCCACCGGTTCAGAGGGCTCGGCGCCACGCAGGTCGTACTCCGAAGGCATGTAGTAGGGCTTTGCCTCTTTCGGTGCGGTGGCGCTCACGGGTGCCGCGGCTTGCGTTGTCGTCACCACACCGGATGCTTGCAACAGCGTGGACTCGTCGAACGTGGTCGGGTAGTGGAGATTTGCTGCAGCCACTAACGCAGTGACACAGACGAATGCGCCGATCTTGGAAGCGACGGCGAAACGCTGTTCGGTGGGTTGTGCACGGCGGATGTTGTCGATCATGGTGATCTCCTTGCGAATGGCCGTGCGGAGCTAATGCTGCCGCACATCGATGAGTCGCCGGACTGAGGAGGCGTGCTTCGATGGAGATCACTCTAGACGCCGCACGCGCGTGACGCAGCGGAGGATTCCGCGTCACGGATGCGGAATATTCACCACCCGCATCGTCGCTGCGTCAGAGCCAAGGCATCGAGCCGCACTGATGGTATGCAATGACTCGAGATCATCGAAGCGCGCGGCGAAGTGGCGCGGGCACCACCGGCTCACCAGCCCGTGGGCAGCTTTTTCCTGATGATGATCGTGCGCTGCTCGAGTGCGAGATAGCCGCCTGCGACGAGGTCTTTCATGAGGCGGCTCACCATGTCGCGTGATGCACCGATGCGTTCGGCGATGTCCTGATGAGTGAACTTCTCCGCGATCACGACGCGGCCATCGGCCGTGGTGGCCAGTGCGTTCAAGAGCCGCACCAGCCTGCCATACACGTCCGACAGAGCGAGACTCTTGATGCTTTCGGTGGCGGTGCGACAGCGTGCAATGAGCGTGCGAACGAGATGCAGCGCAAACTCGGGATGCTGCTCGACGAACTCCACGAAACGGGCCAGCGGCACCACGGCGCACGTCGTCGCTTCAGTCGTCATCACTGACGCCGACCGCGGCGAGCCGTCGAGCGACATCTCGCCGAAATAGTCGCCGGCTGCCATGGTGCCGATCACGACCTCCTTGCCCGTCTCGTTGCTCGCGAACACTTTCACCTTGCCCGTGAGGATGATGTAGAGCGAGTCGCCACGGTCGCCTTCGTTGAGGAGAATGGTCCGTGCCGGGAACCTGCGCACGGTTCCCGCCGCAGCGATTTCCCGCAACGCGGGTTCGGGAATCGGCGTGAGCACGTGCGAGGGACCGGTGCCCTCGTCGGCAGAAGGTGCGACGGGCGGCTGCTCGACCGCGGGAGCGGGCTCCTGCGCGTCAGAATTTGCGCGTGTCTTCGATGATCTTGCCGTCATTCGGCAGCTCGCCTGTTCGGTGCAGCGCGACGTTTCCGCGAAGCTGGGTGACGTCACGCAACGCCGAGATCATGCCCGCGACGTCGATCCCGTCGGGCTCGGCGGATTCGATGTGCAGCGTCATCTCGTCGCCCTCGCCCGGGTTCGACACGACGAGGCGTGCGCGTGTGATGGAGGGATAACGCTTCACGACCTGCGCGATCTGTGCAGGATGCACGAAGAGCCCGCGCACCTTCGTGGTTTGATCTGCGCGTCCCATCCAGCCCTTGATGCGTGCATTGGTGCGTCCGCACGCACTGGAGCCGCTCAGCATGCTCGACAGGTCGCCGGTGGCAAAGCGAATCATCGGGTAATCGGCATTGGCAAGCGCGGTGACCACCACCTCGCCCACTTCGCCGTGGGGCAAGGGCTCGCCAGTGCCGGGGCGCACGATCTCCACCCACACGCCTTCATCGATGACGAGACCGTCTCGCGCTTCGGTCTCGTACGCTACGTTGCCGAGCTCTGCGGTGGCATACGCCTGATAGCCTGCGATGCCGCGATCGAGGAGAGCGTCTCGCGCACTGGGCAGGAATGCCTCGCCGGAGACGAGCGCTTTCTTGAGGGACGTGAGGGCAATGCCAAGCTCATCCGAGCGTTGGAGGATGATCGGAAGGAACGACGGCGTGCCCACGTAACCTGCAGGTTGCAGATCATGGATCGTGCGGACCTGGAGCTCGGTCTGGCCGGTGCCTGCCGGAAACACAGTGCAGCCCAACGCATGTGCAGCCGTCTCGAGCATCGACCCTGCAGGCGTGAAGTGGTACGCAAAAGCATTGTGCACGAGCTCGCCACGGCGGAAGCCCGCAGCAAAGAGGGCACGCGCAAGACGCCAGTAGTCCGGCCGCCGTCCTTCGGGCTCGTACAAGGGGCCCGGTGACGCGAACACGCGGGCCACCTCCCCCCAACCCGCCGCAGCGAAACCGCCGAAAGGGCGCTCGGCCTCCTGAAGGGCCAGGAGCTCGGACTTGCGCGTGACCGGCACGTGCGCAAGCGACGCGCGATCGACGATGTCACCGGGTTGCACATCGCGGAGGATGCGGGCGAACGCCGGCGAATGCTCCTTGGCGTGCGCGACTTGCCGGCGAATGGCGGCGAAAGCCTCGGCTTCGCGCACGTGAGGTTTGCGGGTCTCGAGCGCGTCGTAATGGTCGTTCATGACGTCGTTCCGCAACTCAGATGCAAGGTCCGCGCCGACCTTGGCCGCAGATCGATGCGAGCCAGCGCGGCATTAATCTTCACGCCAGCCAGCGCTTTCTTCGCTTGTAGAACTTGCCTTCGCGAAAGCTCCGTCGACCCACCTGTGACATGCCGAGATAGAACTCCTTCACGTCCTCGTTCTCGCGCAGCGCCGACGCTTCGCCATCCATGACCACGCGTCCATTCTCGAGGATGTAACCGTACCTTGCGTACTTGAGCGCCATGTTGGTGTTCTGCTCGGCGAGCAGGAACGAAACGCGCTCCTTGTCGTTGAGGTCCTGCACGATTTCGAAGATCTCCTCGACGATCTGCGGCGCGAGCCCCATCGAAGGCTCGTCGAGCAGGATCATGGACGGTCGTGCCATCAGCGCGCGGCCGATCGCCGTCATCTGCTGCTCCCCTCCCGAGGCGTAACCGGCAAGACTCCTGCGCCGCTGCTTCAGGCGCGGAAAATACCCGTACACCCGCTCGAGATCGGCCGAGATCTCTCCGCGCGATGCCTTGCGGGTGAATGCGCCGGTGAGCAGGTTTTCCTCGATGCTCAGATGCGCGAAGCAGTGGCGGCCTTCCATCACCTGGCACACGCCCCTGCGCACGAGCGCGTTCGGCGTCAGCTGATCGACGCGCTCACCGCGATAGCGAATCGAGCCCTTGGTCACCTCGCCACGCTCGGCTCGCAACAGGTTGGAAACAGCCTTGAGCGTCGTCGTCTTGCCCGCGCCATTGGCTCCGAGCAGCGCGACGATCTGCCCTTCGGGAACTTCGAGCGACACGCCTTTCAGGACGAGGATCACGTGATCGTAAATGACCTCGACGCTGCTGATGGACAGCGCCCCTGCGCCCGCTGGTAAGGGAGCCGCTTGCGGCATGTGTCTCCTGCGCGAGTACCCGGCAGGGTGCGCTGGGCACCTTGCCGGGTGTGAACTTCAGGTTACTTTGCTGCAGTCGCGCGGGGTCAGCTTCTTCTCCGCTGCATACTTCGCGGAGCTCTCCTCGACCATCTTGCGGATCATGTCGGTGTCACCCTTCATGAACCCGGTCACCGGCTTGAATGACTTGCCATCCCACACCTGAAACTTCACCTGGGCAGAGCCCTCGTGATCGGCGCAGCTCGTCTTGATCGGCGGAAACATTCCACCCGCACCGAGCTCCTTGATGCGCGCCTCGGTGAGGTTGAGGTTCTCGAGACCCCAGCGGACCTGCTCGCCACTCATGACCTTGCCTTTGCCAAACCGCTCCTGTGCCTTGCGCATGGCCTCGACCAGCACGATGCCGTAGGTCACGCCGCGCGTGTGGTAGATCGATCCCTGACGCGACTTGTCCTCCAGGTTGCCCTTGCCGGCGGCGTAGAGCTTCTTCTGGATATCCTGCATCACCGGAAACGACGTGCCCGGTGCCGAGAACGCAGCCGTCACGTACCCCTTGGCTGCGTCGCCCGCAGGAATCACGTCCTCCTCCGACCCGGCCCACCACACGCCGAGCATCTTGTCGCGCGAAAAGCCCACCTTGGCTGCGGCCTTGAGCGCCGTAGGATTCATCACGCCCCATCCCCACAGAATCACGTAATCCGGCTTGATCTGCCGGATCTGCAGCCATTGCGATTCCTGCGTGTTGCCAGGATGCGCGACAGCGAGCTTGGTGAGCTCGAAACCAAAGCGCGACGCCATCGCATCGAACACCGGCAGCGGCTCCTTGCCGAACGCGGAGTCGTGATAAAGGTCGACGATCTTCTTGCCCTTGAGCTTGTCGAGCCCGCCCTCCTTCTGGCCGAGATACGCGATCATCGCCGCGGCCTGGCTCCAGTAGCTGGTGCCCACCGGGAACACCCATTCGAACACGCGTCCGTCCGCAGCGTTGGCGCTGCCGTAGCCGAACGTCGTCATGGGGACCTTGTCCTGCGCCACGCGATCGAGCAGTCCGTAGGCGATGCCCGTCGACAGCGGCTCGACGCTGGTCGCCCCGCCATTCTTCTTCTTCAGCCGCTCATAGCATTCGACGCCGCGGGAAGCGTTGTACTCGGTCTCGCACTCCTCCCAGCTCAGCTTGACGCCGTTGATGCCGCCGTTGAGATTGACGAGATTGAAGTAGTCGATCATGCCGCCAAAATAGCCCGAACCGCCGGCGGCGTAGGGCCCGACCCGATACGACAGGATGGGGATGAACTGCTCGTTTTGCTGCGCACCTGCCGTCGACACCGCGGCAAGGAGCGCACAACCCAGCAGCGCAGCTTTGAACGTTTTCATGTTTCCTCCGAAAAGGCCTTCAGGCCATTGTCTAGGTCCTGCCCCGGTCTCGCGACCAGCAGCTCGGCCGCTGCCATTATTGGCCGTGTGGCAGCGAAAAGCCACATCCCCGTTTCAATGGGGAAAGGGCCAGAGACGCAGCTTCTCCTTGGTGATCTGCCACAGCCGGGTGAGACCATGCGGCTCGACGATCAGGAAGAAGATGATGAGCGCGCCGAACACCATCGCCTCGAGGTTCGAGGTGATGCTCTTCGGCACATTGAGGCCCTGGTGCTCCATGAAGGCGACCATGTTGTTGAGCAACACCGGCAGCAGCGTGATGAAGGCACTGCCCAGGAATGCGCCCATGACGCTGCCGACACCGCCGATGATGACCATGAACAGCACACGGAAGGAAAGGTCGAGGTTGTAAGCCTCAGGTTCGACCGTGCCGAGGTACGCGTACGCATACAGTGCACCGGCGATGCCGCAGTAGAAGGAGCTGATCGCGAACGCCGAGAGCTTGGTCTTCAGCATGCGGATGCCGATCACCTCGGCCGCGACGTCCATGTCGCGCACTGCCATCCAGCTGCGACCCAGATTGCTGCGCGCCATGTTCTTCGCTGCGAGCGCGAGCACCACGACGATCGTGAGCACCAGCAGATATTTGGCCGGCGGCGAGTCGAACGCATAACCGGCGATCACGATCGGCTGCGCGGTGATCACGCCCGACGTGCTGTAGTTCGAGACCCAGGGCACTTTCGACAGGCACCACAGGATGAAGAATTGCGCGGCGAGCGTGGACACTGCCAGGTAGAAGCCGCGGATGCGCAGGCTCGGCAATCCGAACACCACGCCCGCCAGCGCGGCCATTGCCCCACCCCCGACAAAGGCCACGAGCACCGGCATCCCCGGCACCCGAAGCACGAGGTTGTACGAGGCAAACGCACCGACGGCCATGAACGCGGCGGTACCGAGCGAGAGCTGCCCCGCATAGCCGGTGAGGATGTTGAGCCCCAGCGCTGCCAGCGCGAGGATCAGGAAAGGAATCAGGATGCCGGAGAAGATGTACGACGGCGCCGTCAGCGGTATGGCGACGAAGGCCACGAGCGCGATCACGGCGATCGCGACGCGGTCCTGCGCGATCGGAAAGATCGCCGCGTCGGACGCGTACGACGTCTTGAACTGGCCGGCTTCGCGATAGAGCATCGCAGCGTCAGCGCCCCGGCTCGGGTGCCGGATCAGATCCTGCGGATGATCTTTTCACCGAACAGGCCTTCGGGTCGAATGAGCAGGAACACGAGCGCGAGAACGTAGGGGAACCAACCCTCGATGCCCCCGCCGACGTAACGTCCGAGATACACCTCGGCAAGCTTCTCGCTCGCACCGATGATGAGACCGCCGACGATGGCTCCGGGTATCGACTCGAAGCCGCCAAGGATCAGTACCGGCAGAGCCTTCAGCGCCACGAACGTGAGCGCGAATTGCACGCCATTGCGCGCGCCCCACAGAAGCCCCGCCACGAGCGCGACCGCCCCCGCGACGGCCCATACGATGGCCCAGATCTGCTGCAGCGGGATGCCGACAGCGAGCGCCGCCTGATGATCGTCGGCCACCGCGCGCAATGCCCGCCCGATGCGCGTGCGGCTGAAGAAGATGGCCAGCGACGACACGAGCACCGCCGCAATGCCGGCGGCGGTGAGATCGAACTTTGAGATGTTGACGCCCGTTGCGTCCGCGATGAAGGCGAGCGGCTCGTCCTGGATGCCGAGGTCCAGCCCGCGAACGTTGGCACCCCACGCAAGTTGGGCGAGGCCTTCGATGAAGAAGGCGAGCCCGATGGTGGCCATGAAAAGGGTGATCTGCGGCTGGTTGACGAGCGGACGCAGGACGAGGCGCTCGATCAGCAGCGCGAGCAGGACCATCACGCCGAGCGTTGCCGCCAGCGCGACCATGAACGGAAGGCCCTTCTCCATCAGCCCGACGAACGTGAGCGCCGCGAAGAAGACCATTCCGCCCTGCGCGAAGTTGAGGACGCCCGACGCCTTGTAGATCAGCACGAAGCCGAGCGCCACCAACGAGTACATGACGCCGGACAGCAACCCGCCGATCAGGACCTCAAGGAAGAACTGCATCGCGCGACGCGGCTTTCAGTGAGCGACTCCGAGGTAGGCATCGATCACGGCCTGATTGCGCCGGATCTCATCGGGCGTGCCGTCGCCGATCTTGCGGCCGTAATCGAGCACGACCACGCGATCGGAGATATCCATCACCACGCCCATGTCGTGCTCGATCAGCACGATGGTCGTTCCGAACTGCTCGTTCACGTCGAGGATGAACCGGCACATGTCGGACTTCTCCTCGAGGTTCATCCCGGCCATGGGCTCGTCCAGCAGGAGCACCGTGGGCTCGGACGCGAGAGCGCGCGCGAGCTCGACCCGCTTCTGCAGTCCGTAAGGGAGCCGGCCCACGGGCGTCCTGCGGATGTGCTGAATCTCGAGAAACTCGATCACTGCCTCGACCTTCGCACGGTTGGCGAGCTCCTCGCGTCTCGCGCTGCCCAGCCAGATTGCCTGCTGCAGAAAGTTCGCCTTCATGCGCAGGTTGCGGCCGGTCATGATGTTGTCGAGCACCGTCATGCCCTTGAAGAGCGCAATGTTCTGGAACGTGCGCGCCACTCCGGACGCCGCCGCGTCGTAAGGCCGCATGCCTCGGCACGACTTGCCGCGAAACGTGATCGTCCCCTCCTGCGGCTGATACACGCCGTTGATCACGTTCAGCATGGAGCTCTTGCCGGCGCCATTGGGGCCGATGATCGCGCGAACCTCGTGCTCGCGAACGTCGAAGCTGACGTCGCTCAGCGCACGTACGCCTCCGAACCGAAGCGAGATGTTGTCGATGGCGAGCACGATCTCGGGCGGGCGGTGCGGCAGCGGCGCAGGCACTGCGACGGCGACTGCGGGAGCGGTTCCCAGCGCCTGCATCATGCGGCCTTCGCCAGCGGCACGGACGCCGTGGTGACATCGTCGATGCGCACGTCGGCGGTGATCACGCCGCGGCGCCCGTCCTCGAACTTGACCTCGGTCTCGACGTGCTGACGATCGCGTCCGGCGTACATCGCCTCGATGAGCAGCGCATACTTTTCGGCGATGTGCCGACGGCGCACCTTGCGCGTTCGAGTGAGCTCGTCATCGTCGGGATCGAGCTCCTTGTGCAGCACCAGGAAGCGACGCACCTGGGAGGCCGCGAGCGCCGGATCGTGCACCAGGTCCGCGTTGACCTTTTCGACGCATTCGCGCACCAGCGCGTACACCTCGGACTTGCCGGCGAGATCGGTGTACCCGGAGTACGGAAGGTTGCGCCGCTCGGCCCAGTTACCGACTGCATCGAGATCGACGTTGATGAAGACGCACACGCTGTCGCGGCCATTGCCGAACGCCACCGCCTCCTTGATGTACGGGAAGAACTTGAGCTTGTTCTCGATGTAATTGGGCGCAAAGATGGCGCCGTTCGAAAGCCGGCCCACGTCCTTCGCGCGGTCGATGATCCGCAGCTGGCCGTCGGCGTCGAACACGCCGGCATCGCCGGTGTGAAAGTAGCCGTCGGCATCGATGGCTTCAGCGGTCGCATCGGGCCGCTTGTAATAGGCAGAGAGCAGCATCGGCCCGCGCACCAGCACCTCGCCCTGATCCGAAAGCTTGAGCTCGACCCCTGGCGCGGCAAGTCCCACGGTGTCGAGCTTCACGGCGCGATCGGGCTGCAGGCACCCGTACGCGCAGGTCTCCGTCGCGCCATAGAGCTGCTTCAGGTTGATCCCGATCGAACGGTAAAACCGAAAAAGATCCGGACCGATCGTCGCACCCGCGGTGTAGGCAACCCGGATACGGCTCATGCCGAGCACGTTGCGCAAAGGGCCGTACACGAAGGCGTTGCCAACGCCGTAGAGCAGGCGATCCAGGATCGACACAGGCTTGCCGGCGAGGATTTCGGGCCCGCTGACACGCGCCACCTCCATGAAGTAGGCGTACAGCCGCCGCTTGAGCGCGCCGGCATCCTCCATCCGGATCGTGACCTGGGTGAGCAGGTTTTCGAAAATGCGCGGTGGCGCGAAATAGTAGGTCGGCCCGATCTCGCGCATGTCAGTCATCACCGTATCGCCGGATTCGGGACAGTTGATCATGAACCCGGCGACATACGACTGGGCAAACGAGAACAGGTGGTCGCCCACCCACGCCATCGGCAGGTACGAGAGCACGCTGTCGTTCTCGGTCAGATGGTCGAACGCGATGCCCCCGCGCGCGGCCTCGATGAACGCATGATGCGTCTGGCACACGCCCTTGGGCTTGCCGGTCGTACCCGAGGTGTAGAGCATCACCGAGACATCGTCGGCAGCGACCTTGTCGATCTCCTGCTCGAAAAACCCGGGGTGCGCGGCGTCGAACTGACGGCCCAGCTCCTGCAGTTGCTCGAAGCTCGTCACCGACGTGTAGTTGCGCAGTCCGCGCCCATCGT
>JALYXY010000160.1 GCA_030946875.1 Pseudomonadota bacterium | reverse complement strand
GCCGTGCGCCTTGGACTGCATCCAGCTCATGACCGGACGTTTCGGCCGTTCGGCCGGCTCCCTGCCTTCCTTCTTCGATTCGATGATCAGCAGGTCGCCGTTGGCGAGCGGGTAGACATTTCGCGGGCTCGACAAGCCGGTCGCGATGGCCTCGATGCGGAAGCCCTGCGGCACGGTTGGGGTTTCGCCGCTAGCCCAGCCGACCACTTTCGCGATGTTCATGCGCGGGAGCAGCTCGCGCGCCGGTTGGGGCAGCTTCGGGCTCGGCCCGTACTGCGTGGACTTGTCGATATCCTGGTCGTTGGCGCAGCCGGCAATCAGTATGCAGGCGAGCAGGGACAGAGTGGTGCGCGGTTTCATGTGCGGATCCTCCGATGCTCGACCCAGGCCACCGGCATGAACATGAGCGCTCCTGCCGCGAGGTATGCCAGGATGGCGCCGATCACCGACAGCGTCATGCCCGTCGGCACCACGGCCGTCCAGCCGTCGACGGAGTGCACGAGTGCATTGAAGAGCTCGACGATCAATGCCGCGAAGAAAAGTGCGAGGTGACCCCATCCGAACCGGTCGCGCATGACGGGCCGCGCGATGTACTCGATGATGAGCACCAGTGCGGCCAAAGCGCCGAAAGCCAGGCCTGCGGCAATCAGCCACTCCGAGAAGTGGAGCCACATGAGGAACTCGCTCTTCGCGTAGGCAATGTCGGTGATCATCGCCCCGATGAAGCAGACGACAGGGACCGGAAACAGGAACAGATATAGCGGTCCCGTGAAGTTTGCGACGCTGGTCTCCCTGCGCTCTACGCTTTCTGCCACGGTGATATGCCTTTCGCGGTGGGTGGCGCACGCCCCGGCGCACCAGCCATTGTTTGATGCATGGATCGTGCCGTTGGACGCCAAGGTGCGTCGGACACCGCGACTCGGATCGGCACGATGCACGATGGCGCGCTTGCGACTCCCTTGCGGCTCGTTGCCGGTTCTGTGCAATTTCCTGCGTGCCAGAGACTTTTTACCGGCTCTGCCGTGAGCTGCGGGCGCGAACCTTGCCTTGCGCTTTCGCGCCACGGAGTGTCAAGGCTCGCGTAAGACACGCCTTGCAGACCTGCATCGATCATGCCCTGCCCAATCTCGACTCTACGCCGCCATCGCACAGGAGATCTCGACAATGAACTTGGGTGCCCACGCCAGCGTTCCATATCTCGAGACGCCGCCGCTGCTCGACGGTGACCGCCGCCACCTACGCTACGCTCGGGGGCGAAATGGCTGTGCGCGCAGCGCGAGTGCCGTCGCGGCGGCCGTGAAGCAGGAGGGCTTCGCGTGTTCGCCTTTTGCTGGTCGCGGCGGGCTCGGCGCCGCGCGAGCGACAGATACACGAGGCTTTCCTCACCACGGTGGCGATGGGCGCGGGTGTGGCGATCATGCAGCCCATCATGCCCACAGGGGTCCGCCAGTGGCTGCCCCCGCGCATCCCGTTCGGCACTGCGGTGAATACCAACGGGCTGCTGGTCGGTGAAAACGTGCCCAGGAGCGCTAGCCGCTCAAACTTTGGCGCTGGCTCCACCGGGTGCTCGACGCCCCACCGTGGGCTGTGGTGTCCGTCGTGATCAATGGCGGCGAGATTGTCGTACCCGTGACATTGCGCTTCAAAGCCTTCCGACGGCTCTCGAAAGGAACACGAGCACGGCCGACGTTGGCGAAGTACAGGTCGGTGATCGCGTGGTGGTGACCCGCGTAGTTTTCAACAACACGGAACTGCCGCTGAGTATTGCAATCACTGTCGAAGGATTGCCGCGTGATTGTTACCAAGGAGGGCTCAACGACCGTCTGTGTCAACGCGAAGCGCAGGAGTTGAAGGACAGTTATCAGATCGACAGCGGTGGTTGCCATCCAATCCCCGCGTCGGTCTCGTCCGAGTTGTCTGTGTTTTATCGCCCCGCGCACCGCACGACCTTTCCGCAAGAATAGGCGAAACTATCCCTGATGACCTTCCGTTACCGTCCTTGGCCTTCTCCGTGAAGGCGCAGGGAATCCCACGCCAGACCGTTGCCGGCACAGTGCTCGCCGTCGAATACGCTCGGAACGATCCTGGGCAATCTCAGTGCTTCATAACCGCTGATCCCAGCTACCGGAGTATTCGCGTGGCCGCTGCCTGAAGGGCAATCTTGAAAAAATTCGCGCTATACGTTGCTTTGGCGATCTTTGGCGTGTTGCCCGGCCTGGTGGTTCGCCTGGGCGGCATTCATCCTTCGGCGGTCATCGAT
>JALYXY010000069.1 GCA_030946875.1 Pseudomonadota bacterium | reverse complement strand
GTGCCGCAGCGATTATTGTTCGACCGCGAGGCTCGATCCATACAGCCTCGCCCTCTTTGAGGCACGCATCATGGCATCCGCACTACGCTGGATAGGCTCCCTGGTCGCAATCGCTTTGGTCATCGCCGCCGCTGCGGCAGAGGTTACGTGGATGGGGGACCGCGTCGCGGCCCACCGCGCGTCGCGTGCGTGGGACCATACGCCTTACGTGCCCGCCAAGATCATCAACCTGCCGCTGACCGGGCTCAAGTAGAGGCCGGTCGACGCGACGGATCGTGCGAGTGGAGGGCGACTGCAACGTCGTCGGTGCCACAGCATGAGTGATCGAGCCGCAGCGTGGTCCTGCGGATATTGAAAGCGTCCGCCCCACCGGGCAAGCAATCGCTCGCACTCGCCGAGTTCATATCGGCTGCGTGATGTCTCTCTATCGCCTGTCAACCGTGCGCGATCCGTCTGTCACGGTGAGCACGGCCTTGTTGCCGATGCGCGACAGCTCCATGTTCACGGCCTCCGCACTCGCATCCGGCGTGAGCTCGTCCAGTGCCTGTTGCACGACGCGGTAGAGCACCTCCGCCGTGTTCGCGCCAGGATGGTGCCGTCGGGGCCGACGAAATGCAGCGGGATAGCGGCCTGTCGAAGAACTCGGTGAATGCGTCTTCGGGGACTGGGATCATTGGCGGGATTCCGAGGATCGTGCATGGTGCAAGGTCAGCGCTCCCGCGTTGTAGGACCCGTCCTACGCAGCTTGTAGGACAGGCAACGCCGGCTTAGTGGGCGACAAACTGCCGCTTGTTCAAGCGACCCAACGGATCTTCATGTAGATGGGGCACTTACGTAGGCCGTTTGAGCGATTATCCACATCTTGATCCACAGAAATTGTGGAAAAAAATCTGTGGATATTTTCGGTAATGGGTTCGAAAGGCGCGCCAGTCGTGGCTTTCAGAGGACTGTAGGATTTTCCCTACGTAGCCGCCTTGGCGCGCCGCCGGCACTGCTCCACACTTGACAGGGACGCTTTGTTGGAGCAGGCGAGGCGGCTCGCGGCCAAATTTCGATGCTAGCCCGGCCGCATGCCTGCCCGTAAAACGTGCCTGAGCCCGAAACCGGGGCGGCGCCAAGCCATAGCCCTTCGCACGGCCGGACAACTCATCGGCGATCTCTGGTCTGCCTGCTGGCCCGCTGCTTGCTCGATCAGGTCCATCCAATGAACGGAGAAGTACGTCTTGGGAGACCTGGAGCGCATCAACCCTGGTGAGGCCGATCACCGCGCGGGGAGAGCTCCTGCTCGGCCATCTCTTCCGCCATCCGGTGCGCATGTGGATGCGAGAGCTGCCGCGCGGCGCCCGCGAGTCCGGCGAATCACCTGAGGAGGCAGCGCGGCGCGAGCTCATGGAGAGATCGGGTGCGAGACCCGTCGTCTGATCCCGCTCGGTCGTGTGGCGCCGGATTCGGGACAGTTCGAGGGCTTGCCCCACCTTTTTGCCGCGCTGGTCAGCGATCCACGCCCGAGGCACCAGGAAGCGACCGAGACCATCGACCGAACGTGCCACTATCGTTTCACTGAACTCAAGGCCGCCTGTACGCAGGGCGATATCCTTGACGCCTTCACGGCATGCGCCGTATTGCGTCTCGAACGCCACTTCGATGGGGATCGGTTCGTTGCTCCACCCTAGAACGGCTCCCTGATGGAAGCAGTCGACGCCGTCGTCGTGGGCGCAGGTGTGGTCGGGCTTGCGGTCGCGCGTGCGCTGGCTATGCGGGGTCGCGAAGTGGTCATCCTCGAAGCCGAGAATGCCATCGGCACCGGCACGAGCTCACGTAACAGCGAAGTCATTCATGGCGGCATCTACTACCCGCCCGGCTCGCTCAAAGCACGCCTGTGCGTGCAGGGCCGGCAGTTGCTGTACGCCTATTGCACGGAACGCGCGATCCCGCACCGACGATGCGAAAAGCTGATCGTCACCACCCATGCGGCCCAGGAGCCCGCGCTGCTCGCATTGCTCGACCAGGCGCGCGCCAACGGTGTGTTCGATCTCGTTTCGCTCTCGCGCGCCGAAGCACTGCGGCTCGAGCCCGCGCTGCATTGCACGGCGGCACTGCTGTCGCCCTCCACCGGGATCATCGACAGCCATGCACTCATGGTCGCGCTCCTGGCAGACGCCGAAGCATCAGGCGCCGCCCTCGCATTCATGAGCCCTGTGACTGGCGGTCGCGCGACGGACGAAGGCATCGAGCTCGAGGTCGGTGGGCTCGAGCCCATGCGGCTTCGCGCAACCACGCTCGTGAACTGTGCCGGACTGAGCGCGCCAGCTGTGGCCGCCTCGTGGCATCTCGCACCGACCCATGTGCCGCGCGCGTTCCTGTGCAAGGGAAACTACTTCACTCTTGCAGGGCGGCCGGTGTTCTCGCGGCTCATTTACCCGATGCCCGAAAGTGCGGGCCTCGGCGTGCATGTCACGCTCGACCTTGCAGGTCAGATGCGCTTCGGGCCCGATGTCGAGTGGATCGATCGGGTTGACTACACCGTGGATGGGCAGCGCAGCGAACGCTTTTATCCGGCGATCCGCACCTATTGGCCCGATCTGCCTGACGATGCACTGGTGCCGGGCTACGCCGGCATTCGCCCGAAGATTTCAGGTCCCGGAGAGCCCGCGCAGGATTTCGTCATTGCGGGACCCGCGCACCACGGCGTCGCCGGCCTGGTCAATCTCTTCGGCATCGAGTCGCCCGGCCTCACGTCGAGCCTCGCCATCGCGGAGCATGTGTGTGCGCTCCTCAAATGACCGGCCGCCGGCTTCCGGAGATCTGATGCAACGAGCGCTCGTTTTCGTGGTCGCAGGCTGGTCGGGGTTCTTCGTCATGGCCCTCGAGCTCCTCAGTGGACGCATTCTTGCGCCGAGCTTCGGCAATGGCATCTACGTGTGGGGAGGGATCATCACCATCTTCATGGTCGCTCTTGCCGTGGGTTATCTTTTGGGTGGACGGTTCTCGATCCACAACCCGAGTCTGCGGCGACTCGCGTTGCTGCTCATGGGAAGCGCTTTGGCGAGCCTCCCGGTGCTGTTCGCCGGCGACGCGATCCTCGACCGGGTGTTCGATGCCGTGCACGACCCGCGCTATGGGTCGCTGCTATCGGTCACGATGCTGTTTTTTGCTCCGGTGGTGCTGTGCGGGATGGTGTCACCCTATGCCGTGCGGCTGCTGGTGCGCGAGCACGCTTTGTCGGGCCACTATGCCGGGCTTCTGTATTTCATCTCGACCTTCGGCAGCGCCGCCGGGACGTTGATGACCTCGTTCTATCTCGTGCTCATGTTCGAGATCCGGGAGATCATCGGGGGACTGATCGCGATCTCCATCGTGCTTGGGTTGTTCACCCTCATTACCGCAAGGAGTGATCGTGTTGCGCATGCGTGATCTAAAAATGGGTCTGATTGCACTGGGGCTCCTCGCTTCAGCGACGCATGCCATCGCCCAGCGCACGGTGCACACCGAGCGCTCCATGTATCGCAACATCATCATCAACGACGAGAGCGGCACGCGCTGCATGAAGTTCTCCCGCTCGGAAACGGCAGGCAGGCAGTCGTGCCAGGTGCTGCGCGATCCTCGGCGTCTCGTTTTTCCGTATACCAAGATGATGCTGGGCGCGCTCTACCTGGATCCGCAGCCGCATCGCATTCTGGTGCTGGGCCTCGGCGGGGGCACCCTGCCGAGCGCGCTCGCCGCGCTGCCCGCCACGAGCACCGTGGACGTGGTCGAGATCGATCCGGCGATCACGCGCGTGGCGCAGAAATATTTCGGTCTGCGTCTCGATGGTCCCATCCATGTGCACGAGGAGGACGGGCGCGTTTTCGTCAAGCGCGCGCTCAAGGCTGGCGCACGCTACGACCTCGTCATGCTCGATGCATTCGATCACGAGTACATCCCGGAGCATCTCCTCACCCGCGAGTTCCTCACGGAGGTGAAGGGCCTCCTGGGAGAGCACGGCGTACTCGCCGCCAACACGTTCTCCAACAGCCGACTTTACGACTACGAGTCGGCGACGTATCAGGCCGTGTTCGGCGAGTTCTTCAACCTCCGCTCTGACAACCGCGTCATCCTGGTCAGGATGGGCGGGCTTCCGTCGCGCGAGGTCCTCGAGCGCAACGCGGCCGCGGTCGACCGTCGGCTTGCCGAGTGGGGCGTCGATCGCGCATGGCTCCTTTCGCTCTTTGCCACCAAGCCCGACTGGCGTGCCGATGCCCGGGTGCTCACCGATCAGTATTCACCCTCGAATCTGCTCAACGTGCAGTGATCGAATCGGGCGCTCACACGAGACCGAATGCCCCCAGCATTGCTGCCGCACCCAACAACGCCAGCGGGTGCAGGCGCGTCTTGAGCATCAACACCATCGTCGCCAGCGTCACGCCATACGCGGCAATCGAATGATCCGAGGCGCGGCTCAGCACGTAGCCTGACGAAAACATCAGGCCCACGGTCACCGGCGCGAGCGCGCGCTGGATGATGATGCGCCGGCGTGCCTGGCGAAACCGCTCCCACAGGTGGGCAACGATATAGGTCAGCGCGGAAGCAGGCCCGCAGATCGCAAAGGTTGCCACGCACGCACCTGGAATGCCGGCAACGAAGAAACCCATCAGCGTGACGATCAGAAAGTTCGGGCCGGGAGCTGCCTGCGAGAGCGCAAACAGCTCGCCGAACACCGCATCGGTCATCCAGCCGTGGATCTCGACGATCTGCCGGTGAATCTCGGGAATGAGCGCATTCACGCCGCCGATCGATAGCAGCGACAGGAGCACGAACTGGCGACCCAGCTCGCCCAGGATGTGAAGATCCACCGCAGGCATTCGGTCGCGCTACTCGGGCGACTCATTCACCTGCTCGTGACGCGCAAGCAGGAGAGCGAGTGGAATGATGCCGAGCAGCACCCATACGAGGGGCCAGCGCAGCACGGCGATTGCGACGAACGCGAGCACCGCCACGACGATCTGCCACACGGAGCCTCGCAGCGAGCGGCCCATCCTCATCGCCATCGCGAGCACGAGCCCCGCGGCAGCGCAGGCGACGCCGCCGAACGCGCCCTTGACGAACGGAAGTCCACCAGCGACCCGGTACAGAGCGCCCAGCACGAGGATGATGATCATCGGGGCAACAATGAGGCCGAGCGCCGAGACGAGCGCTCCTCGCGCGCCATCGAAGCGTCGGCCCACCACGATCGACATGTTGACAATGTTGGGGCCCGGCAAAAACTGGCACAGCGACAGCACGTCGATGAATTCGCGCTCGTCGAGCCATCTTTCGCGTTCGACCAGCATGCGGTGCGCGAATGGCATCACGCCGCCAAAGCCTGAGACACCGACCTTGAGGAAAGCGATGAACAACGCGCGCGTATCGGGCGAGACGCGTGCAGGATCGCCGCTGGGTACTTGCGTCATGGTGGAATGATACTGGCGCCTCGCTTCGACCCGGCGCGCCGTGCTGAGCGTGGCAGCCGACATGACGCCGAAACGCGGTCCGCGCACCAGAGCAGGCCGTGGCCGGCGCTGTTGGGTAACATAACCACCGACTTGCCGACCGAAAATCGCATGGCCGATCTCCAAACCAAACTCACACGCGCTTTGGGTATCCGGCACCCCGTCATCGCGGCGCCGATGGCGGGCGGCGTGTCGACCCCTGAGCTCGCGAGCTGCGTGAGCGAAGCCGGTGGGCTGGGGTTTCTCGGATGCGCCTATTCGACCCGCGCGCAGATCGAATCGCTTGCCGACGATATGCACGCGCGTACACGCAAGCCATTCGGAATCAACCTCTTTGCACCGCAGCCGCAAGCGCGCGTCCCGGGCACATCGGTGCGGGAACTCGCGCAAATCGCGCGCTACCACGAGGAGCTTGGTCTGCCACCGCCGCAGATGCCCGAGGTGCGGGCGGACCCTTTTGATGATCAGATGCCCGCGGTGATCGGAAGCGGTGCGCGTGTATTCAGCTTCACCTTCGGCATACCTGCGCAGTCTGTTCTTGCCGCCGTCAGGGCCGCGGGCATGCTGATAATCGGCACCGCCACGACCGTGGACGAGGCTCGCGCACTGGAAGCCGCGGGCGTGGACGCGATCGTCGCGCAAGGAAGCGAAGCCGGGGCACACCGCGGCACGTTTGCCGTGGAGTTCGAGTCGGCGATGATCGGCACGATGGCGCTCGTGCCGCAGGTTGCCGACGCGGTGAGCGTGCCAGTGATCGCGTCGGGCGGCATCATGGATGGCCGTGGCATCGCTGCTGCGCTTGCGCTCGGTGCGAGCGCAGTGCAGATGGGCACTGCGTTTCTGACGTCTCGCGAATCCGGTGCCGCCGCTGTGTACAAGGACGCGATTCTCGCTGCGTGCGAGAGCGACACCCGTGTCACGCGCGCTTTCTCCGGCCGGCCGGCGCGTGGCATCGAAAACCGGGCGATGCGCGACATCGATCCGGTCGGGGGACCGCCCAACTTCCTGCCGTACCCGCTGCAGAATGCGCTCACCCGCGCCATGCGCAACGAGGCGGGCAGGACCGGTCGAGCCGATTATCTGTCCCTATGGGCGGGCCAGGGCCTGCGCATGGCACGCCAGGAGCCGGCGGCGATTCTCCTGGAGCGGTGGATCGCCGCGGCCCGTGCCCGGATCGAGGAGCTTGCAGGCGCGCACGATGTCGAACACTGATGCACATGTGTGACGGGTGTGCGAACACCATGCGGAGACAATCGACGGTGCATGAACGTCGTCCGCCCCCAGGGCTGGCCACTCGGGCCGCGGCCACGATGCTGGCGAGTCTCAGCCTCGTCGCGCCGTGGGTCTCGGCCGCCGGTGTGTACCGCTGCCCCGATGCGCGCGGCGGACTGACCTACATGCAGGCCCCTTGCGCAGGGGGTGATTCGGTCGCCATGGCGGTCGATCGCGCCGGACCCTTCCCTGGCGTTTCCGGGGCACCGAGGCCCGACCCAAGCCGGACCGTGGTGAGCCCGCAAGGCCATCGCCTCACGCCCGCCGAGCTGGAGCGCCTGGAACGGCTGCGTGGCGCGCAATCCGACGCACCTTCCGAAGCCCGAACGGCGAGCGAGATCGAGATCGCGGCCATTCGCGAAGGCGCGGATACGCAACTCTCCAGTCACGATCGGCGCCTCCTGGAAAGCTTGCGTCCCGAGCTCAGCGCGGCGGATCGTGAGACGCGTTTGCGCGCGCTCGACCGCTGGCGCAGCATCTACTCGACTTATCGCGCCCCTGCGCGGCCGCACTCCACGGGCGGCGAAACGACCTTCACGCGGAGCATTCCAGGGGCGGTGCTGGACGTGCCGCTCGGTGCCGACACGGCGGGTAGCCGCGGGCCGCTGGTGGGAACGCCGCAAAGCCCGGCGATTCCGCTGCCGACGCGACCCACTGTTGCGGCCGATCCAAACACCGGTCGGGTGCTCGCTTCGGTGGGGAGCGACCGTCTCGTGGATCCGGTGACGGGGGCCATCTGGATGCGTTCAGGTCCCTTGTACGTCGACCCGGCCTCCGGTCGGATCATCCCGGCTCCATAACAGTCGCGCCGCCATTGAAAAGGGCACTCCCAGGGCGCCCTTCGACGGCTCGCGACCCGTGCTTCAGACGCGACGGCGGTATTCGCCCGTGCGGGTGTCGATCTCGACGCGGTCACCGGTCGCCACGAACAGCGGCACCTGGATCTCGAAGCCGGCGCCGACCTGGGCCGGCTTCAGCACCTTGCCCGATGTGTCACCGCGGATCGCTGGCTCGGTGTAAGTCACCTCGCGCACGACCGACGTGGGAAGCTCCACGCTGATGGCCCGGCCATCGTAGAACGTGATCTCGCACGGAAGCCCGTCTTCGAGGTAGTTGAGGGCATCGCCCATGTTGTCCTTTTCGACCTCGTACTGATTGAAGTCGGCGTCGACGAACACGTACATGGGATCGGCAAAATACGAGTACGTGACTTCCCTTTTCTCGAGCTGGACCATCTCGAACTTCTCGTCGGCGCGATAGACGGTCTCGGTGCCCGAGCCGCTCAGAAGATTACGGAGCTTCATCTTCACCACGGACGCATTGCGCCCCGACTTCGTGAACTCGGCCTTCTGCACGACCATGGGATCCTTGCCCACCATGATGACGTTGCCGGCCCGGACTTCTTGCGCGATCTTCATTGCTGCACCTGTAGGTTGCCGGAGGGCGACTCGCCGCGCCGGGAAACCCTCGATTATAGCGAAGCCGCTTCGACAAGGGTGGTTGCAAGCTCAGGCAGCGCGGCCAGCCCGGCGGCCCAGCTGCGCGCATGCGATTGCAGGGGCTTAGATACTGCGTCGAAAGCGCGCCAGGCCTCCGCAACCTCGTCCGGTGGCTGGCCTGTGTTCCACGCCATGAAGAGGCGGCGCACGGCGGTGCGGGCGTCATCGGGCAGCGCACGTATGTAACGCTCGACGAAGGCCGTGAGCTTGGCGGTGTGCGCATCTTCGGCTTGGCGATAAATGTTCCAGACGAACGGCCGGGCCGCCCACTGCGCGCGCACGAACGAGTCCTCGCCCCGAACGAAGTTGACGTCGCACGCCCACAGGAGCTCGTCATAGCGCTCCTGCGCGAGCCATGGGATCACGTGGACCGTCAGCGCGCCTCGAACCAGCGTCTGGTTCACGTCCACTCGAGCGCCCTCGGCCCATGTTGCGAGCGCGTCCTGTGCAACCCCCACCGGAACAAAGCAGACAATGCGCTCGGCCTCCGCGCTCCACGCGTTGAGCAGCGGGAGCACGGGGGCGTCGGGATACACAAAGAGCGAGATGCGTTTGGCATCTTCCATCGCGGGATCGACCCCGACCGTCTCCCACAGTCCCGTTCGCGCCGAGTCGCTGGCGAGAAATGCATCGCGACGCGCGAGGAGATCACGTTCGCGGAGCAACCCTCCCGTACGTGCGGTGAAACCCGGGAAGACAAACGTGCGCGGCGCACCGGTTGCGGGGTGGGGCGAGGGCAATCGGTGTCGGTCCTCGACCCACGCCTCCGCAGAAAGGTACTCGAGGATCAGCCACCGAGCCAGCGGCACACGCCTTGTGAGTGCGTCGACGTAGGCGTCAGGGACTCCCGCACCGAGCACCTCCACGATCACGTCACCGACGCCGGCCGCCGTGTTCCATGTGTCAAGATCGCGTACGCTGAGGCCCGGGGCGAGGTCTGCCGACCCACTCGTATCATCGCGAGCAAGGCTGGCGAGAACCTCCGGCGCATCGATCCACAGCACGACCTCGCACCCATGCTCGACATGAAGCAGGCGCGCGAGACGCCAGGCCGTGCCTGCATCGCCCAGGTTGTCGATGACCCTGCAGAAGAGATCCCACCGCGCCGGTGTCCCCGTGTTCACCAGGGGATTATGCTGCGCCCGTCTGTCTCCAACGCCACTCCTTCTTGCTGCGAGCATGTACATGCCCAACTCTGCTGCGCCATCCCTCGTAATCCACGTCGTCTCCGATGTCGTCTGTCCCTGGTGCTACATCGGCAAGCGACATCTCGATTCGGCCCTGAAGTCGATCCGGCAACGTGAAGGAGCCAGCGTCGCCGTGCGCTGGCAGCCGTTCGAGCTCAATCCGGACTTGCCGCCCGAAGGCATCGACCGGCGGAGCTATGTCGTGGGCAAGTTCGGCGCCGCGCGCGCCAGCAGCGTTTATGAGCGCGTGGCCAGCGTCGGTCGCGCCAGCGGCATCGGGTTGCGCTTCGACTTGATCGACCGGCAGCCCAACACCCGCGACGCCCACCGCGCAATCGCCTGGGTGCAAGGTCAGGGGCTCGACGCTTCGCCGCTCGTGGAGCGACTCTTCAGTGCCTTCTTCTGCGAGGGGCGTGCGCTTGTCGGCACCGATGCGCTCGTTGACCTCGCGGCCGAGGCGGGGATCGATGCGCAACCGCTGCGCGCCCACCTTGCTGCCGTCGACGGATGTGCGGAGGTTGTGGCCGCGGAGGCGAGGGCGCACGAGATGGGCGTGACCGGTGTTCCATTTATGATCTTCAACGGGCGCGTCGCGGTGTCGGGCGCCCAACCGAGTGCGGTGATTCTGCAGGCCATCGAGCAGGCGCAAAAGGCGACGACGGAGCCCGCTTAGGGCGCAACTGCAACACCCGGATTTCAGTGTCCGGAAACGGCGAGTCGGAGGCGATCCGCACCGGCATAATGCGCCGATGCCACTCGATCCCCGCAGTTGCTATCGCGCTCTGTCGACCCATGATCGTCGTTTCGACGGCCGTTTTTTCGTGGGGGTGGCGACCACCGGGATCTACTGCCGTCCGGTCTGCACGGTGCGCACGCCGCGGGTCGAGAACTGCAGATTCTTCAAGAGCGCGGCGGCCGCGGAGCAGGGAGGCTATCGACCGTGCCTCCGCTGCCGTCCCGAGCTCGCTCCCGGCAACGCCAGCATCGATAGTTCCGAGCGCCTCGCGCACATGGCCGTGGCACTCATCGAAAATGGCGTGCTCGAAGAGGGCGGCATGGGGGACCTTGCGCAGGCGCTCGGCATCACAACTCGTCATCTGAGACGCATTTTCCTGGCAGCGTTCGGCGTGTCACCGATCGCCTACGCGCAGACGCATCGATTGCTCCTGGCGAAGCGGCTGCTGACGGATACGCAGCTGCCTGTCACTGACGTTGCGTTCGCGGCGGGCTTCAACAGCGTGCGACGTTTCAATGCGCTGTTCGCCTCCCGGTACCGGCTCGCGCCGGCTCGGCTGCGCCGCAACGCGACGAGCACGAGCTCGCCGGTCGCGCTGTCCTTCGAGCTTGCGTATCGGCCTCCTTATCACTGGCAGGCAATGCTCGATTTCCTGGCCGCGCGTGCGATCGATGGCGTCGAGCATGTCGACAGCGATCGTTACGTGCGTAGCCTGCGGCTCGAGCATCATGGGAAATCACATGCCGGCTGGATCGCGGTGTCGCACAGTGCGCGGCGACCCGCGCTCGTAGTCGAGATCTCAACGAGCCTGGCCCAGGCTATCTCGGTCGTGCTCACGCGCGTGCGTCACGCCTTCGACACCTCCGCCGACCCCGAAGCGATCGCCTCCGCGCTCGGCACCCTCGGCGCGGATGCTCCGGGCGTGCGCGTGCCCGGCAGCGTCGAGGGCTTCGAGGTTGCCGTGCGGGCCGTCGTAGGCCAGCAGATCAGTGTGGCCGGCGCTCGCACGCTGCTGTCCCGAATCGCGCTCGCGCTGGGCACGCCGAGCGAGCACCCACTCCCGGGCGTCGAGCGACTCTTTCCAACGGCACACCAGGTCTCGGGCGCCGGAGCAACAGTCGTTGCCACCCTTGGCATCCTTCCGTCGCGAGCGCGCACGCTGGTCGCCCTTGCGCATCGGGTCGCTCAACGCACGATCGTGCTCGACTCGGGCAGCGATGTGCAGGCGACGATGCGAACGCTGCGCTCGGTGCCCGGAATCGGGGAGTGGACAGCCGAGATCATCGCCATGCGCGCGCTCGGCTGGCCCGACGCGTTTCCCGCATCCGACGTCGCGCTTCTGCGCGCACTGGGTGAGAACACGGCAGCACGGGCCAAGGTCACGAGCGCGCAATGGCAGCCCTGGCGGTCGTATGCGGTGATGCACCTTTGGAGGCAGGCATGAGTCAGGACATCGAGCATTGCAGCATCAGAACACCACTGGGCGTGATGACGCTCAGTGCAACCCGCGTCGCTCTGGTACGTGCCGAGTTCGTGGCCTCGCCGGTCGCGCATGCGGTGAATGGCGAGCCCCCGAGCACTTCGCACCCGGTCCTCACACTTGCCGGCGTTGCGGTCATCGACTACTTCGCAGGATGCGACATGGACCACATCCCGCTCGCTCCGGCAGGCACAGCTTTTCAGCAAAAGGTATGGACTGCGCTCGCGGGCGTGCCGCGGGGCATGACGATGAGCTACCGCGAGATCGCCGTTTGCATCGCGGCTCCGGCGAGCGCGCGCGCAGTGGGCGCAGCGATCGGGCGCAATCCCATAGCCCTCTTCATCCCGTGCCATCGCGTCGTGGCGAGTGATGGAGCGCTCACGGGTTATGCATGGGGCACGCAACGAAAGCGCGCGTTGCTGGCGCTGGAATCCGCCGCGATGGTTTCGATGCAGTAGTGCATGGGCAAGAGCGACCTCGTGCGCCTCGTCGCGCTCGCTGCGATCTGGGGCGCGTCGTTCATGTTCATCCGCGTGCTCTCGCCGGTCATTGGCCCGTGGGCCACTGCGGAATCGCGGGTGCTGCTCGGAGGCGCGGTTCTGGTTGCCTACGCGGGCGCGCTTCGGCGCCATGCGGAGCTGAGGCAGTTCTGGCGCGTGTACGTAGTGGTGGGCGCCGTGAATTCGGCGGTGCCGTTCGCGCTCTTCGCGTTCGCCGCGCTGCATTTGCCGGCTTCGTATCTCGCCATTCTCAACTCTTCCACACCGCTCTTCGCGGCGCTTCTCGCGGCCGTGTGGCTGAACGAGCCGCTCACTCGCCCCAAGGTGGTCGGAATCACCTGCGGGTGCGCCGGTGTGATTCTCGTGAGCAAGACAGGGCCGGTGGTGCCCGATGTGATGTTTGCGTGGGCCGTGGCCGCGTCGCTCGGCGCCGCGTTCTGTTATGCGGCTGCGGGCATCTACCTTCGGCGCACGGCAGCACACGCGCCGCCGCTCGCCGTTGCCGGCTGGAGCCAGCTCGCGGCAGCAGGCCTGCTGTTGCCGGGGCTGCTGGCGAGCGGACGACCGTTGCCCACTGCGACGCTGCGCGATCCTCTCGTCATTGCCGACGTGGTCGCCCTTGCGGTCGTCTGCAGTGCGCTCGCGTACGTGCTCTATTACCGGTTGATGCGTGACATCGGACCGATGCGGACCTTGACGGTCACCTTCCTCATTCCGCTTTTCGGCATGCTATGGGGACGGATGTTCCTGGACGAGACGATCACGGTGTCGATGGTGCTGGGT
>JALYXY010000066.1 GCA_030946875.1 Pseudomonadota bacterium | reverse complement strand
GTGTGGGGCTACACCGGCATTCTGTCGCTGGGGCACGGCCTGTTTTTCGCGCTCGGCGGGTACATGATGGGCATGTATCTCATGCGATCGATCGGCACGGAAGGCGTCTACCACAGCACGCTTCCTGACTTCATGGTGTTCCTCGACTGGAAGACGTATCCCTGGTACTGGGCGTTCACCGAGCACCTGCCGTATGCGCTGGCCCTTGTCGTTCTCGTGCCGGCCTCGCTCGCCTTCGTCTTTGGTTACTTCGCGTTCCGCTCGCGCATCAAGGGTGTCTACTTCTCCATCATCACCCAGGCCTTGACCTATGCCTTCATGTTGCTGTTCTTTCGCAACGACACGGGTTTCGGCGGCAACAACGGATTCACCGATTTCAAGCGCATCCTCGACTTTCCGATTGCCACGTCGGGCATGCGTGCCGTGCTTTTCTGCCTTTCGGCGGCGACCCTGATCGGCATGCTGCTGGTGGGACGGGCCATCGTGACCTCGAAGCTCGGGCGCATCCTGACGGCCATCCGCGATGCGGAGAGTCGCGTCATGTTCTGCGGGTACAACCCGCTCCACTACAAGCTCTTCATCTGGACGCTCTCCGCCGCGATGTGCGGCATCGCAGGGGCACTCTATGTACCCCAGGCGGGAATCATCAATCCTGGCGAAATGTCACCCGCGAACTCGATCGAGATTGCGATATGGACCGCCGTGGGCGGGCGAGGCACGCTGATCGGACCGATCGTGGGCGCGATCGCAGTGAACGGCGCCAAGAGCTGGTTCACTCAGGTGTTTCCGGAGTTCTGGCTTTTCTTTCTCGGGCTCCTATTCATTCTCGTCACGCTGTTCCTCCCGCGTGGCGTCGTCGGCGCATGGCAAGCGCTGATGCGCCGATGATTGGCGCGCGCAATGCAGCTTCGCCGACGATGGACGTCGGCAGTCCAGCGATTGCGCAGCTCGGCATGCGACACGCCCGGCACGCACTCGACACCTCGCACGGGCCGATCCTGTACCTCGATGGCATCACAGTGAGCTTTGACGGATTCAAGGCGCTCGATGCCCTTTCGCTCACCATCGATGACGGCGAGCTCCGCTGCATCATCGGGCCCAACGGCGCCGGCAAGACCACGATGATGGACGTCATTACGGGCAAGACCCGCCCCGACGCCGGCACGGCATTCTTCGGCCAGACCATCGATCTCACGCAGCTGTCGGAGCCCGAGATCGCGCATGCGGGCATCGGGCGAAAGTTTCAGAAGCCCACGGTGTTCGAGCAGCATTCGGTGTTCGAGAACCTCGAGCTCGCGATGAAAGCCGACAAGCGCGTACGGACCTCCGCGCGTGCTCGACTTTGCTCTGCCGACCTCGACAGGATTGGCGAAGTGCTGAACCTCGTGCAACTGCGACGCGAAGCGCATCGTCCCGCAGGACTCTTGTCGCACGGCCAGAAGCAGTGGCTCGAGATCGGCATGTTGCTCATGCAGGAGCCGCGACTGCTGCTCCTGGACGAGCCCGTAGCGGGGATGACGGACGAGGAGAGGTTGCGCACCGCCGAGCTTTGCCTCGCACTTGCCGGCCGGCACTCGATCATCGTGGTCGAGCACGACATGGAGTTCGTGAGCCGAATTGCGAGCACCGTCACCGTGCTGCACGAAGGCGCAGTGCTCGCGGAAGGGTCGATGGATGCCGTGCAGAATGACCCGCGCGTGATCGAAGTTTATCTGGGACGATGATGCTGACGGTCTCCAACCTCCAGCAGTTCTACGGTGGCAGCCATACCTTACGCGATGTCAGCTTCGAGGCGCCGGCCGGCGCGGTGACGGCTGTGCTCGGCCGCAACGGAGTCGGCAAGACGACTCTCCTCAAGTGCATCGCGGGACTGATTCCTCCCAAGAGTGGTGCAATCACTTTCGACGGACACGACGTCACCAGGCTGCCGCCCTACAGGCGCGCACAGCTGGGCCTCGGCTACGTGCCTCAGGGGCGCGAGATTTTCCCGCGTCTCACCGTCGAGGAGAACCTGCGGCTGGGACTTGCGACGAAGCCTGCGTCGGCCAGAATCCCGGACCGGCTCTTCGACATGTTTCCGGTGCTGCGCGACATGCTGCACCGGCGCGGGGGCGATCTCTCCGGCGGCCAGCAGCAGCAACTCGCCATCGGCCGTGCACTTGCGTCCGATCCCAAGGTCCTCGTTCTCGACGAGCCTACCGAGGGCATCCAGCCATCGATCATCAAGGACATCGAACGGGCGATACGAACTCTTGCGCAAGAGGGCCGCATGGCGATCGTGCTGGTCGAGCAGTATTACGATTTCGCGCGCTCGCTTGCCGATCGTTATGTCGTGCTGTCGCGGGGCGAGGTGCTGAAGGCCGGACGCGGGGCCGATATGGAGACGGACGGTGTGAAAGCGTGTCTGACGGTGTAGAGACGGCCTGGAGACATTGCGGTGGCCGCGGATCTGTGCCAATTT
>JALYXY010000011.1 GCA_030946875.1 Pseudomonadota bacterium | reverse complement strand
CGAATCCATCGCTCCGACGCGCAACGCATCGGCCGCGCGCTCGAGGTGTTTCACGCGACGGGCACGCCGCTCTCGGACTTGCAGGGGCGCGGTCGCGCACCCTTCCTGACCGAAGCTCTCTCGATTGCGCTGATTCCTGAGCGCGCGCGCCTGCACACGTTGATTGCAGAGCGGTTTGCCGCAATGCTCGCGGCGGGACTCGTCGAAGAAGTCCAGTCGCTGCGGCAACGCTACGTCCTGAACGCAACCCTGCCCTCGATGCGCTGTGTCGGGTACCGGCAGGTGTGGCAAGTCCTGGAGGGCGAGGCCACCGCCGAAACACTCCTGGCGCGGGGAACCGCCGCAACCCGACAGCTCGCCAAGCGCCAGTTCACGTGGCTGCGGGCGCTTCCGGCCACGTCTTTCGACCCATGGTCCGGCGAGACCGTGGCCGCAGTCTCGGCGCTTATTCTCGACGCCCTGGCGGCGCGCACCTGAACCCACGCGGCACTCTTGCGCTCTACCTCATTCAGAGCTATCTTCGACGGTTTACTGCAGTGCAGCATAGGACGCTCCCCATGCCCGGACGCACCCTGTACGACAAGGTTTTCGACGCTCACGTCGTCCGCTCCGAAAGCGACGGCACGGCGCTGCTGTACATCGATCGCCATCTCGTGCACGAAGTGACAAGCCCTCAGGCATTCGAGGGTCTGCGGCTTGCGGGGCGCTCGGCCTGGCGGGTGGCTTCGATCGTCGCCACGGCCGACCACAACACGCCGACCAAGGACTGGGAAAAGGGCATTCGGGATCCCATTTCGCGCACACAGGTCGAGACCCTCGACGCGAACATCAGCGCGACCGGCGCCAAGGCGTACTTTCCGTTCCGGGATCACCGGCAGGGCATCGTCCACGTGATCGGACCGGAGCAGGGCGCCACGCTGCCGGGAATGACCGTGGTGTGCGGTGACTCGCACACCAGCACCCACGGCGCATTCGCTGCGCTCGCGTTCGGCATCGGCACGTCCGAAGTCGAGCACGTTCTGGCCACGCAGTGCCTCCTGCAGAAGAAGGCCAAATCGATGCTCGTGCGCGCGGAGGGCCGTCTGCCTCCCGGCGTGACGGCGAAAGATCTCGTCCTCGCGATGATCGGTCGCATCGGCACGGCGGGCGGCACCGGCTACGCGATCGAGTTCGGCGGCTCGGCGATTCGTTCCCTTTCCATGGAAGGCCGCATGACCGTATGCAACATGGCGATCGAAGCGGGCGCGCGCGCCGGCATGATCGCAGTCGATGACGCAACCATCGATTACCTGCAGGGGAGACCCTTCTCGCCGGTGGGTGCCGTGTGGGACCGCGCGGTCGCTTACTGGCGCACGCTGCACAGCGATGCCGACGCGACGTTCGAGCGTGTGGTCGAGGTCGATGTCGGCTCGTTGCGCCCACAAGTCACCTGGGGCACGTCACCGGAAATGGTTGTCGGCATCGACGGGCGCGTTCCGGATCCGGACAAGGAGAAGGACGACTCGCGCCGCGAAGGCATGGCGCGGGCGCTGCAATACATGGGACTTATGCCGAACACTCCGATGGAGGCCATCGCGATCGACAAGGTCTTCATCGGCTCGTGCACCAACTCGCGCATCGAGGATCTCCGCGCCGCCGCGGCGGTTGCGCGCGGACGGCATGTCGCAGGAACCGTCAAGCTCGCGCTGGTCGTGCCCGGCTCCGGCCTCGTCAAGGCTCAGGCCGAGCGCGAAGGGCTGGATCGCGTATTTCGCGACGCAGGCTTCGAATGGCGCGAGCCCGGGTGCTCGATGTGCCTGGCGATGAACGACGACCGGCTCGAGCCGGGTGAGCGCTGTGCGTCGACGTCGAACCGCAATTTCGAGGGCCGGCAAGGGGCCGGCGGCCGCACGCACCTGGTAAGCCCCGCGATGGCCGCTGCCGCCGCCGTCGCAGGCCACTTCGTCGACGTTCGCCGACTCTTCTAAACTCTTTCGTCCGGAGCCCAATGGAACCGTTTCGCATCCTCACCGGCATCGTCGCACCACTCGATCGCGCGAACGTCGACACCGACGCGATCATCCCCAAGCAGTTTCTGAAGTCCATCAAGCGCTCCGGCTTCGGTCCCAATCTGTTCGACGAGTGGCGTTACCTCGATGCCGGCGAGCCCGGCGTGGACAGCTCGCGGCGCCCCAAGAATCCCAACTTCGTGCTCAACCAGCCCCGGTACGAGGGTGCGCGGATCCTGCTCGTGCGACGCAACTTCGGCTGCGGCAGCTCGCGTGAGCACGCGCCGTGGGCGCTCGAGGATTTCGGCTTCCGTGCGTTGATCGCGCCTTCGTACGCTGACATCTTTTTCAACAACTGCTTCAAGAATGGC
>JALYXY010000179.1 GCA_030946875.1 Pseudomonadota bacterium | reverse complement strand
GAACTCGGCCGATGAGGCGGCCAAGATGTTCGTGGACCATCCGCATTTCGGCATTCCCCAGGCGACCATCGAGGTGATGCCGCTGAAGGCTATGGAAGGCTAGAATTCTTGGGAGGTCGTCCCGGCGTAGGGCCCATCGGCTATTCTATTGTCGCGGCCGGAAGCGCGCGGCGCGCCCGTCCGTTCGGCCGAAGCATCGCAGTCGTGCCGACATCGCCGCAAACAGTTTGACGATGCATGCCCGACTGGAAGCGTTTCCGCACGGCGATGATCGCCGGGTTGCCGCAGGCTGATCTTGTCGACGCCTGCGAGGTGGCGTGGCAATGGGTCGACCTGTCGCCGGAACTCCGGCGTACGCGTGCCCTCGAGTTTGTTCATGCCGAAGCATCGGCGCGATCGATGCTTCAGGCCATTGGGCAGGTGCGTCTGCGGCTCCTGCGCGAAGCCGGTCATTCGCTCGACGATCTGCCCCGGCTGCAGGCGTACCTCGACGCAGTGGTCACTGGCCGCGCATCGCCCGAGCAGTTGATGCTCGCTTCGCGCACGCAGGCCACGGTGGAGATCGGCAACGTGGTCGCCGAGCGCTTTCCTTCCGCCACGCTTCCGATGTCGAATTCGCAGCTGGCGACGATGGTCGCGGCGGGAGAGAAGCTCATGGCGGCCGTGAAGGCAACGGGCGTCATCGCCGTCACCCCCCAGAGCGTTGCCGCGCTGCGAATGGAGATCGACGCATTCGCCGTTATAGGGAAGGACTTCGCGCCGCCGGTGTCGCAGGAGCATGCGTGGCGTCTCGCCTGGGCATGGTGGGCGGTCAGCAGCGCTGAGCATAGCCTCGGCCACAACGAACAGCGACGCGATGCGCTAGAGCGCGCAGCCGCTTTCTATGCCACTGGCAACGATCCCAAGTCCGCGGAGCAATGCCGGCAAGAGTTGAGGGACCTCGGCTTCCATCTCGCGGCGGACTTCGACGGTGCAGTCGCGGTGGAGCTTCGGGCGCTTCCGGCACAGCCGGATCCGGTCGCACACGCAAAGGCGCTAACGCGGCTCGCGCAGGAGATCGGGGGAACCGGAGACAGGTTCGAGGCGGCGCGGACGGCGGAGACTGCAGCCGTCGTGCTGCAGGACGCGGGCTATCTCGATCCCGAACAAGACATCGGCCTCGCTGCCGATTCTTGGATCGAGGTGGCGAGCAGGGACCTCACGCAGTCGGCGCTGCTCGCGCAGATCTGCGATGTGATCAAGTGCTGGGCGACGATCCTCGGTGCCCGCACCAGTAACCGCCTCAAGAACGATCCACCGGGCAGCGCACGTGCCGAGCGTGTATTGCGGGAAGTGTCTCAGGTCGCGATCGACTTCGACCAACAGGCGGCGCAGGCCAAACGCGAGCTCGACGATCGGCTTGCGGTATGGAATTCGTCGCGGACAACCCAGCCGCCGTTGTCCTCGGACTTCGAGGAAACGAGGCAGCGAACGGCGCAGATGACTGCGCTCGACGATACCCTGCACGCGCTTCGGCTGGCATGCAACGACGGCGCGACCGATGCGCTCCTGATAACGGCGGTGGAATTGCGCGAACAGGCGGCAGCGATGGGATCGCGCGTGCACATGGCGCGCGCGATCGTCGAGCAAGTCTATGTGCTGCTTGCGCTGGCAAGGCTCGTCGGCGTCCCGGCGCTGACCGACGAGGCCATCCGCACGCTGCTCGGCGACAATCCCGCGCGGCTCTCGTCGTTCGCCACGGGTTACGAGCGCGAGCTCTATCTCACGGCCGTCGACTACAAGGCGCGGGCGCTGGCGGGACTCGCCGACCACGAAGCGATTCTCGCGACGTGCGAGCCTACTATCCGCGACATCGAGAGCGAACGCGCGCGCGTCAGCAGCCCGTACCAGCAGAGCGCGTTCCTCGCCACGCGCGCCGAGATCTACGAGTTCGCCGCAGCGGCGGCGTACAAGACCAAGCGCTACGACCTACTGCTCGCCGTCACCGAGCTGTTAAAAGCGCGCGCCGCGTTGCGCAGCAGGCTCGTGCCAAAGCTCGATACGGATGCGAGCGACGTCGAGGCGCAATTCCGTGAGGTCAACGATTCACTGGTCGGAGCCGCGCAGAACTCCGCCGAGGCCGAGAAACTCAAGGAGCGCCGGCGTTGGCTCCTCACCGCTCGTGCGATTGTGCGCGCCCACGCCGGCGGAACGGAGGTGCCCGAGATTTCTGTCGCTGCCCTGCAAGCCACGCTCGGCGCCGACGAGGCCGCCGTCTCGTGGTTCCTGATCGCCAACGAGGTCGCTCTCGTGATGGCCGTCACGCGCGAAGGCTTCCTTCCGGTCCCGGTTACGCTCGACGCGGCGTTGCAGGCGCAGCTCCGCGAGTACCTGGGTTGCGTGACGATGTTGAGTGGCGCCGATCCGGACTTCCGAAAGCTGATCCCCAAAACGGCCGCCCTCATCGCGACACTCGGCGAGTCGTTGTTGCCTGCGGAGATACGCGCGTTCATTGACGGGAAGTCGCGCCTCGTACTTTGTCCTCATCGCGCATTGCACCTCTTCCCATTCCACGCCGCACCGTGGAAGGCCGGCTACCTGATTCAAAGTTTCTCGATTCGCTACGTGCCGAACCTCAGCAGCTTGCTCGTCCCGTGGGCCGGAAATCACGAGGGTCCGGTGCTCGCGGTCGGTGTCGCCCATTTCGACGATCCCGACATCCCGAGCTTGCCCAACGCGGAGGCCGAGGCGACCGCCGTCGCCGCCGCTCACGGCGACGCGGGGCACACGCTCGCCGGCGCGACGCGCGCGCAATTGACGGCGCTGTCATTGCGCGATTATCGCTGCCTGCATCTCGCCACGCACGGCAGCAGCGTACTCGCCGGCGACGCGGTCAACGATCCCTTCGAGTCGTGCGTCTACCTGCGCGACGGCGCATTGTCGAGCTGGGAGATCGACGCGCTCAAGCTTCGCGCCGAGCTTGTCGTCATCGCCGCGTGCCACTCCGGACAGCGCTCGATCGCAGGCCGTGGGTTGGACCGGCTCCCGGGGGACGATTTGTTCGGGCTGCAGGCTGTCCTGTTCGATTCCGGAGCGCAAACTCTGCTCGGCGCCTTATGGCCGGTTCACGACGCGACGGCGCTTTCCATCCTCACCGACTTTCATCGCGCGTACGCCGGCGGTGCCACGCCCGACAATGCGCTGCAGACGGCTATCCTCGCCCACCTTGACGACACCGAACGTCGGCGCGATGTGTTCTACTGGGCTCCATTCTTCCTATCGTCGCTCGGAAAGTCATAGGAGGCGCGCTTGTCCCAGAAGATGCCCGACGTGATTGTGCTGCTGCCCGGCATCAGCGGCAGCGAGTTGAAGAAGGGCGACCAGATCATCTGGGGCTGGTCCGGGCGAGCGCTCGTGAAGAACCTCTTTACCGGCGGCCGCAGCTACGTCACTAATCTACTGGTGGACGAGGACTCGGCGGACGCCGAAACGCTCGATGACGGCGTCACCGCGACGAGGCTCCTGCCCGATCTGCACGTGCTCCCGGGGATCTGGAAGATCGACGGCTACGGCGCGGTCGCGGATTACATCAAGTCCGAATTTGACGTCGTCGAAGGCGAGAACTTCCACCCTTTCGCGTACGATTGGCGGCGCGACAATCGGTCATCCGCGCACACGCTCATGAAGCGGTCGCGCGACTGGCTGCGCGATTGGCGCGCGAAGAGCGGTAATGACAAAGCCAAGCTCATACTTGTCGGACATTCGATGGGCGGTCTCGTGTCCCGCTACTTCCTGGAGGTGCTCGAAGGCTGGCGGGATACGCGCGCGCTGATTACGTTCGGCACACCTTATCGCGGCTCGCTCAACGCCGTCGACGGGATCGCGAACGGCCAGTACGAGCTTCGTGGTCTCCTCGACCTCTCGCCGCTCGCGCGGCAGATGAAATCGCTCTATCAACTCCTTCCGACGTACGAGTGCCTCGATACCGGGAGTGGATCGCTACGACGCGTTGCCGAGACAGGACTGCCGAACGGCGACGCGGAGAAGATCAAGGATGCCGCGCGGTTTCACGAGGAGATTCGGCTCAAAGTCGAAGAGCACGGGCGGGACGAGTGCTATCGGAAGGACCGGTATCGCATCTATCCGATCGTCGGCTACAAGCAGCCGACGAACCAGTCCGCCAAGATCAGCGGCGACCGCGCCGAAATGCTGAAGACGTTCAACAATGTGGACATGGGCGGCGACGGCACCGTGCCGCGGGCGTCGGCGATGCCGCTGGAGCAGCAGGACGCGGCGCAAGGGATGTTCGCGGCGACCAAGCACGCAGCGCTGCAAAACGCCGATGCGGTCCTCACGCATCTCGGCGGCTTGCTCACCGGGCTCTACTTTCCGCTTGGAGAATTTCGTGCGGCGCGACCGCATCTCGCGCAATTGTCGCTCGAGCTCAACGACCTCTATCGCTCGGACGAGAAGGTCATCGTGCGCGCGCGGCCAAGTCAGCCGGTCGCGGCACTTGGCGCGACGTTGGTCGACGTCGAGTCGGGCCGCGAGGTGCTGCGCACGCGTATGACCAAAGACTCGGATGGCGCACACAGCGTGGAGTTGCCCTCACCGCGCGCGGCTGCGTATCGCGTGACCGTCGAGGGCGTGGGGGCAGGCGTCGAGCCCGCGGCGGACGCATTCGAGGTGGTCCAGGTCTGATTCGCCTTAGGCGGCTCGCTTGTTCTTTCCGGACGTCTTCTTTTCGATTGCGTCCGTTGCTTCGACGGGCGTGTCCCCGAAGCGACCTACCCGCGGCCGGGTATTTCGAGCCCACCGCAGTTGGTCTTGCGGTCACTTGTGCGCAAGTGGTGATGCGTATCAATCCAGTTCAAGCGGCAGGTCACTGCGGTGCCCGTTAATGCGGAAATGTAAGCGCAAACCGCGTACTCGCCGAGTCGGAGGTCACCGAAATATCGCCGCCATGGGCCAGCAGTATCGACTTCGTTATCGCGAGCCCCAGGCCTGCGCCGTCCGTGGCGCGTTCACGGGCAGCGTCGACACGGTAGAACCGGTCGAACAATCGCGGCAGATGCTCGGCAGGTATGGGCGAACCGGGATTGCTGATGGAGATCACCGTGTCCTTGTCCTGCGCCTCTATACTCACCGAGACGGCACCGCCCGACGCGGTATGCCGGATCGCATTGGACAGCAAATTGCTCAGTGCGCGGCGGATCATGATCCGATCGCCAGACACAGTGCCCGCACCTGAAACATCGAGTCGCACCATGCCCGTTTCCGCCAGGGCGTCGTAAAACTCGAACAACGCGGCTATTTCGGCGCAAAGATCGATGGGCTCGCGGGTGGGGATCAGAAGACCGTTATCCGCCTTGGCCAGGAACAGCATGTCGGTGATCATTCGCGCCAGCCGCTCGTATTCCTCCATCGCCGAATACAGCACCTCGCGGTAATTCTCTATCGAGCGCGACCGGGAAAGTGCGACTTGCGACTGCGTCATGAGCGCGCCCACCGGGGTGCGTAGCTCATGCGCCAGGTCTGACGAAAAGTCACTCAATCTGCGAAACGAATCCTCGAGCCGAGCGAGCATGGCGTTGAACGACTGGCCAAGCGGGATCAGCTCCGGAGGAAGATGCTCGAGCTGAACCCGCGCATCGAGCTCCTTCGCTGAGATACGTGAGGTGAGAGCGGCCAATGCGTGTACGGGTGCGAGCCCGACGCGCACGGCGAGCCAGCCAAGGAGTCCCGCTGCCACTGCTGCACCGATCACGGACAGCAGGATCGTGCCGCCTACGCGCGACAGGAACTCACGGTGGCGGTCGACGTTCATCGCCAGGGTCACATAAAGCTCGCCGGCACTTGAACTTTCGGGGGGCAGCACAAATCGGGTGATCCTGTATAGATGTTCGCCGATCGTATCGGACCACATGCTCATACCCGCGATTTGCTGTGCATGGGTTTCGTTCTTTTGCAAAGCGTCAAACGAGAACGGAGCTTCTTGCGTGAAGAACACTACGGCGCCACTGCCTCGGCGTACTTCTACGAACAGAGTGTCGTGGCCGATCAAGGCATCGTCCAGGCGTTCGCTCAAGGATTCCACCGCACCGGCGCTGCGTAGCCGTGCCACCAGATGCTGGACGAGCTCGCTCTTGCCGCGCAGCTCCATGGCATCCTCGTACAAGAAGTGCGTATCGAGCGACCGATAGAGCACGATCCCAATGCCGACCAGGACTATGGTGGTCAGAGCGCTGAACGACAGGGTGAGCCGAAGCGTGAGCGAACCGCGGTTGAAGCCGCTCACGTAACGTCCTCGATGACATAGCCCATGCCCCGGACTGTCTTGATCAGCTTCACGTCGTAACTATCGTCCACTTTGGCCCTCAAGCGCCGGATGGCAACCTCGATCACATTGGTGTCGCTGTCGAAGTTCATATCCCAGACCTGCGACGCGATCAGTGACCGAGGCAGCACCTCGCCTCGGCGCCGCAGGAGCAATTCGAGCAGACCGAATTCCTTGGGCGTGAGCTCGATGCGCGTTCCGGCGCGAGTGACGCGACGCCGGTTGAGGTTCAGTTCGAGATCGGCGGCGCGCAGCACTTCCGGCTCCGTCGCCTTGCCGCGGCGCAGAAGAGTGCGTACGCGTGCCAGAAGCTCGACGAATGCGAAGGGCTTGATCAGATAATCATCGGCACCGAGCTCGAGACCCTCGACCCGGTCGTGCACACCATCGCGGGCAGTGAGAAACAGGACCGGCATGGTGCGTCCAGCCTCGCGCAATCGCCGCAGCACGGCCCAGCCGCTCATTCCAGGCAGATTGACGTCAAGGATCACGAGGTCGTACTCACCGGTTGTGGCGAGGTGCGCGCCGTCGGTTCCGTCGCGGGCGAGATCGACCGTGAAACCGGCTTCGGTCAATCCCTGTCTCAAGTACTCCCCGGTCTTGGATTCGTCCTCGACGATCAATAAGCGCATGGCCGCGCTCCGGCTAATGGTCAGCGTCCATTTTCCGCCCAGGTGTGCTGGCTGAGCCGAACATTACAAACATGTAATCCATTGGTCACGTAAATGTCGCTTCCAGGCCGCGATAATTCAACGCAGACATTTTCGAACGCAAACATCATGCGACTCTCGAGGTATCAACTGATCTTGGCAATCTGCAGTGTGCTCGTGGGCGTGCCTGTGCTCGCGCAACCAGCGAACGTGACGGCCGGCTCCGGTGAGACCGCTGCGACCACGTACCGTCCCGCGTTCGAGGGCTACCGTCCTTTCAAGGATGAACCCGTTGCATCCTGGCGCGAGAGCAACGAGCTCGTCGGCCGCATCGGTGGGTGGAAAGCGTATGCACGTGAAGGCCAGGGTCTCGAGCCTGCGAAGATTGACGCCTCGTCCGTCATGCCAAAGGTGCCGGTCGCGCCTGGAGCGCAGCCGGAGCAGCGCAAGCAATGAATTCCGCTGTCGCTGTCAGATCCATGAGGCGTGCATGGCGCGGTGCCGCTGTGGCACTGTTGCTGGGGGGGTGCGCCACTTCGGCCATCAACGAGAACTATGACGCTGCATCGGCGTTCGCAAAGGACCGGCTGGGCGTCGATCCGCGTTGGCTGGCCACCGATGAGGAGCGGCAGCAGGCGGCGAGCGACACGGAAGCGCTGCTCGCGAAGCCGCTGGGCGCCAATGACGCCGTTCGTATCGCGCTGGGCCACAGTCCCGCAGTGCAAGCCGTGCTGTTCGAAAGCGCCGCCGGCTCAGCCAGTGCGACGCAATCGGCACGCCTGCCCAATCCGATTTTCGCCTTCGAGCGCTTGCTACGGACGGAAGGCGGTGTGCGTGAGCTGGAAATTACCCGCAGCCTCGCAGTGTCCATTTTCGACGTGCTTCTTCTCCCCTCGCGCCTGCGGCTGGCAGATTACCAGCAGCAGCAGCTTCGTCTCAGGATGTCGAGCGACCTTGTGCAGGCTGCCAGCGATGCCCGCCAGACGTGGGTGCGTGCGGTCGCTGCGCAGCAGTCGGTAGGGTATTTCGAGCAGGTGAAAGCGGCTGCTGACGCGGGCGCCGAGCTTGCGCGCCGCATGCAGGCTGCCGGCAATTTCAACAGGCTGCGGCGCGCACGTGAGCAGGCGTTCTCTGCCGAGGCCGTCGCGCAACTGGCGCGTGCACGTCAGAATGCGCAGAGCACACGAGAAGCGCTTGTCCGGGTGCTAGGTCTCGACGATGCCCAGGCTGCGGCATTGAAGCTTCCGGAGCGCCTGCCGGACTTGCCTGCGGCACCGCACGACGAGAAAACGACTGCCCAGAAGGCGCTGGAGCAGCGGCTGGACGTACGCATGGCAAAAGGCAATCTGGAGTTCACCGCGCGAGAGCAGGGGCTCACGCGGGTGACCAGCATCGTGAACGGTTTGCACTTGGGCGCAGTGGACAACAAGGAAACAGGACGGGCTACCCAACGCGGATACGAACTGGAGCTACCACTGCCCATCTTCGATTTCGGCGACACCCTGCGTGCGCGTGCACAGGCAACTTACATGGCGGCGCTCAATCGCACGGGACAAGTGGCGATCGATGCAAGCTCACAGGTGCGCGAGAGCTACAGCTCCTATCGCACTGCCTATGATCTCGCCAGGCACTATCGCGACGAGATCGTGCCGTTGCGCAAGACGATCGCCGAAGAAAACATGCTTCGCTACAACGGAATGCTCATCGGAGTGTTCGAGCTGCTGGCCGATGCGCGCGAGCAGATCGGCAGTGTGGTGCAGGCGATCGATGCGCAACGGGACTTCTGGTTGGCCGACGCCGCCCTGCAAGCGGCCCTCATCGGCAGGCCCATGGGTTCCGTCGCGCTCGAATCGGGTGGAGCGGGCAAGGCTTCGGCCCAACGCAGCCATTGATCAACACTTTCGTCAAATGGATAAACCCGACAAGATGGCAAGTGATCGCCGCGGATTTTTAATCAAGACAGCTGGCGCTGTGACAGCGGCGGCGGTCGGTCGGGCCGCGCTCGCAGCATTGCCCGAGCCGGTCATCCAGACCAAGCCTGACACGATGCCGCCGCTGGTGCCAAACAGCGGTCGTCCCTACGACCCCATCGTGACGCTCAATGGATGGACGCTGCCCTGGCGCATGAATGGTGGCGTCAAGGAGTTCCATCTGGTAGCGGAGCCGGTGGTGCGGGAGATGGCACCGGGCTTCAAGGCGCATCTGTGGGGCTACAACGGGCAATCGCCAGGACCCACCATTGAGGTGGTCGAAGGCGATCGCGTGCGGCTGTTTGTCACCAACCGGCTGCCGGAGCACACCTCGATTCATTGGCATGGACAGCGCCTGCCGAATGGCATGGACGGGGTGAGCGGCCTCACGCAGCCGGCGATCCAATCTGGCAAGACGTTCGTGTACGAATTCGTGGCGCGCCGTCCCGGTACGTTCATGTATCACCCACATGCCGACGAGATGGCGCAGATGGCCATGGGGATGATGGGGTTCTGGGTGACGCATCCCAAAGCCAAGCATCCATTGATCGACCAGGTGGACCGCGACTTCTGTTTCCTGCTCAATGCCTACGACATCGATCCGGGCAGCTACACCCCGAAGATCATGACCATGCTGGACTTCAATCTGTGGTCATGGAACAGCCGGATATTCCCCGGCATTGATTCGATGAACGTTCGTCAGGGCGACCGCGTACGCATCCGCATGGGCAATCTGACCATGACCAATCATCCGATGCACTTGCACGGGCACGAGTTCGTCGTCACGGGCACCGATGGCGGGCCGACTCCCAAGTCCACCCGTTGGCATGAGGTCACCACCGATATTGCCGTGGGCCAGATGCGCCAGATCGAGTTCATTGCGGACGAGGAGGGTGATTGGGCCTTCCATTGCCACAAGAGCCACCACACGATGAATGCCATGGGCCACGAGGTCCCCACCATGATCGGGGTGGAGCACCGCGGCGTCGTGCAGCAGATCAACAAGCTCATTCCGGACTACATGGTGATGGGTGAGCGTGGCATGGCGGACATGGGAGAGATGGAGATGCCGCTGCCCGACAACACGGCCCGCATGATGGGCGGGCAGGGGCCGTTTGGCTCAGTGGAAATGGGCGGCATGTTCAGCGTCGTGAAGGTACGTCGCAACCAGCCACCGGGAGATTACAAGGACCCTGGGGGTTGGTATCAGCATCCGGCCGGAGCGGTCGCGTACGAGTGGCAGGGTGCATTGGCCGAGCCGACGCGATTCAAGTCGGAAGGTGGGCAAGCCCTGCCTTCCAATGCAACGGTGAAACAGGAAATCGAAGTGCAGGTTCGTAAGCCGATCGGCCACAGCGGTCATTGACGCGCGGCCGCACATTCATATTGAAAGGTATCAATGAACTCCGTCCACATTGCAATGATCGCGGCGCTCCTCGCATGGCCTGTTGCTTCGTACGCGCATGGTGACGATTCACATGGTGAAAACAAGGCTGCGGGTCCCGTGAAAAAAGAGCAGAAGGAATGGGGCATTGCCGGGGAAGCGAAGGCCAGCAAGCGAACTATCGACATCAAGATGCTCGATGAGATGCGCTTTGCGCCGAACGTGATCAACGTGCGCCAGGGTGAGACGGTCAGGCTATTGATGAGCAACGCCGGCAAGGTACAACACGAGCTCGTCATCGGCACCAAGAAGGACCTCGACGAGCACGCGGCTCTGATGGCCAAGTTCCCCAACATGGAGCACGACGAGCCCTACATGTCGCACGTGGCGCCGGGAAAAACAGGCGAGATCGTGTGGACCTTCAACCGGCCCGGCGAGTTTGACTTCGCCTGTCTGATCGCAGGCCATTACCAGGCAGGAATGGTTGGCAAGATAAAGGTTGCCGCCAAGTAGCAGCGGCGTGACGAAGGTTCATCTCAACAAGGAGCACGTATGAACAAACTGATGCTGATGATGTTCACCTCAGCGGCGCTGATCACAGCGAACGCATCGGCGGCCGATTCTTCGGGGATCGTGGCCGCGCAGCCCTCTCAAGCCACTGGAGTGCCGGCCGCCGCGCAGGAGGCGACCGCGGGCACGGACGGCGAAGTCCGCAAGGTGGACAAGGAGGCCAAGAAGATCACCCTTAAACATGGGGAGATCAAGAACCTTGGAATGCCGCCCATGACAATGGTCTTTCAGGTGAAGGATCCCGTCATGCTCGAGAAGGTTCAGACGGGGGACAAGGTTCGCTTCATCGCCGAGAACCAGAACGGCGCGCTCGTAGTCACCGACATCCAGCCGTCGAAGTGAACTGTGCGTTTTGGAGGCTACGGCGAGCAGCAGGCGTTCGAGGCGCCGTCACCAACTTGACTAGCGGTGGCTTGCTTGCCGTGCTGCTCGCCGGCGTCTGTGCCAGCGCTCAAGCGCAGCTCATTTCACTTGCATGGGGCGCTGACAATCGCTTTCAAAGCGAATTGCAGGTTGCTCCAGGCAAGTTCGTCGAGCTGTGCGACAAGCTGGTCCTCGGTTCGCGCGTTGAGTGGAGCTTCGATGCGGCTTCTCCCATGGACTTCAACATTCATTACCACGAGGGATCGTCTGTTAGATTCCCCGCGCGTGAAGACGGCGTGATGCGTTCGCAAGGCGTGCTTGAGCCCACGAGCACGCAGGAGTTCTGCTGGATGTGGAGCAACAAGACCTCCGATCCAGTGACTCTCACGGTCGGTCTTCGTCGCGCGTGATCCGCAGCAGTTTGTAATGACTTCTGCGGTCGGCTCGTAAGACCTATAGCCAGAAAGTGCAGCGGATCTGTCAACGAATGCTCAACGCCGAGCAGGCATCGCTTTGCGCGCAAAGCTGCAGAAAAAGACGCAACCTAGTGTGTTTTGTCAGCGGCACGCATCGTGCATCTCTTTCCACTCGTTGTCTTGCCGACCACCTATGGAGATTTGGAATCCTTCTCTCGCCCATGATTGCCGCAGTTGCCATGAGTCTCTCGTCGGTGTCAGTCGCGAATGCCCGCCGGCTGGCGAAGCAGTGATCTTTAGCCCGACAGCGCACGGACAACTGGGCGCCGTCATTCGGGATAACCCATGAGCCATCCCGCTGAAGCGCTTCGTTTGCCACCCTGTGGGGTGCCCAGGTGCCCGGGCGACCAACATAGCCCGATAGCCGGCGCATAGACCCGGTCCCCCTGCTGTAATATTGATTGGTATGATCCGACCACGCCACTTCCGTGTCGCCCTGCTGACGCTCCTTTCGGTGGCGTTGATGCAGCTCGCGCTTGCGACGTACGCGTGTCCCGTGGTGACGTCGACGACCGGTCCGACGGGAATGGCAATGCAGTCACCGTGCGACTCGGGCGATGTGATGCCCGCCAGCGGCGATGCCGCTCTGTGCGTCGAGCACTGCAAGGTCGGTGCGCAACACGTCGACAACCTCGACCTTCCGCAGTTGATTACGGCCCCCCTCATCGCGCCTCTCCACGTCGCGACCGTCACCGACCTTGCGCCTCGATCCACGGCCATCGGCGTCCTTGCACACCCGCCGCCCGACCACACCCTACTTCACTGCTGCTTCCGACTATAGCCTCCTGAAGCGTTCATGCGTGCGGGCTTGCCCGCGCATCTTTGACGTTCCTCGGAGGCTTCATGTTTTGCCCGTCTGGTTGGCCGTTCCACCGCCGCGTTCTTCTTCGGTCGGTGTTCACCGCTGTCGTATGTCTCATCACTTCGGGCGTGGTGATCGCCCAATCCAGCGCTGCTCTGTCGTTCGAAGAAGCGCGTCGGCTCGCGGTGGAGAACGCGCCGCTCGTTGGCGCAGCCGCGGCACAGGCGCAAGCTGCTGCCGAGCTCGCCGTGTCGGCAGCGCAGCTTCCCGACCCGGTGATTCGAGCCGGTGTTGAGAACCTCCCGGTGAATGGTCCGGACCGGTTCAGCCTCACCCGGGATTTCATGACCATGCGCTCCGTTGGGCTGATGCAGGAGTTCCCACGTGCGGAAAAACGCGAAGCGCGTGCCGAACGCCAGCGCAAGGACGCGGAGCTTGCACGTGCTCAGGGCGCGCTCGCGGCAGCGGCTGCACGGCGTGACGTTGCACTTGCCTGGTTCGATCGGTTCTACCAGGAGTCGCTGCGCGATCTCTGGAGCGAGCAGCTCGAGGAAACGGGTCTGCAGGTCGATGCGTCCCAGACCAATTACCGCGTGAACCGGGGAACGCAGGCGGACGTGTTCGTCGCGCGAGGACAAGTCGAGCTCGTGCGCGATCGCATCAACCAGGTGGAGCGGCAAGTGCAGGCGGCCAATGCGCGGCTCGCACGCTGGATTCCCGATGCCGGCGCGCGCGCGCTGGGTGCCAAGCCGACGATCGATGTCGTCCCTTTGCATCCGGATCATCTCGCGACCGAGCTCGAGCAGCACCCGCAAATCGTCATTTGGGATCGACAGATTGCGTTGGCAGAGGCTGAGGCCGATGTTGCCCGCACGAGCCGCAAGTCCGACTGGACGGGCGAGCTCACATACAGCCAGCGCGGCCCGGCGTACTCGAACATGGTCTCGATCAATGTATCGATCCCCTTGCAGTGGGACCGCGCGAATCGGCAGGACCGTGAAATTGCGGCAAAGATCGCGCAAGTCGAGCAGGTGCGCGCGCAGCGTGAGGATTCGCTGCGCATGCATGTCGTGGAGGTCAGCACGATGCTGCAGGAGTGGCAGAGCGCGCGCGAGCGCCGCATGCGTTACGACGAGATGCTCATTCCACTCGCCAAAGAACGTACCCGCGGCGCGCTCACTGCCTATCGCTCCGGCAGCGCGCCATTCGCACCTTTGCTCGAGGCCCGGCGCAACGAAATCGACGTGCGTATCGAATCGCTGCGACTCGACATGGAGGCGGCAAAAGCGTGGGCGGAGCTGACGTACTTCAGCGATGCCAGCCCGCTGAATGGAGGCCGGCCATGACCGGCGCACGTGCGTCATTTGTAATTATCGGTATCGTGCTGCTCGGTGGAGCGTTGTACGGAATGTATGAGCTGGGTCTTCGACACGCGACCGGCAGTAATGCCACGGCAACTGCGGCGCCGCAAAGCACGGGGGGACCGCAAAAGCCGGGTGACCTCGACCCCGCGACTGGAAAGAAGGTGCTGTACTGGCACGATCCCATGGTGCCGGGCCAGAAGTTCGATCATCCCGGCAAGTCGCCTTTCATGGACATGATGCTGGTGCCCGTGTACGTGGATGCGGACACCGGCACGAGTGGCGTAGGTGTGGATCCGCGCATGCAGCAGAGCCTGGGCGTGCGCACAGCCGAAGTCACCCGCGGCTCGCTCGGTATGAGCATCGACGCTGCAGGGTCCATCGCCTACAACGAGCGTGAGCAGGCAGTAATCCAGGCACGAGCCACGGGGTACGTCGAGCGCCTCCATGTACGTGCAACACTCGACCGCGTCGCTGCCGGTGCCCCGCTGGCGGACTTGTACGTACCTGACTGGGTAGCCGCACAGGAGGAGTTCCTCACCGTTCGGCGATGGCATGCGCGTGACATGCCGGAGCTCGCCGATGCCGCGCGCGCGCGGATGCGTCAGGCGGGGATGACGGAAGCGCAGATACGCCTCGTGGAGTCGAGCGGCCAATCGCGTCCGCGCGTGACGATCACCGCGCCGATGTCCGGCGTGGTGAGCGAGATTGCGGCGCGCGAGGGCATGACAGTCATGCCGGGCACCACGTTGTTCCGTATCAACGGTCTCTCGACGGTGTGGGCCAACGTCGAAGTGCCGGAAAGTCAGGCGGCGCTCGTGCTGCCAGGAGCGCAGGTCGAAGCACGATCACCCGCGCTCGGCGAAACGGTGCTGAAGGGCCGGGTGCAGGCGATCCTTCCCCAAGTCACTGCGACGACGCGCACCATGACGGCGCGTATTGAGCTCGCCAACACTGCGGGCCGTCTTGCGCCGGGAATGTTCGTCACGGTGAGATTCGGTTCGGCCGCACGCGAAGCACTGATGGTGCCGTCGGAAGCGGTCATTCAGACCGGCAAGCGGACCCTCGTCATGCTCGCGCAGCCAGACGGAAAATTCAGTCCCGTTGAAGTGGAGACCGGCGCCGAGACGAATGGCAGGACGGAAATCAGGAGCGGCTTGCAGGCAGGTCAGAAGGTCGTGACTTCGGGACAGTTCCTGATCGATTCCGAGGCAAGCCTGCGCAGTTTCCAGACGCGTAGCGCCGAGAACGCTCCGGCCCCGGCGCAGAAAACGCAGGAGCACACCGGTATTGGTAAGGTGGAAGCCGTGGGCGCGCGCGGCGTGACGCTATCGCATGACCCCATTCCATCGATGCAATGGGGTGCGATGACGATGGAGTTTGCCTTGCCCAGCACCGATCTCGCGCGCGGCGTGAAGCCGGGCGACAGCGTGCGGTTTGCCTTCCGCGTCGGCGCGGACGGGCAGCCGACGATCACCCGCATGGAGCGCACTGAAAGCGCGGGAGTGAAGTCTTGATCGCGGGGCTGATCCACTGGTCCATCAGGAACCGCTTCCTGGTACTGATTGCAACGCTGATAGTTGCGGCATGGGGCGCGTGGTCGGTCACTGGCACAGCAGTGGATGCGCTCCCGGATCTCTCCGATGTGCAAGTGATCATTCGCACGACATTTCCGGGGCAAGCGCCGCAAATCGTCGAGAACCAGGTCACCTATCCGCTGACCACCACGATGCTGTCGGTGCCCGGTGCGCGCGTGGTGCGCGGGTACTCGTTCTTCGGCGACTCGTTCGTGTACGTGCTGTTCGAAGATGGCACGGACCTTTACTGGGCGCGCTCGCGTGTGCTCGAGTACCTCAACCAGGTGCAGTCACGGCTTCCAGCGACGGCAAAGGCCTCGCTCGGCCCCGATGCCACGGGTGTAGGCTGGATTTACGAATACGCGTTGATTGATCGCTCCGGTCGCAACGATCTCGCCCAGTTGCGAACGCTGCAGGACTGGTTTCTGAAGTACGAGCTCAAATCCGTGCCCGGCGTGGCAGAGGTCGCCTCGATAGGCGGCATGGTCAAGCAATACCAGGTCGTGCTCGATCCCGATCGTCTGCGCGCCTACAACCTGCCGCACACCGCCGTCGCCGACGCCATACGCAAGGCCAATCAGGAGACCGGTGGATCCGTGCTCGAGCTGGGCGAAGCCGAGTACATGGTGCGCGCGCAAGGGTACATCGGCAGTCTCGACGACTTTCGAAAGGTGCCGTTGATGACCACGCCCGCGGGGGTCGTCGTACGCCTCGGCGATGTAGCGCGGATTCAAATCGGGCCAGAGGTGCGCAGGGGCATTGCCGAGCTCAATGGTGAGGGCGAAGTTGCGGGTGGCGTCATCATCATGCGCAGCGGCAAGAACGCGCTCGCCACCATCGAGGCGGTAAAGACGAAGCTCGCGTCACTCAAGACGAGCCTGCCACCTGGTGTCGAGATCGTGTCAGTTTATGACCGCTCGGGATTGATCCAGCGCGCCGTGGCCAATCTCGAGCACAAGCTCATCGAGGAGTTCGTCGTCGTGGCGGTCGTGTGTTTCCTCTTCCTGCTGCATCTTCGCTCGTCGCTGGTAGCGATCGTGTCGCTGCCGCTTGGCGTGCTCGTGTCGTTCATCGTCATGCGCTATCAGGGCGTGAACGCGAACATCATGTCGCTCGGCGGCATCGCGATTGCGATCGGCGCCATGGTCGATGCGGCCGTCGTCATGATCGAGAATGCGCACAAGCATATCGAGCGATGGAACGAGGAGCACCCAACGCAAGTACTCGAAGGCGAGGAACGCTGGCGCGTCATTGGCGAGGCAGCGGCTGAAGTAGGGCCGGCGCTGTTCTTTTCACTACTCATAATCACCTTGTCTTTCGTGCCGGTGTTCACACTCGAAGCGCAGGAAGGTCGGCTGTTTGCGCCGCTCGCGTATACCAAGTCGTATGCCATGGCCGCCGCGGCCGGGCTTTCGGTGACGCTCGTTCCGGTGCTCATGGGCTATCTGATTCGGGGCAGGATCCCCAGCGAAACCAGCAACCCAGTGAATCGCGTGCTGATCGCGGCGTACCGTCCGATGTTGGACTTAGTCCTTCGCGCTCCCAAGATGACGCTTGCGGTTGCTGCGCTGCTGCTCGTCGTCAGTGTGTGGCCGATCCAGCACATCGGTGCCGAGTTCATGCCACCTCTCGACGAAGGGGACCTCCTGTACATGCCGTCCGCACTTCCGGGCATCTCGACCCAAAAGGCAGCAGAGCTCCTGCAGCAGACAGACCGGCTGATCAAGACCGTTCCCGAAGTAGCCACGGTGTTCGGCAAGGCCGGACGGGCGGAGACAGCGACGGATCCTGCGCCGCTCGAGATGTTCGAGACCACCATTCAGTTCAAGCCACGTGAACAATGGCGCCAGGGCATGACCCCGGATGCACTCGTGGAGGAGCTCGACCGTATCGTGCGTGTGCCCGGACTCTCCAACATCTGGGTGCCGCCGATTCGCAATCGCATCGACATGCTGGCGACGGGCATCAAGAGTCCCGTGGGCATCAAGGTGGCGGGTATGGACCTGACTGCTATTGATCGAATCTCCGGCGAGATCGAGCATGTTGTAAAGAACGTGCCTGGCGTCTCGTCAGCGCTCGCCGAGCGCCTGACAGGCGGACGCTACATCGATGTGCAGGTCGATCGTGACACCGCCGGGCGGTATGGCCTGAACGTCGCGGACGTGCACTCCGTGATCGCATCCGCCATCGGCGGTGAGAACGTCGGTGAAACCGTCGAAGGGCTGTCCAGGTTCCCGATCAACGTGCGCTATCCACGCGAGATCCGCGATTCGCTGCAGAAGATTCGCGAGCTTCCGATCGTCACCGAGCGCGGTGCCCGCATTGTCCTGGGCGATGTTGCGCGGGTCCAGATCGTGGACGGCGCCCCGATGCTCAAGAGCGAGAACGCGCGGCTGTCGGGATGGGTCTACGTTGACATCCGCGGCCGCGATCTGCGTTCCGCCGTTCGAGACATGCAGCAGGCGGTTGCCGAAAAGGTGCAGCTCCCGGCCGGCTACTCGGTGTCGTGGTCAGGTCAATTCGAGTATCTGGAGCGCGCGACCGCTCGATTGCGCGTGGTCGTGCCATTCACATTGGTCATCATCTTCGCGCTGCTCTACCTCACCTTCACCCGCTTTGACGAAGCGCTGCTGATCATGCTCACGTTGCCGTTTGCGCTGGTCGGCGGCTTCTGGCTGCTCTACCTGCTCGGGTACAACCTGTCGGTAGCCGGCGCCGTGGGATTCATCGCACTGGCGGGGGTGTCGGCCGAGTTTGGCGTGATCATGCTCCTGTATCTCAAGAACGCCTGGATGCGCCACGTCGCAGCCGGCCGCGACCAAACGAACGATTTGCTCGATGCCGTGCGTGAGGGCGCCGTGCTGCGCGTGCGTCCCAAAGCGATGACCGTGGCGGTTATCCTCGCCGGCTTGCTACCCATCATGTGGGGTGGCGGTACGGGCTCCGAAATAATGCAGCGGATTGCGGCCCCGATGGTGGGCGGAATGATCACTGCGCCTTTGATGTCGCTGTTCGTGATTCCTGCAGCGTACGTGCTGATGCGGCGCCAACGCGCCATTCGCCACCCTTATGCGGCGATGACTCAGAACCCCACCATTTGAAGCACCCGTGTCTGTGAAGCATTGGGTCTTCTCGTTCCGCAGTGTTGCCAAAGGAGATTTCATGAAAAAGTCAGTTGTTGCTGTGGCGGTTGCAACGATGGTGCTTGCGGGTTCGTCCTTGGCTCAACCGGCTGGGAGCTCGGGTGGGATGTCCATGCCCGGCATGCAGAAACGTGACATGGACATGAAGGGAATGGATCAGAAGAAAGACGAAGCAGGAAGGGCGGCCGCCCACACGATCAGCGGCACGGTCAAGGAAGTGGATCCCATCGGCACGACCGTCACGCTCGATCACGGGCCGGTGAAGACTTTGAACTGGCCTGCAATGTCGATGAAGTTCAAGCTAGGAGACAAGGTCTCGATGGACAAGCTGAAGAAGGGCAACAAAGTCGACGTGGATGTGGTCCAGCGTGGGAAGGACTATGTGGTGACCGCAGTCCGATGAGCTTCAGTGGCGCGAAGCGGCCGCCATGTGGGCGCGTGGTCATCTGTTGCGGCGGCGATTCGACCTGATCCACGCATGTAAGCGCATACGTCAGGGGCAGAATGCCACAGAGGAGCTTATGAGCGATGTAGGGCAGCGTTTACGGCGGATCGGCGGTCCGTGGCCTGCTCTGCGAGTCGTGCGGTGCGCTAGCCACTTTGTGAGGGTCTGCTTCCGCCAGAAGCGGCCATTGGCTTCGTTACCCAAAAGCAGACGTTCGATGGCCTGCGTCGGCTCGATGATGACCTGCTGCAATCACGCAGGCTTGGCGGGCCGCGCCTTCGCGGCGACAATGACAATCCCCGGCTCTCATGGAGCCCAACAACGGAGACAAGGATGGACAAGTTCCTCGTGCTTCACAGGGCGCCCAATTCAGTCATCGATGAGTGGATGAAGAAGCCCGAGCAGGAGCGCAAGCCCGAAGAGACCAAGATGATGGAGGCATGGAAGAAGTGGATGAGCGCGAACGGCGGCAACCTCACCGACAAGGGCGCCGGCGCCGGAAAGCCCAAAGTCGTTTCTTCATCGGGCGTGAAGGATGGTCGCAATGACATCATGATGTATCAGATTGTGCAGGCGAACTCGGCCGATGAGGCGGCCAAGATGTTCGTGGACCATCCGCATTTCGGCATTCCCCAGGCGACCATCGAGGTGATGCCGCTGAAGGCTATGGAAGGCTAGAATTCTTGGGAGGTCGTCCCGGCG
>JALYXY010000177.1 GCA_030946875.1 Pseudomonadota bacterium | reverse complement strand
CGGCGGGGCTGCCGTTATGGGCAGCCCCGCGGTGAGTCATGCAGCAATCAGACGGTCGCCTGCGCGATGCCCTCGCGTGCGAGGAGCGCTTCCTTGGCCGCGTCCTTGAACGGAACACCGGGCGGCAGGATCACGGACGCCGAGCGCACGCGATGGTGCTGCGGATCGCGGCCGACAGGCAGTGTGCCGTTCTTCATCAGAGCCTGCGCCGCACGCATGAGCTTGTGCCGGGCCATGATGATGCCGTTGTCGGTCGACACGAGGTTTTCCTTCGTGCGGTCCTGGATCGGCCCCATGCTTTCCTGCACGGAAGCATCCTGCATCGCGAAGCCGTCGATGCCGCTGAAGCTGTGGCCTTCCTTCTGCGCGTTGCGGTCCATGAGGTAATCGTTGTCCTTGTTCTGCACGGACCGGAATGTGCCGGGAATGAGCTTGGCGTGCACGCCGTAGCCGTCATCCATGGCCTTGACCTCGTCCGCCGACAGCGGTCGCGTCGGGTGATAGTCGTAGCTCCACGCGTAGCACGTCTCGTCGTCGATCGGCACCCAGAAGTGGCCGTGGATCGGGTGATCGCCACGCGGCGGAATGACGGTGAAGAACGGCATGACCCACTGCGTGATGCGCCAGTAGTAGTTGCCGTCCTCGGCGTTGCGGCGGGCGCCGATGAGAAGGCCGCCTTCTGATTCGACGACCTCGAACTTCGGTGCCGAATCGCCCAGGTTGTACTGGTTGCCCTTGGCGCCCTTGAACAGGGGATCCTTGTTGAGCGCGCCGCGGTGGAGGAACGAGACGTGCGACGAATCGATCCCACCTTCCATGGCCTGAAGCCAGTTGCACTCCTGGAAGCGCTTCGACATGTAGGTCTGGTTTGCCGGCACCGTCGCGAATTCGTACTCGGGCTCGGGAGGCATGGTCTCCTTCGGGCCCATGTAGGTCCAGAGCACGCCACCGCGCTCGATCATCGGGTACGCAGTGAGCTTGATCTTCTGACAGAAACCGCTTTCTGCGGGTTCGCTCGGCACCTCGGTGCACTGCCCCTGCACGTCGTATTTCCACCCATGGTATGGGCACCGCAGGCCGCCCTCCTCGTTTCGCCCGAACCACAGCGAGACGCCCCGGTGGGCGCAGAACTCGTCGATGAGGCCGAGTTTGCCAGTGTTGTCGCGAAACGCGATGAGGCGTTCGGACAGCACCTTCACGCGTACGGGTGGGCAGTCGGGCTCGGGGAGCTCGCTCGACAGCAGGACGGGAAGCCAGTAGCGGCGGAAGAGCTCGCCCAGGGGCGTGCCGGGGCCCGCCTGGGTCAGTAGATCGTTCTGTTCACGCTTCAACATGGGACGGTCCTCCGGAGATGACTCGGCGCGGGTGTTCGCGGGGAATGGATGCATCGCTGCCGGAGCGCGGAGAGGCAGACTGTTCCGCTATGCGATACAGTGTTCCGGCAGATCAAATTCGAGGTTATCATCCTGCAGATTGGAGTGTCAATTTGATGTCGGAGTTTCTTGCCTTGCATCAAGAACTTCGATCATCTTAAGCGCGTCGCACGAACGCCGGCCGGCATGCGGCACTATGGCTGGCATCTTCTTTCCTCCACGCCCGGGAAACGCGATGACCTCGAATGCCAACCTCATTACGCTGTGCGACACGTCGGACGTGCCCGAAGGCGCCGCGATCAAGGTCGAGCCGCCGGGACACGCGCTCGCGGTATTCAACCTGGGGGGCAAGTATTTCGTCATCGACGATGAGTGCACGCACGGTCCGGGGTCGCTGTCCGAAGGTTTGATCGAGGACGACATCGTCGAGTGCAATTTCCATAACGGCGCCTTCAATATCGTGACCGGCGAGGTCGCGGCGCCGCCCTGCATGATCGCGGTGCGCACGTATCGCGTGGTGATCGAGGATGGCAAGGTCTGCATCGATCCCGAGCACCCTGCCGAAGGTGCACCTCCGGCCTAGCGTCTCACAGTCCGATCACCAGCGCCGCACCGACGATGCTCATCGCCGCCGCGATCACCGTCGCCGGGCTGATCCGCTCGTAGCTGCGCAGAAGCCACAACGACAGCAGCATCGTGAACACGACCTCCAGCGAGTTGATGAGCGCGACCCTCGAAATGGTGCTGTAGTTGAGCGCCACGAACTGCAGGATCTGCCCCACCGAGCTCATCACCGCTGCCACCACCAGCCACGGGTTGAACCGTGCAAAGGTGCTGCGCACCGCCTTGCGGTAACTCTCGACGACAAGGCCGGTGAGCACGAAACTCAGGCCGCCCGTGAGCGCGCCGATCAGCGTGCCGAAGTTGGGGTCGGGCATTGCGATCAGGCCGTGCTTGCGCGCGACATAACCGGTCGCATAGGCGAGTGCCGATATGGGTCCGTAGAGGTAGCCGAGGCTCGCAATGCTGCGCGCCGTCGTCGAAGCTCCCCCCGCAAGAGCACGCGGCGGTCTCGCGCGCCAGGCTGCCGCCGCGAGCACGCCGAAGCTCGCGAAGATCAGCAGCATTCCGGCGGTCATGGAGAGATCGACCGGCTCTCCCAGAAGCGTGACGCCCAGCAGCACCGAGAACACGGGATTGAGTCGCTTGATTGCGGATGCGCGCACGGCCCCCAGATGCTGCACGGAGGCATAGAGGAACACGCGCCCGACGAAGATCGTCAGGAGCCCCGAAAGGGCGAACCAGGCAACACCCGGAAGGTTAGGGGTGTGACTCCCCTGGGGCGGCGTGAAGATCAGCATCGCAAGACCAGAGAGCAACGCCGTCATCAGAATGGACAGGAACGCGCCGTTGTCCGCGGACGTGCGATCGGCTCCCCGCGTGATGGTCACGTTCGAGGCCGCGAAGCAGGCGCTCGAGACGAGAGCGATGAGCTCGCCCATGCTTCACCGGCCGCGGTTTCGCGGAGCTAATACACGAATGGAATCCATCGCCTCACGCGCGCCACGTACGTGTCGTACAGGGCGCCGAACAAACGATGCATCTGTTCCTCGTCCTCTTTCGCCCGCTCGTTGAACCAGAAGAGATGGAAGAGGAGGAGGAGTGCCGCGAGCCACGAGCTCAGGACGAGCGCCAGCCCCAGCATGAAAATGATGTGGCCCAGGTACATCGGGTTGCGTGTGTATCGGTAGGGGCCGCTCGTGACCAGTCGCTCGGGAGGAACCGACATCCCCGGGCCGCCGCCGCCTTCGCGCAGTCGGTAGTTGCCCACGAGCCGATACTGCAGGTACCCCCACACGAGGAGCGGCACGGACCAGAAGTTGATGCGCAGCGTGCCCCGTTGGAGCAGGAACTCGACAAGCACGAGCAGCAACGGATAGACGACGAAGGTCCGATTCGACGTGCTCTTCAGCCACCGGCGCAACCCGCGCCCGGTCGTGCTCACGCCGACACGGGCTTGCGATCCTTGGCTGCGTCTTGCGGCCCCTGCTCGTCCGTCGGAGGCTTCCGCGCACCGATGCCAGCCGGCATGATGAAGATGAAAAGATTGGCGACGACGATGGTGAACGCCAGGAAATAGAACGCGCTCATGAGTCCGTACCGATCGGCGAGGATCCCGCTGGCGAGCGGTCCGATCGCCGATCCGAGCGATTGCGTCGCGAACAGAACGCCGATGCTGGTGCCACCCATGTTCTTCGGCGTCGTCTCCAGAAGCCAGGCCTGCAGCACGGGCCGGATCGCATAAAGGAAGAAGCCCAGAACGGCGATCAGCGCGACGAAGCCGATCGAGCGTCCGGCGAACGCCATCCCAAGCAGCACCACGGCCGTCATCGCCATGCTGCTCATCATCACGCTGCGGCGGCCCATGCGGTCGGAGAGGTGACCGGCAATCGGTGCCGCGGCGAACCCGGCCGCCTGCAGCACGAACATGCACGCGCCGACCCAGAACGGCGAGTAGTGCATCTCGTAGGCGAGATACACCGGCAGGAAGGTGAGGAGCGCGTTCTGCGTCATCGAGCGGAACGCGGAGCTCGTGGAGAGCAGGATCAGACCGCGGTTCCTGAAGAGTGCCGGCACGCCCTTCAAGTAGTCGCGCAGGCTCTGCCCGGCTTCCGCCGTGTTCACAGGCTTCGAACTTTTTCTCGCGAACTGAACCGTGCCAAGCAAGGCGAAGATGAGGAACGAGATGATCACGCCCGGCACGACGTTGGCGATCACGATCGTTCGCCAGCTGAACACCGTCAGCAGTGACCCGATGACGATGGGTGCGAGTGCGTCGCCGGCATTGCCACCCATGCCATGGAGCGACAGCACGAAGCCCTTGCGCTCGGGAAAACGGTTGGCGAGCGCAGGTATCGCCGTGGGGTGCCACAGGTTGTTGCCGATGCCGACGAGTGCCACGCAGCACAGGAGCAGCCAGTAGCTGTGCACGAATCCGATGAGCAGGTACGGCACGCCCACCCAGAATAGCGACAGCGCCATGAGGAGGCCCTTCTTGCCGACCGTATCGACGAGCATGCCGCCAGGGACATTGGAGATGGCACCTGCGATGTACTGGCAGGTCATGATCAGGCCGATTGCGCTGTACGACAGGCCCAGCTCGCGGCCAATCAGGGGCAGCAGCAGATAGAACGTCGCCGGATACCAGTGCGTGAGCGCGTGGCCCAGGGTGATGAGCCACACGTCGCGATACGACTTGCGCGGGGCTGCGGGCTCGCTGGCAGTGAGGGTGGTCATTGAAACTCCGACTGTTGCGGGACCGCGGTGATGCGCGAGTTTGAATGCCTGGCGTCAATCAGGCGCGCGAACCCTTGATGATGATGTCCTGGTACAGCTTGCCCCACTTGTCCATCTCGTCGAGCGTGCGGGTGGCATCGACGATCTTGTAAGCGATACCCTTCAAGGGCGAGGCGACTGTGCTGTTGATCGGCACGTAATCCATGGCCGTCATGTACTGCTGCGCTTCGGTCAGAAAATAGTCGTAGAAGAGCGCTGCGGCATTCGGGTGCGGCGCGCGTGCGGCGATGCCTTGCCCGTTGCCGCGCGCGACGGCCGGGTCGAGCGCGAACCAGTCGACCGGCGCGCCTTTTCGCTTCGCACCCTCGGCCATGTAGTTGTACACCGTGAGCGCCAAAGGCACCTCGCCCGACACCACGAGATTGGTGAGCAGGGTGTGACCCTTGCGCACGGAGATGCCGTTTTTTGCGACGAGCTCGCGAAAGAATTGCAGACCCTGTTGCTCGCCCATCGACGTCGCGACAGTCGAAAACCATTCCTGGTCCTCGACCTCGATACCGAGCTTGCCCTTAAACCGGGGGTCGAGGAGGTCGCGGTACGTCTTAGGCAGTTCGGTCTTCTTCAACGCCGTGGTGTTGTAGGCCTGCACCCAAATGGTCAGCAAGGTCGTGACCCATTCACGATGGGCAGGCAGCGCGCCCGGCAGGAGCTGCTTGAATGCCGGCGAGTTGACGGGTTGCAGCACCTTTTCGCGATGCAGGGCCTCCATCTCGGGTGCGCTCATGTGAACGAGGTCGACGTCGTAGCGCCGGCCGGCAGTCTCGGTCAGCGTGCGCTGCAGGACCTTCTCCGTCGAGGCACGCCAGGTGCGCACCTTGACGCCGTATTTCCTTTCGAACGGCTCGACGACCGACGGAATGTCCTTTTCCGCGAACGACGTGTACCAGGTGAAGGTGCCTTCCTTTTTGGCAGCGGCGAGCAGGTGATCGGCGCGATCGGGCGCTTGCGAAGCCAGGAGCGAAGCATCGGGCCCGCTCTGCGCGAGCGCGGCCGGAGCCATGGTGATCGCCGGGATGGCGGCCAGGCTGCGTAAGGCGTCACGGCGAGTGAATCGGCGATGTTTCATGAGTTTCGCTCCGTTGTGGCATGAGTGCGCTTAGTCGCGCACGTCCTGCAGAAACCAGGCGGTCGGCAGCGGGTGCCCGAGGCCCGCCCGCTTCGCCGCCTCGTACGCGACGGCGGCTACGGCGTAGAACTGTGCGCCCTGAATGTTGCCACGCTCCGAGTAGGTGATGGATTCGAGGGACGGGCGCGCCTTCGCCTCGCTCTTCACCACGTCCGCATACATGAGGTCGTGGCCCTCGCCGGTGACACGCGGAGATCGACGTCCCATGCGCACCTCGCGCCATAGCGGATCGTCCGGGCGGGCGAGATAGCCGAGATATTCGTCGGCCGTGCCGAGCTCCGGGCGGCCCACGGGGGCCGGCGAGGTACCGAGTCGCAAGGTCACGTCAAAACG
>JALYXY010000131.1 GCA_030946875.1 Pseudomonadota bacterium | reverse complement strand
GACGACATGCTGCGCGCCAAGTACCATGCGTTGGCCGATCCCATAGTCGGGCTCGAGCGTGCACTATTCATCGCTCAGCGGGTGGATGAACTTGCGGCCGAGTCAGCCGCCCTGCCGTCGTTGCTTGATCAGATCCTCGAGGGCGCAGAGGCTGATCCACCACACGCGCCCCCCACACGGCGCCGTGACTCAAGCGAGTGTCGCATTCGCGATAGTGCATCGCCGAAAGATTGCGCATGATCGCCGCTTCGACCCGCGCGACCTTACGAGGATGAGCAACATGTCGGACCTGCCTGTCCACGCCACATACGTGATCATCGGTGCCGGAATCCACGGCCTTTCCACTGCGATGCACCTGGCACAAAGGCTTGAAGCCCAAGGCACCCGCATCGGGCTCGAACGCGGTGCAACGCGCATCGTCATACTGGACAAGACGGGCATCGGTGCCGGTGCATCGGGCATCGCGTGTGGAGTGATCCGCAACAACTATTACCAGCCGGCGATGCGCGAGCTGATGGCGCACTCGGTGTCGGTGTGGGAAAGTGATCCGGAGGCCTATAGCTACCACCCCGTGGGGTACATGCAGATCAGCCCGGAAGTCATGCACGCGCAGGTCAATACGATCTACGAGCAGCAGAAGGCGATCGGCTACGAGTCCGTGTTCGTCGAGGGCGTGGACGAATGCATGCAGTACATGCGCGGCGTCTTCCGCGACTGGCAGGCGCAGAACATCACGTCGGTGCTGCACGAAAAGCGCGGCGGTTACGCCAACAACCAGGCATCGCTGGAAGGACTCTCACGCAAGGTGCGTGCGCTGGGTGTCGAGATCGTGGAGGGCGTCACGGTCACCGGGTTGCGTCCCGACAACGTCGGTGCCATTGAAATCGTGGAGACGAGTGCCGGCGCGATCCGCTGCGAGCAGGTGGTGGTCGCTGTGGGTCCGTGGATCAATTCAATATGGAACATGCTGGCATTGCCGAAGACCGTGTCGATTCGTGGCCGCGACGGCGCGATGCACGATGACGTGTCCATGTGGCACTACATGGCCCTGCAGGAAGGTACGCTCGGAGTCGATCCGAACTACCAGAAGATGAACGACGGAAGGATGCCGCCCGTCATTCACGTCGACACCGATGCGCCGTTGTATTCCGACCGCAACGGCGCGCTGATTACGGACCAGCTCTGGGGGCTCTACTACAAGCCCGACTTCCACTTCGGTGGCGTGCAGGGCGGTGCAATGCCTGCCGCGGTGGAACGTGCGGCCGACGACGTGCGTGTCGATCCCTATGGCACGAAGTCACCCGAGTTCGTCGTCACGGACAACTTCGCCGACATGTGGACTTCGGCGCTCGCGTTCTGCCAGAAGCGGTTCGAGGGCCAGCATGGCGCGTACCGCAACGAGCCCTCCGGCGGCATCGGATGCTTCACTCCGGACAGCTTTCCGGTGTTCGACCGCTTCCGCGAGAACGTGTACGTCATTGCCGATTCCAACCACGGCTACAAGATGATCGGTGTCGGCGAGCTCGTCGCGGATGAGCTGCTCGGCCGACCGCGCAAGCTCCTCGAGCCGTTCCGATTCTCTAGGTACGCGGAAGGCAAGCTCCATCCCACCTCGAACAGCCCGTTTCCCTGGAGCTGAGCCGCCGCGTGTGCTTCGTGCAGTGCGGTAGCGTCAGTTGCCATCGACCTGCTGCCGGACCGCCGCCGTCAACGCTGAAAGGCTGACGCGCTGGACACCTCGTGCATCGAAATTGACCGGGTCGAGCCAGCGCTGGAAGGCCTCACGTAACTGCGGCCACTCCTTGTCGATGACGGAGTACCAGGCCGTATCGCGATTGCGGCCTTTCACGACGATCGCCTGCCGGAATATTCCTTCGAATCGGAAGCCCAGGCGCGTCGCCGCCGTGCGTGACGGCGCGTTGAGGCTGTCGCACTTCCACTCGTAGCGCCGATAGCCGAAGTCGAATGCGCGCTGCATCATGAGATACATCGCTTCCGTCGCTGCTGCCGTGCGCGCGAGCAGTGGCGAGTACGCGAGGTGCCCTACTTCGATCGTGCCGTTGCGCGGGTCGATTCTCAGGTAGCTTGCGACTCCCACCGCCTTGCCCGAACGAGCATCGACAATCGCGTAGAACATCGGGTCAGATGTCCGAACGGATTCGGTCATCCAGGCGCGATAGCTTTCCAGCGTGGTGAATGGCGCGTAGGAAAGGTACGTCCACATGCGGCCCTGGGTGTCCAGTGCATTCGCGGCGTGGAGCGCGTCGGCATGGGCGTCCACATCCAGTGGCTCGATGCGACAGAAGCGGCCCAGCATCGGTTCGCGTGTCGGAAGTCGCGCCGGCCTCCAGTCGACCACCGGAAGCCCGATGGGCTGACCGAACTCGTTCATGCGGTGATCCAGGGCGTCGTTCATGATGTCCATTGCAGCGGCTGAGGTGATGCGATGCGCGGCTGGAACTGCGCGGCGGACGCAAGGAGCGCATTCCACACGTCGCCACCGAAGCTTCGCGCCACCAGAACGTCGAAGGCCTGCGGACCGCGACGATGAAAGAGGGCATTCACGTGCCCGAACAGGCTTTGCGCACACGTGCCCACCGGAAATGCCCGCAGATGAAAGTCCAGCGGAGTGCTCTTGGCGAGAAGCACCGCCGCGCTGTGGCCTTCGACTGCGAAGGCCACGCGGCTCGCCGATACGTCGAACAACGCACCGCGCTGCTCGTTCAATGCGTCGCGTGCCGTGTCGAACTCCACCTGTGTGGCGGCGACGCGATCCGCCGCGTGCACCAGCAGCCATGAGCTTGGCCCGAGCCACAGCGCAAGGAATGTTGTCGTCGCTCTGGTCGTGTTGGGTTCGCGCGGGAGCTCGACGGCGAAACGCTGCCGGACGGCTTGGACGAACGCAACGTGAGCTGGGTCGCCTTGGACGTTCCATGCGTTGGCAACGGTGAGCTGTCGCAACGCAACCGTGTCGCGCGGCGCCTTATCGTTGCGTGCAGTCACATCGGTCATGTGGGGATCAGACACGAACCCGCTCGCCTTCCGGATCGATGAAGCACGGGGATCCCACCTGAACGCGGACCCGAGCATCGGCCAGAGGGGACATCGCCCACAGTATCTCGCCGGTGCGTGCGCGACCGTTGGCCAGCAGCGCGAGCGCGATCCACTGCTGCAGGTTCGGGCTCCAGCACCAGGAAGTCACGTGGCCCAGCATCGGATTGGGTAAGGGATGATCTGGATTGGCGACGATCTTGGCCGCGCGCGGCATCGCAGCGCCGTCCAGTGCCGTGAGTCCCACCAGTTGCCAACGATCCGAACTGCGCAATGCCGCGCGGTCCAGCAGTGGCTTGCCGATGCACCACTTGGACGCGTTGACGAGCTTGCCCATGCCGAGATCATCTGCGGTGGTGCGACCGTCGGCTTCTGCCCCGACGACGACGTGGCCTTTTTCGATGCGCAGCGTGCTCATCGCCTCGGTGCCGTACGGCATGATTCCGAAGGGCTCGCCCGCGGCGATGACCGCTTGCCACATGGCGAGACCATGGTCGGCGCGCACGTGTATCTCGTACGCGAGCTCACCGGAATAGCTCATCCGGAAAAGGCGTGCGGGGATTTGCCCGTCGCGAGTTGCAAGGCGAGCCCCCGTGACGGCGAGAAACGGAAATGCTGCGTTCGATACATCGATGTCGACGATGCGCGCCAGAACGTCACGCGCCTTCGGCCCCGACAACGCCGCTGCGGACCATTGCTCCGTCACCGAAGCGGCGTGCACGTCGAGCTCCGGCCATTGTGCCTGCAACAGAAACTCGATCTGCTGCATCACGCGCACCGCATTCACCGTCGTGGTGGTCATCAGATAGTGCGTCGCGGCCAGGCGCGATGTCGTCCCGTCGTCCATCACCAGGCCATCTTCGCGCAGCATGACACCGTAGCGGCAGCGACCGACAGCGAGCGCATCCCACTTGTTGATGTACAGGCGATTCAGAAGCTCCGCGACATCGCGTCCCTGCAGCTCGATCTTGCCGAGGGTCGACACATCGACGAGCCCGACGTTGCGCCGCACGTTGAGGGCTTCGCGATTTGCAGCATCGTCTTCGCTCTCGCCGGTTCGGGGATAGGAATGGGGTCGCTTCCACAACCCGGCGTTGACAAAGCGTGCGCCATGCGCGGCGTGCCAGTCGTGCATTGCGGAGTGACGCGTGGGCTCCACGTGGGCACCGTGCTCGCGGCCGGGAAAGGCGCCCAGTGTCACGGGCGTATACGGCGGGCGGAATGTCGTGGTACCGACTTGCGGGACCGCGACACCCAGCTGCTCCGCCATCAGTGCGAGACCGATGATGTTGCTGGTCTTGCCCTGGTCGGTGCCCATGCCCAGCGTCGTGTAGCGTTTGAGGTGCTCGACCGATTGGTAGCCTTCGCGCGCCGCCAGCGCGACGTCGTCTGCCGTGACGTCGTTCTGGAGATCGACGAAGCGCTTGTCCCACCGGTGCGCTGCCGGCACTGACCAGCAGGCGACGAGTGGAGCGCTCTCGACGCTTGCCGCGTTCGGCGGAGGCAGTGAACAGGTGGAGCAACCCGCCGCCGCGGCGGCGCTCGCGCCAGCATGATGTCCTTGCACCAAGGCGTGCGCCAGTTCGAAACAGCCGTTGGCCCCACCTGCGGGCAAGATCCGCAGTGGTGAGGCGTCCGGCACGAATGCCGCGATCGCCTCGTCGAATCGCAGCTTGCCACGCGCCTGCGAGAAGAGGTGCACGGCGGGATTCCAGCCACCGGAAACACATACCAGATCGCAGGCAATTGCTTCGGTCGGGCCGCCGGCCAATGTCGCTACGTCCACGCTAGACACACGTTGAGCACCGCGGGCGCCTTGCACGACACAGGCATGACGGATCGGGAGCCCCTGTTCACGCGCTTCCCGACACAGTGCACTCGCCGCGACGGTTTCGCTTCGTACGTCCACGATCGCCGCAATCGTGACACCTGCCGAGTGCAGTTGGAGCGCCGCGGCATACGCGCTGTCGTTGTTCGTGAATACGACCGCACGCGTACCGGGTCGCACCGCAAACCGGGTGACGTACGTGCCAGCGGCACTGGCCAGCAACGTGCCGGGCAGATCGTTGTTGGCATAGGCAATCGGTCGCTCGATGGCCCCCGTCGCGAGCACGGTCGCTTTGGTGCGTATCTTCCAGAGTCGTTGCCTGGGCAGACCGTCAGCACTCAAACCATCCGTGACACGCTCCAGCGCGCCGATAAGATTGTCGTCGTAGTAGCCGAACGCAGTCGTGCGCGACAGCAAAGTCACGTCCGGCGTGCTCGCCAGCTCACGCACAGCGGCTGCGACCCAGTGGCTCGCTGCAACGCCATCGATGGCGTCGCTGCTCGCGGCGAGCGCGCCACCCCACGTGGATTGCTCATCGCACACGATGACGCTCGCCCCGCATGCTGCCGCCGCGCGTCCTGCGGCAAGACCGGTGGCGCCACCGCCGATCACCAGCACGTCGCAATGTGCGTACTGGTGCTCGTAACTGTCGGGATCCGCGTCGATGGCGGAGCGACCCAAGCCGGCGGTGTGACGGATGGCGTGCTCGTAGCGCAACCACCAGCGGGGTGACGGCGGCCACATGAAGGTCTTGTAGTAGAAGCCTGCCGGGATGAGCGGTGCCACGGCGTTGTTGATGGCGCCGATGTCGAAGCCGACCGACGGCCAGCAATTCTGGCTCGACGCGACGAGGCCATCGAAGAGCTCCAGCATCGTTGCGCGAACATTGGGCTCCGTGCGCTCGCCGCGTCCGAGTTGCACCAGTGCGTTCGGCTCCTCCGCTCCTGCCGCGAAGATGCCCCGCGGACGGTGGTACTTGAAGCTGCGACCAACGAGGTGCACACCGTTGGCGAGGAGCGCCGAGGCCAGCGTATCGCCGGCATAACCCTGATACCTGACACCGTCGTACTCGAATGCGAGCGTACGGCTGCGGTCGATCAGCCCGCCTTCGCGGGTACGAAAACGCTGCGTCACCGTTGCGCGCCTTCCATCTCGCTCCCGATAGGCCGGCTGCCCAGAATCTCGTGTGTGCGCGTGTCGCGGCGCACTACGAACCAGCTGCGACATCCCGCGCTGTGCAACCAGAGCTCGTCGTGAGGACCGCGAGGGTTGTCACGCAGATAGACGAATGCTGCCCATTCGGCCTCCGGCGCATCGGTCGCCGGCGCTTTCACCGTGGCATCACCGCCATAAGTGAATTCCACCTGGTTGCGCGCCGCGCACCATGGGCAAGGGATGAGCATCATGGGTGAGATCCAGGGGTGCTGAGCAACGCCGACACACAGTCGATGACCATCGTCAAACGGCGATGTTGTTGACGCACAGCGGACTCAATGCGCCCATGGATACGGTCCTGCACCTTTCTCGTCGATCAGTCGTCCTCCTGCAAAGCGTTCCAGGGTAAATGCCGCGTTGAGCGCGTGCGGTGTGTCGCGCGCCATCGTGTACGCGTGCAGCCAGCCGGATGCCGGCGTGGCTTTGAACCCGCCGTAGCACCAGCCGCCTGTCATCGTGAGACCGCGTACCGGCAGCTTGCCGATGATCGGACTGCCGTCCATGGTCATGTCCATGATGCCGCCCCAGGTGCGCAAGAGCTTCAGGCGACCGAAGCTGGGGAAGAGTGCAAGACATGCCGCGACCACGTGCTCGATGATCGGGAGATTGCCCCGCTGCGCATAGGAATTGTAGAAATCGAGATCGCCTCCCATCACGAGCTCTCCCTTGTCCGACTGGCTGATGTAGAAGTGCACCGCCCCGGACGTGACCACCGTATGCAGGATGGGCTTCACGGGCTCCGACACCATCGCCTGGAGCACATGCGACTCGATCGGCAGGGTGATGCCCGCCATTGCTGCAACGTGGCTCGAATGGCCGGCGACGGCGATCCCGACCCGTGGTGTGGCGATGAAACCCTTGGTCGTTTCGACGCCCTTGATCGCTCCGCCCTCGACGCGCATGCCAGTGACTTCGCATTGCTGGATGATGTCGACACCTCGCGCGTCCGCCGCACGCGCGTAGCCCCACGCGACCGCATCGTGACGCACCGTTCCACCGCGCGGCTGCAGCAGGCCCCCGTGAATGGGAAACCGCGCGTCGGCGGAGCAGTCGAGGTTCGGTATCCATCTCTGGATTTCATCGCGTGACATGAATTGCGCGTCGATGCCATTGAGGCGCATGGCGTTGCCGCGACGCATCGCCGCGTCCATGTCCGCGGGCGAGTGCACCAGATTCAGCACGCCGCGCGCGCTGTACATCACGTTGAAATTGAGCTCGCGCGAGAGGCCCTCCCAGAGCTTCAGCGAGAACTCGTAGAAGTGTGCGTTGGGGTCGAGATGGTAGTTCGACCGGACAATCGTCGTATTGCGGCCCGTGTTTCCACCTCCGAGCCATCCCTTTTCCAGCACGGCAATGTTGCTCATGCCGTGCTCTTTGGCGAGGTAGTACGCGGTGGCGAGGCCATGACCTCCACCGCCGATGATCACCGCGTCGTATGACTTCTTGGGCGGCGGGCTGCGCCAGGCGAGCGGCCAGCGTTCATGGTGAGTGAACGCGTTACGGGCGAGAGAGTAGATCGAGTACTTCACGCGGCGCTGATCAGTGTGGATCCGAGGGGTCAAGCAGCCTGTGGGCCGAAACCGGGCCGACTGGAAGCGGAGCAGGCGTTGCCGCGTTTCCCCGCACCCGACAAAAGCATGCGTGCTGTCGCTCCCGCTCAGGATCGCCTATCCTAACCACCCGCGCAACCACTGAGCCGCGGCTGCTGCTTACCCGGAGGATTGATGAATATACAGACATGGTGCAACTGGCTCGTCGTCGCTGCTGCGTCGCTGTGCGTCGCCGCTCCCGCACTGGGCCAGGTCGATACGCTGGCGAGCGTGAAGCAAAAGGGCAAGATCGTAGTGGGTGTCAAGGCGGACTACAAGCCGTTCGGCTTCACGGATCCGTCGGGCAAGATTGTCGGGCTCGAAGTGGATCTCGCCAATGACGTCGCCAGGAGGCTCGGGGTCCAGGCTGAGCTGGTGCCGGTCATTGCAGCCAACCGCATGGAATTTCTGAAGCAGGGTCGCACGGACCTGATGATCGCCACGATGGCGTACAAGCCAGACCGTGCTGAAGTTGTCGGCATTCCGGAGCCCTTCTACTACGCCGGCGCCGCAAGCGTGTTCGCGAAGAAATCTTCCGGCCTCAAGAACTGGACGGACTTGAAAGGCAAGCCCATTTGCGGCATCCAGGGCGCGTATTACAACCGTCGCGCGGGCGACGAGTTCGGCGCGCAGCTCGTGGTGTTCAAGGGCGTGACTGAAGCGATGTCGGCTCTGGAAGGCGGCAATTGCATAGGCACCCTGTTCGACACGACGTTCTTTGCCGGCATCATGGGCGATGCCAAGTGGGCCGACTATGCGATGGTGCTGCCACCCATCGATCCCGAACCGTGGGGTCTCGGTGTGCGGAAGGAAGACACCAAGTTTGCCGCCTACATGAGCGATGTGATCAAGGACTGGCACAAGACCGGCTTCATCATCGGGCTGGAGAAGAAGTGGGGCATCCCGCAGTCGCCCTTCCTGGTGGAGCAGCAGGCCAAGTTCAAGTAAGCGCAAGCCGCTCGAAGCATCAGCGTTAGACCATGGACGACGTCGCGGCGTGGTTCGTGTGGCTGCACAAGACAGCGGGCATCAAGCTGACGATCTTCTACGACAGCTATGACCGCACGCGCTTCATTCAGGGCCTCGGCACGACGGTCAAGCTGTCCGCCGCGTGCCTGGCCCTGAGCGTCGTGCTCGGTGCGGGCGTCGCGTGGCTGCGTGGCTCCCAGCTTGCGTGGGTTCGCGGCGCCGCGGCGGGTTTCGTTGCGCTGTTTCGCAACACGCCACCCCTCGTTCAGTTGTACTTCTGCTATTTCGCCCTTGGTCCGTTGCTGCCGAAGGTGAATGGCGTTCCACTGCTCGGATCATTCGGCTGGGCCGTTGTGTCGCTGACCTTGCTCGAGACGGCGTTTGCCGCGGAGATCTTCCGCGCGGGCGTCGAGTCGGTGCCCAAGGCCACAGTGGAGGCAGCGTCGTCGCTCGGCTTTTCGCGCTGGCAGGTCTATCGCGAGGTGGTGCTGCCACTTGCCTTGCGAACGACCATGCCCGCGATGACGAACAATCTCGTCAACCTCGTCAAGACGACGACCCTTGCCTACGCGATCGCCGTGCCCGAACTCGTGTACATGTCGGCGCAGATCTGGTCCGAGCAGGTGAACGTTCCGGAAATGATGGTGGTTCTGCTTGTCTCCTACGTCGGAATCGTGGGCGTCATCAACCAGTTCATGCAATGGCTCGAGGCTCGCCTGGCCGTTCCCGGGTTCGGTCAATGAGCCCACTCAAACCGGCCGCGTTCGCGGTCCTCCATCCGGTGGCCCTGCCAGCCTCATCCAGGGGCCTCCTCGACCGCTCGAGCGGTGCGATCCTGCTGACCTCGCGTACCGGGGTTGCGCTCTTGGCTATCTTCGTGATCTCGACCGCTGCGGCACAGATGCAGGGCACGGCGACCCAACCAGGTGTCATCGAGCTGCTGATCAAGTGGACGCCGCTGCTTGCACAGGGCTTCCTGTTCAACATCCTCATCAGCATCTTGGCGATGGTGGTTGGCACGGTGGCCGGCGTGCTCCTGGGCTTTGCGCGCATCTCGCATCAACGTCCCGTGCGCGGGACCTCCTGGCTGGTGGTGCAGTTCTTTCGCAATGCGCCCTGGTTGGTGCTGCTGTTCTTTGTCATGTTCCTCATGCCATTCGAATTGCGCATCGGCGCCACCGCGGTTCCCTTTCCCGACTGGATCAAGGCGACACTTGGACTTGCGTTGCCGATCATGGCCAACATTGCGGAGATCGTGCGTGGCGCGGTGCAGTCGATCCCGACCGGACAGTGGGAGGCCGCGCGCAGTCTCGCGTTCTCACGCCGGCAGACGCTTTGGCAGATCATCCTGCCGCAATGCCTGAAGCGCATGCTGCCGCCGTGGATGAACTGGTACGCCATCCTCACGATGGCGACCACGCTTGCATCGATCGTGGGTGTAAGCGAGGTGATGACGCTCACCGGACGCATCACCAATGCCGAAGCTCGCACCGATTTCCTCATTCCCGTCTACACGTATGTGCTGCTGTGGTTCTTTGTGTACTGTTACCCGATCTCCCTGTGGACGCGCCGACTCGAGGCGCGGTTCGCGGAGCGCTGATGAATATCGAAGCCTTCCTTCGTGATCACGGCATCACGGCGGCGCGGTACGACCATCCGCCGGTCATGACCGTGGAAGAATCGGAACGGCTCGTGCCGCGCTTACCCGGTGCGAAGACCAAGAACCTCTTCCTGCGTGACAAGAAAGGATTGCGACATTTTCTGGTGACGGTGAGGCATGACGTTGCCGTGGACCTCGCTGCGCTTGGAACGCTGCTCGAGGCCGGGCGGCTTGGCTTCGCGTCTGCCGAACGCATGCATGCGAAGTTGGGCATCACCCCTGGCTCGGTGAGCCTGCTTGCATTGGCCAATGATCCGGCGCACGCGGTGGAATTCGTGATCGATGCCGTCCTGTGGAACGCCGATGCCGTACAGGCGCATCCGCTGATCAACTCGGCAACGATGGTGCTGTCACACGAGGCGCTGGAGCGCTTTCTCACGGCCACCGGGCACGCGCCGCGCGTCATCGATGTGCCGCGTGCGGCGGGGCATGGCTAGGTAGGCACCATGAGTCACCCCGGCACCGACATTCCTGTTGACGCCGCTCGCGCGCCCGCGATCGTGCGCCTCGAGGACGTGCATAAATCCTTCGGTGCTGTCGAGGTGCTACGCGGGATCTCGTTGGACGTGAAGAAAGGCGAGGCTGTGTGCTTCATCGGCCCCTCGGGATCCGGCAAGTCGACGCTTCTGCGGTGTATCAATGGCCTCGTCGCGGTGGACCGTGGTGAGATTCATGTCGGCGCGCACGCCGTGCACCGCCTGCACACCGATGCAGAGATGATCGCGTTGCGCAAGGACGTGTCCATGGTGTTCCAGCAATACAACCTCTTTCCGCACAAGACGGCGCTGGAGAACGTCATGATGGCGCCGGTCAAGGTGCTGAAGCAGTCAGCAGCTGAAGTCGAGGATCGCGCGTATGCCTTGCTCAAAAAAGTGCGCCTGACGGGCAAGGAAAAGAGCTATCCCGGCGAGCTCTCCGGCGGGCAGCAGCAGCGCGTTGCCATTGCACGGGCACTCGCCATGCGGCCTTCGGTGATGTTGTTCGACGAGGTCACCGCGGCGCTGGACCCGGAGACGCGCAAGGAGGTGCTCGTGACGATCCGAGAGCTCTTCGAAGAGGGGATGACGTCCATTCTGGTCACGCACGAAATGGCGTTCGCGCGCGAGATCGCTTCGCACGTGTATTTCACCGATCAAGGCTTGATCGTGGAGGACGGTCCCCCTGAGGAACTGCTGGGCAATCCCCAAAAGGACAGAACAAGAGCGTTTCTGGAGCAGGTCGTCTGGTGAAACCCCGAATGCGGTCAGCCAACCGGTACGGCCGCGCGGGTCCGAGCGCCCGCTTCCTGACCTTTGCGCGCAGCATCACGTCCGGGCATTGAACGCGAGCCCCTCGCGCCTCATGCGGCGCCCGCCGCAGAATGCCTGGACCCTTGCGTCGATCAGCGCGTTTGCACGGCACTGAATCGTTCGTGACCGAGCAAGGTGTAGAAGATCCCGACCGTTGATCGCGTCTCTTTGACATCCCCGAGGTCCGGAAATGACGCGTCGCGTCGGTTGCCAAGGTATCTCAGTGCGATGCCGTGTCGTCCCGCAACCCGAAATGTGAGCGCGGCGTCCAGACGCGTGATGTTGTCGTGCCCGGCGCGTTCGGCCGCCGCAACCCGGCTCACGAAGTATTCGCGGCCCGTGACATCGAGCGAGGCCCGGTCGCGGTAGATGAGACGCAGCGCGAGCAGCGACTGAGGTGCTACGCCGTAGTGGTAATTGCCCGAGATGGAGGAGCGGCTCGAGCTCACCGCCGCGTAGCCCGCGCCGACAAGGCCGGTGCCCTGCAGCACCAGGGAATCGGACAGGACCCACTCGGCCGTCGTGCCGAGCGAGAACGCGGTGCTTCCGACACGGAACGTCTGCGGCGAGATGTAATCGTAACCGCCGTAGAGTCCCCACACCCCGCGATAGCGATCGCCCAGGCCGTAGTCCCTGCCCAGCAGCAGTCCGCGCACGAGCACATTCTCGAACCCGTTGGCGCTCGACGCTGTGGCCTGGAATGCAAAGTAGTCGAACGGACGCTTGTACGTGTAACCCGGCTTGCCGGGCAGGCCGTACTCCAGCGAATACTCGACCAGCGCTTCGTTGCGTTTGAGCTTGGTGGTTGCCGTGCCGCCGTTGTCCTGCGCGGTTCCGCTGAAGCCCAGCCACAGTCGGCTGTAATGGGCGGGATTTCCGCTGGCGAACACGCGACTGAACCGATTGCCGAAGGCCAGCCGGTTGAAGCCGGTTGCAGGCGAAATCACGGCGGCGCCGAGCTCCCGCCAGAAGGGTGGCACGTCGTCCTGCTCCAGCAGGAGATTCGCCATGCGGAACAGCGCCTCTCCGAGGAAAGTGCCGCCGATGCCGGTGTTGATCTGGTCGTTTCGCGAGGGCGGAGTCGTTTCACCGGCAATTTCCCACAGCGCACTGCCCGCGAACGTATAGGCGAACGATTCCCAGTAGCTCAAGCCGGCCGAGCGCGCGAAGGTGTGATACATCGACCCCTGGTACGGATGTCCGAGTTGATTGATCCGGAAGGGATCGTGGTCGACGACCCAGCCGCTGTGGAGGTTGCGCCGGATCGACGACAAGTTGCTGTTGTAGTCGCTTCCGAGCTCGTGGCGATCGTACTGGTTCAGCAGAAAATCGAAACCGAAGATCTCGGCGGCGGGAATGGCATAGCTCCTGCGCGGCTCCCGATCCTCGACACTGGCGCGCTCCTCGGACGGTTTCCCGACCACCGCGGCATCGCTTGCGATCGCGGCCCACTGCTCCGGCAGAGGCGTCGAGCTCTCTGCCCAGGTCGGGGTGCAGCAAAGAGCCGCCATGAAAGCCAGCATCGAAAGGCACAACTTCCGTGCTACTGCGCTCTGCTGCGTGTTGCACATGATGTCTCCGCCTGAACAGGATGAACGCACGTCGGCCCGGCGCGCCAATTGTCCCACCCGCGGCCCGTCGTAGTCCCGCAGGCGTATCTTCGGGCCTCCGACACATCCAGGCGGGTGCCTGATGCGATTACGAACAAGCTCTGCGCGGGTTTATCCATGGCGAAGCTCCACGCTCCTGCAGAACACGCTTTCTCGACGTGCGCCGCGCGCCCGAAGTCTCGGGAGCTTGCCGTGACGCCGGATGGGCATCTCGCCACCTCTTGACTGCGTCGCTGCACGTCGAATCGGTCGGCGAGGGCCCGCCGCTGGTGCTGCTGCATGGCTGGGGCATGCACTCGGGGCTGTGGGGCTCGCTGCCTGCACGGCTTGCGCCGACTCACCGCGTGCACGCCGTCGACCTGCCCGGTCACGGCCACAGCCGAGAAATTCCGATCGAGACACTCGAGCGAGTGGCCGCTCGTGTGGCAGATTGCTTTCGGGAAGAGCGCACGGTTCAGGTTCTCGGCTGGTCGCTCGGTGCGCTCGTGGCGATGCAGTGGGCGCTCCTCACGGGCGAGCAGGTCGCAGGTTTGGTCCTGACCGGCGCGACCCCACGCTTTGTGCGCGCGCCCGATTGGCCGCATGGCATTGACGAGGCCGTGTTGCTGCGCTTCGGCGATGAGCTTCGCGCGGCGTACCAGCTCACCTTGCAGCGCTTTCTTGCGTTGCAGTTGCAGGGGAGCGACGATGTGCGAACGACCCTTCCGGCCATGCGTCGTACGCTCGTCACGCGCGGTGCTCCGTCGCCCGAGTCGCTCGCTCGAGGCCTCGATATCCTGCATCATGCCGACCTCCGGGCCCGCCTGCACGAGATCACGCCACCCACGCTCGTGATTGCGGGTGATCGCGACACGCTCACGCCTGTGGCAGCGGGTCGCGCTCTCGCGACAGAACTGCCTGGTGGCGAGCTACGCAGCATTGCCGGAGCCGCACACGTGGCGTTCCTCTCGCATCCAGTCGAGTTTACAACGGCCGTGGCGGGGTTCCTTCGATGAGCGGCGACCGAGGCTCCGGTCGACCCGACGAGCTCGATATCGCCGCAGTGCGTCGCGCGTTCGGCCGCGCGGCACGCACCTACGACAGTGTCGCGGTACTCCAGCGCGAGGTCGGCAGCCGCATGGCGCAGCGCCTCGACCTCGTGAAGATCACGCCAGAGGCCATCCTCGACGCGGGCTGCGGCACGGGCGACGCGCTCCCCGAGCTCGGCGGTCGGTATCCGCTGTCCCGACGGATTGCCGCGGATATCGCCGTGCCGATGCTCGAGGTGGCGCGTGAGCGGCATGCGCCCTCCGCCTCCGCATTCGCCCGTCTGCAGTCGATGTGGCGCAGATCAGCGCAAGGTCCGCTTGCATTTGTCGCCGCCGATGTCACCCGGCTGCCCTTTGCATATGGGACATTCGATCTCGTGTGGAGCAACCTTGCCCTGCAATGGGTGAATGACCTTCCTCTCGCGTTCGCGGAGTTGCATCGGGTATTGCGGGTCGGCGGACTCGCCATGATCACCACGCTCGGTCCCGACACGCTGCAGGAGGTTCGCAAGGCGTTTCGCTCGGTCGACGATGCTCCTCACGTGAGTCGCTTCGCGGACATGCACGACATCGGCGACATGCTGGTGGAGGCGCGCTTCGCCGACCCGGTGATGCATATGGAAAGGCTTACCCTTACGTACAGTGATCCGCGAGCGCTGCTGCGTGATCTCAAGCTTCTCGGCGCTACGAATGCAACGCATGCGCGAGGTCGTGGCCTCTTCGGGCGCGAGCGGTGGCAGCGCGCACTAGCCGCGCTCGACGGCATGCGGGTGGAAGGGCAGATCCCCGCGACATTCGAAGTCGTGTATGGACATGCGTGGAAGACGGAGCCCACGCGTACCACCGAAGGCCTCGGCATCATTCGCTTCGCGCCGCGAGCATGATCGCGAGCCTCTTTGTCACGGGCACGGACACGGGCGTCGGAAAGACATGGGTCTCGGCCGCGCTTCTGCGCCATCTCGTCACTCAGGGACGGCGCGCCGTCGGCATGAAGCCCGTCATGAGCGGTGCTGCCGATGATGCCCGCAGTGATGTTGCGGTGCTGCGTGCGGCGGGCAATGTCACCGCCACGCCGGCGTTCATGAATCCATACGCGTTCACACCCGCGATCGCCCCGCACGTGGCGGCCCGAGAGGCGGGGGTCGTCCTCGATCTCGAACACCTGGCGGTGGCATTTGGCAACCTTGCGAAACTCGCCGAGGTGGTGATCGTCGAGGGCGCCGGCGGCGCCCTCGTGCCGCTGGACGCCCGTCACGACATGCTGGAC
>JALYXY010000154.1 GCA_030946875.1 Pseudomonadota bacterium | reverse complement strand
TGTGCACCACCGTGCCGCCCGCGAAATCGAGCACGCCTTTGGTCCACAGCCAGCCCCCCTTGGCGGTGGCGAGCTCCGCGGCCTTCGCGTCCGTGAATGCATCGGGTCCCGGCCAGAACCACACCATATGCGCGATCGGCAAATAAGCGAACGTGAACCACAGCACGGCGAACAGCAGCACGGCGGAGAACTTGACGCGCTCTGCGAACGCACCCACGACGAGACCGACCGTGATCGCCGCGAATGTCGCCTGGAAAGCGACGTACAGATACTCCGGGATCACGACACCTTTGGTGAAGGTGGCGGCCGTCGCGAATGCGCCGACACCATCCTTCAGGCTGAAGATGCCCTTGAGAAGCACACGGTCGGTGCCACCGAAGAACGCATTGCCCTCGGTGAACGCGATGCTGTAGCCGTACACCGTCCACAACACCACGATGAGCGAAAAAACCACGAACACCTGCATCAGCACCGACAGCATGTTTTTCGATCGAACGAGGCCGCCGTAAAACAGCGCGAGACCGGGAATCGACATCATGATCACGAGCAACGTGGCGACGATCATCCAGGCGTTGTCGCCCTTGTTGGGTGTTGGCGTCGGTGGAGTTGCGCTCGCGCCCGTAGCTGCTGCGACAGCTGCCGGAGCGGCAGCAGCGGGAGTGCCTGCGGGCGCAGTGACCGCGCTGGGGATGGGAGCCGCGGCGGGTGCGGAGGTCGTGGCTTGAGCGAGCCGCATGGGCTCATTGCCCGTGGCGCTCGCGAGGCTCGCAAAGGTGCACGCGAGGGCGAAAGTGATGAGTGCAATGCGCTTCATTCGTGTTCTCCCTTACAGCGCTTCTGCGCCGACTTCGCCGGTGCGGATGCGCACGACCTGCTCCAGATCGAAGACGAAGATCTTTCCGTCGCCGATCTTGCCGGTGTTCGCCGCCTGCTCGATGGTCTCGATGGCGCGCTCGAGAAGGTCGTCGCGAATGGCAGCCTCGACCTTCACCTTGGGCAGGAAGTCGACGACGTACTCGGCGCCGCGATAGAGCTCCGTGTGCCCCTTCTGGCGGCCGAAACCCTTCACCTCGGTGACCGTGATGCCCTGCACGCCGATCGCGGACAGTGCCTCGCGCACCTCGTCCAGCTTGAACGGCTTGATGATGGCGGTGACTAGTTTCATGGTGTCCTCTTGGGTTCGCGTCGAGTGGATCAGAACGTCTTCTGCACAAACGCGACGACCTGCGTCCCGGCGATCTTTCTGCCGAACGGGTTGGTGTACAGCTCGTCCTTCGCATTGGTGCCGGTCGCGAACAGTCCGGCGGTGACGCCATAGAACTCGGTGGAGGCGCCGAGCTTCCAGTCGGTGTAGTTGAAATCGCCGGAGTGCTTGAAGCGCTGGTGGCCGACGTGGCCGGTGAGGGTCACCTTGCCGATGGTGTCGCTCACCCTTTCGATGATGTCGTAGTTCGCGGTCAGGTCGACATAGTCGCTGCCGCGCGAGTCAGCGAAGCCGAACGTCTTGTTGCCGAGCACGTAGCTGTACTTGAGCGAGAGAAACTTCCAGGTGAGGCCGGCGTAGCCCTCGAGCGTGTCCGGTCTGGTGTAGTTGCGGCTGGGATAGCTCCCGGGATAGTAGTAATACAGAAGGCCCACGTCGTAGCCGAAGTCGCCCGCAAGGGCTCCCTTGTAGCCTCCGTACATGTCCCATTCGAGGCTTGCGGACACGTTGGGCGCCGCATCCGAAAGCCAGCTGATGTTCGAGGCCCAGGTACCCACGTACAGGCCGCTCTTGTGCGCGAGATCGAAGCCACCCTGGAGCGCCGGCTTCTCGTTCGTTTGCGAAACACCGCGGAAGACGTATTGGCTGTACAGGCCGACGTTTCCGGTGAAAGTGAATTCAGGGTCCGGTGCGGGAATGGTTGCGGCAGGCGGAGTGGTCCCGGGGGCGGTGCCCGGGGTGGGTGCCTGCGCTGACGCGGTACCGGAGACGAACGCTGCCGCGGCGGTGATAGCGAGCAGAGTTCGCAACGAGGTGAAGGGCATGAAGGTTCCTTTGGTTTTGGTGTGCAGGGCAGCTTGAGCATTTGATATGCCACTGAAGTAATGCCTTACATCTCATTGACTTGGGTTCGATGGAGTAGCGCGCGGCCCCCAGGCATCCTCCGGGCGCCCGCTTTCGGTGCGCACGTCCCCTGGTTCTGCACGATCATGGAGCACCGCTGCGCTCGGCCGAGTGGCCGATTCATGACCTGAATGAACTTTGCTACAGTCCGTAACGTCGATTGGGATCGGAAACGTCTTTCCGGCCAACGTGATCAACTGGAGTGCGACATGCTGAACAGCCGACCCTTGGATGAGCTCGCCGCCCGAATCGGACAGGCGTTCGAAAACAGCCCCGCAAAGGACATTGAAAAGAACATCAAGGGCTTGCTGTCCAGCGGGCTCTCTCGTCTGGACGTGGTGCCGCGGGCCGAATTCGACGTGCAGTCGCAGGTGCTGCTGCGCACCCGCGAAAAGCTTGAAGCGCTCGAGCGCCGCGTGCTGGAGCTCGAGGCGCGAAGCTCAACGCATGCCGCGCCGTCCACTGCTCCGGGCACTGGCGCAGATGCGACACTGCGCGATTCCGTGCTCGGCGCCCAGGATCTCTCGAGCTCGACCGGGGCGAGGGCCGCGGGAGGCGATCTCGGGAGCACCGTCGGCGGCTCGACCGCTGCTTCGTCGAGCGTTGCCGGTATGCCGCATGGCATGGAGGGCGGGCCGATGGGAGGATTGGGCGGTCCTGGAGGCGTCGGCGGGCCTCCCGACCTCGATCCCCTGAAGCCGCGCTGAGCATGCGCACCTGATCGCCTGACCTCCTTCTGCCGGCGAGCGATTGCGCCGTGGCGCTCGCCGTCGTGCACTCGCGTGCTCTTGCGGGGGTTCATTGCCCGCTCGTGTGCGTGGAGGTTCACCTGTCGGGAGGGTTGCCGGCCTTCAACCTCGTCGGGCTCCCGGAGACCGAGGTCAAGGAGTCGCGCGACCGCGTACGTGCGGCGCTCGCCAACGCGCAGCTCGAGTTTCCCCGCAGCAAGATCACCGTCAATCTCGCACCGGCCGATCTCCCGAAGGAGTCAGGGCGGTTCGATCTGCCGATTGCGCTAGGCATCATCGCGGCCATGTCCCAGCTGCCCGGTGCTGCGCTCGGCGGCTACGAGTTCGCAGGCGAGCTCGCGCTGACAGGAGCGTTGCGGCCTGTACGCGGCGGTCTGCCGATGGCCATCGCGGCGCAGCGTGATGGCCACGCATTCATTCTTCCGGAAGCGAGCGCGACCGAAGCCGCTCTGGTGCGCAATGCACGCGTGTACGGCGCCAGCGACCTCCTCGGTGTGTGCGCGCATCTGCGAGGAGAAGCGCTGTTGTCCCGCGCGGAGATGCCCGACATTGCGAGTGCGCGGGCGGGCTCGGCGTTGGACCTCGCTGATGTTCGGGGTCAGGCTCACGCCAAACGCGCGTTGATGATTGCAGCCGCTGGTGCGCATAGCATGCTGATGGTGGGACCTCCCGGTACCGGCAAATCGATGCTCGCCCAACGTTTGCCAGGCATCCTGCCGCCCCTCGATGAGCAGGAGTCACTCGAGGCTGCGGCCATCGCTTCCCTCGCGGGCCGATTTTTGGCGTCATCCTGGGCCGAGCGTCCCTTTCGCGCGCCTCACCACACGGCCAGCGGTGTCGCGCTGGTCGGCGGCGGCGGGGATCCGCGTCCCGGCGAGATCTCTCTCGCGCATCTCGGCGTGCTGTTCCTCGACGAACTGCCCGAATGGGACCGAAGAGTGCTCGAGGCACTGCGCGAGCCCATGGAGAGCGGCGTCATCCACATCTCGCGCGCGGCGCGGCAATGTGTCTTTCCGGCACAGTTCCAGCTGGTGGCCGCAATGAACCCGTGCCCCTGCGGCTGGCGCGGTCACCCGAGCGGCCGCTGCCGCTGCACGCCAGACCAGGTGCTGCGGTATCAGTCGAGGGTCTCCGGCCCGCTGCTCGATCGCATCGATGTCGCCATCGAGGTCCCGGCGGTGGAAGCGAGCATGCTCACGAGCGAGCCCACGCCGGGCACGGAGGCGCTGCAGTCGGGAGCTGTGCGTGAGCGTGTCACCGCGGCTTTCGAGCTGCAGCGGCGGAGGCAACAGGTGCCCAACGCGCGACTCGCCGCGCGCGACGTGCAGCGCGTGTGCATTCCGGATGCAGACGGCGCAGCACTCCTGGGACGTGCGATGAGTCGGTTCTCACTTTCGGCGAGGGCCTATCACCGCATTCTCAAGCTCGGGCGCACGATCGCGGATCTCGAGGGCAGCGAAGGCGTGCGTGCACCGCACATAGCGGAGGCGCTCGGCTATCGGCGCTGCGAGCGACTTGCCGCTTGAGCCGCGGGCCGTGGGCGAGCGTCAATACACTCGATGGCGCGGTGGCAGCTTTTCGATGAGGACGCGCGCTACGTTCTGCCAGGCCTCCCGAAACAGAAACGCCGATGATTGTCGCGTCACACCGGCGATATGCGGTGTGAGGATCAAACGCCGCGCACCTTCTCCCGTGAGTGAGAGCAATGGGTTCGAGGCGTCCGGTGGCTCCGTCGAGAAGACGTCCACCGCTGCTCCTGCGAGGCTGCCGTCCGCAAGGCTCGCCGCCAATGCCATCTCGTCGACGACGTCGCCGCGCGCTGCGTTGATGAGCACGGCGCCCGGTTTCATCAGCGACAGTGCCCGCGCATCGATGAGGTGCCTTGTTGCGTCGACCAGCGGCACGTGCAAGGTGACGACATCGCACGAGCGCAGCAGATCATCGAGGGACATGCGTTGCGCATTCAGGTCATCGTTATGCGTCGACAGCGCAGGGTCGTGGTACACGATCCGGCAACCTGCCGTCGCAAGACCCTGCGCCACGGCGCGGCCGATGGTGCCGAGCCCGACAACGCCCACCTGCAGTCCTTCGAGACCGCCCACGTTGTCCGACAGCAAACGCGCGCGGCACTCGGAGTACCGGCCGGCACGGAGCTCGGCGTCGGCCGAGCCGAATCGACGCAGGAGGCTCGAAGCCATCGTGACGACATACTCCGCAACGGCACGGTTGCTGCCGCCCGGTACGTTGGCCACCGCGATGCCGCGGCTCTGCAGCCGGTCACGGTCAAGTCGATCGAGCCCGGCGCCCGTGACCTGCACCAGCTCGAGTTTCGTGCTATCGAAAAGCGATGCAGCGAGCCTCGGCCCTACTGCAGGAATGACGAGGGCGCGCACGCTGCGCAGGAGCGTGGGCACGTCCTCCGCGTCCGGCGCGCGATAGGCAATTGAAAGAGTAGGGTCGGGAACCACGCCCGCCCGTGTGAAGTCCGCCTGCGGACGGAGGCAGAGAACGTCGAAGCTCACCGCGAGGCCGGGTCGGGCGTGGAACGGTCACCGGTCTCGGCGCTTGCTTCCTCGGTGCCGCTGCGAACGTCCCCTACGGGAAAGAAGCAGAGCAGCACGAGCGGCTCATCGCCGATGTTGCGCGTGGCGTGCGCCTCTGCGGCGGGCACGACGATGGTGTCGCCGGGCCCGACCTCCACATCCTTGCCTTGGCTGGAGGTGATGCCACGACCGGACACGACGTGAATGCATTCGTCGAAATGCAGGTGGCGATGGAGCGACCGCGCGGGTGCATCCCCTCGGCTCGGGGGGATCTCCACCCGCCGCAAGGTCATTCGCGCACCGCCGTGCGCTGCGGAGACGATCTCGAAGGAAGTCCGCCCGGGAAGCGCCAGACACGTTGCGTCCTCGAGACGAAACACCTGCGTCATCGCGAAGCCACTTCGCGCAGGTGCATGACCTCCGCAGTGCCGCCCTGCGCCTCGTCGAGCAGCCTGAAAAGATCCGTGCATTCGGCGGCGATAGCGTCGGCCACGTCATTCAACATTCGCAATCCCTTCTCCACCGTCGCATGCTGGGGAGCTCCGTACCAGCCTGTCGGGCAGATGGTGCGGATGTCGCGGAGCACCGGCTGATAGCTGCGCGTGCGCCGCAGCTTGTCCCACTTGCGTCCGTGCGATGCATCGGACGAGCCATCGATACGGTCCAGATGAACGAGGTCCGACCGATGCGCCAGCACGGCGAGCGCCTCGATCTCGCCACCATGCGTCAGGCCGCCACACTCGTTCCCATAAAGCTCGGCGGCGACATAGCACGCCTGCACCGTCAGCACGGTCATGCCGTGCTCGCGATGGAGGGCTTCCGACGCGATCGCGAGCGAAGGGATGTTGCCTTCGTGCCAGTTGAGAATGAGGAGATATTTCGCGCCGTGTCGGGCGGTCGAGCCGCAGGTCTCGATGACGACGCGCTGGTACGTTTCGGGCGTGAGCGTGATCGTGCCTTCGAACGGCATGTGCATCGGCGTGACGCCGAGCGGCCCGCCGGGCAGCACGAGGCCGTCCATGCGCTCGGCCACCGCGTGCCCGATCACGTTCGATGCAAAGATGTCCGTGCCGGTGGGCAGGTGCGGGCCGTGCTGCTCGACGCTGCCTGCGGGCAGTATGACCAGTGGATGGCGCTTGAACTGCGCAGCGATCTCGGGCTGCGTGAGCTCCCAGAAGTAGCGACTGGCGGGCGGCCTTGGATCGATCATGCCGGCACCAGGTCGCCATTGACCTTGGCCAACGTGTCCTGCATCACGTCGGCGACGCGCACGGCCTGGCCGTTGCGCTCGATGGAGCGCAGTGCCGCGTTGACGACTGCGACCGCAACATTGCCGTTGTAGGCCGTCAGCTCGTTCTCGCGTGCACTCGCGCAGCTCCCGGCGAACATTTCAAGCTCTGCCCGGAACATGTCGCTTTCGGGAAGCGCGATCTCCTCGCGACGTGCGTAGCCGTTCTTGCCCCTCTGCACATACAGCGTCGAGCTCTTGTGCAGCAGGTGCGGAGTGTCCCAGGTGCCGAAGTCGATCTCGTAATGGACCAGTGCCTTCGAGCCGAACACGCGCACCGCGAAGACCCCGGGTGAGGTCCAGCAGGAGCCCACATACCCCACCTTGCCGTCGGTGAACCTGAGGAGCGTCATCGACTGGTCGTCGACTTCGGCACCCACAGGCGAGAGCTTGGAAGCGATCGACGACACTTCGGCGATCTCGCCGCCCAGGTAATGCAACACGTCGAAGTGATGGATCGCAAGCTGTGACAGCGGACCGCCGGGCGCACGGTCCTTGTACCAGCGCCACGTCTGCGGAGTCAGCTCGAGCGCGCGCTCGTTCGAGAAGTTTGCCTCGATGAAGGCGACGCGTCCCAGATCACCGCGGTCGCTCATTTCCTTGATCATGCGAATGCCGGCCATCAGCCGCGCACTGTGCCCGACCGTGACCGTGATCCCGTACTGCTGCGACAGAGCAGCGAGCCTCAAACCGTCCTCGAGCGTGTGTGCGATGGGCTTCTCGGTGTACACGTGCTTGCCGGCACGGGCGACCTCGAGCGCGAGGGGCAGGTGCTGCTCGTTGGGTACCGTCAGGATCACGCCCGCGATGGTGGGATCGGCGAGCATGGTCGCGAGGTCCGGCACGCTGGGTACGCCCATCTCCTCTGCGAACGCACGACGCTTGTCCGCGGAACGGCTGTAGCCCGCCACGATCGAGAGCTTGTCGGACGTTTTGGCGGCGCGGGTCAACACCTTGGCCCACCGGCCGAGACCGACGATTCCGAGCTTCACCGGGACAGCGGTCATTCGATTTACTCCGAAGGATTGTGGCTGGTGCGATTGATGCGCGTTCGGCACCAGTGGCGCTCAACGCGCGGATCGTCGTATCATATGATCGTATGACGATCCGGTCAACGCAGCAGCCGAGCCCATGAGTGTCGCCCCGGGCACAGCGCCCCTGTCACGTCGCAAACGTGTGGTCCCGTCCGCGCCCCCGGTCGATACCAGGGAACGCAGTACCCCCCCGCCGCCGGCACCGTCGCTCGCCACGATACGACGCTCGCTGGCGCCCCTTCGCGAACGCGTGCTCGACGAGCTTCGCCGCGCCGTCATTTCGGGCCGGCTCGCACCCGGCACGCGGCTCATCGAGCGGGAGCTGATTGCAATGCTTGGTGTCTCCCGCACGGTCGTGCGTGAAGCGCTGCGCCAGCTCGAGTCCGAGGGTCTCATCGCCACGGACGCGCGCAAGGGCATGGTGGTGCGCGCGCTCACGGTCGCCGAGGCGCGGGATCTTTACGCGATTCGCGCAGTGCTGGAGGGCCTGGCCGCTCGGCTCTTCGTGACCAACGCCTGCCCGGACGATGTGAAGGCGCTTGCCCAAGCGCTGCGCGCCACCGCGGAGGCGTATCGCATCGGCGAACCCGACCCCATCCTCCAAGCCAAGAACGAGTTCTACCAGCGACTTTTCGACGGCGCCGGCAGCGAGACGCTTTCCTCGATGCTCGCCATGCTGCATGCCCGAATCTGGCGATGGCGCGCACTGGGATTGAGCCATGCAAGCCGCTCGGCCCGGCGCTCGCGCGAGAGCATCAGCGCGCTCCGGGCATTGCTCGCCGCCATCAAAGAACGCGATGCCGATCGCGCTGAAAGCATCATGTGCGTGGAATCGACGCGAGCGGGCACCGAAGCCATTCGGCTGATCGAACTGGATGGAGTGCGCCCGCCCCAATGATGACTCACAACCCGCAGGTCAACACTTATGACTGAAGGACCCACGATGAGCAGGCAGTTTGCATGGGGAAGGAGGACCGTGCTCGGACTCCTTCTCGCAATGGCGGTGACCGCGGTGGGAGCCGGTGAAGGCGACGATTATCCGAAGCGTCCGATCAAGATGATCCTGCCCAACGCTCCAGGTAGCTCGAGCGACGTTCTCGGACGGATCCTCGCCGCGAAGCTCGGAGACACCCTCGGGCAGCAGATCGTGGTCGAGAACCATGCCGGTGCCGGCGGCCTCGTAGGCATGGAGACGGCCAAGAACGCGCCGTCCGACGGCTACACGATCGTGGTGGCGACCTCCGCCGCAACCTCGATTGCCGCCAACCTGCACGCGCGCTTGCCCTACGACCCGCTGAACGACTTCCAGTACGTGTCGACGTACGCGGTGGTTCCTAACATGCTCGTGGTGAATCCCGCGCTCCCCGTCAGAACGCTGCAGGAGCTGATCGACTATTCCAAGTCGAAGCAGGGCGATGTGTTCATGGCGTCCGCCGGGCCCGGGTCGCAGAGCCACCTGGCCGGGGTCATGCTGACGATGATGGGCGGGTTTCCGGCCGTCCACGTGCCGTACAAGGGTGGCGGGGCGTCGGTGCTCGCCATCATGTCCGGCGAAGCGCAATGGACGATCACGCCTGCATCCTCCGTCGTGGGCCAGGCGAAGAGCGGCAAGGTCCGCGCGATCGCGCAGAGCCTTGCGCAACGTACGCCGTTGCTGCCCGACCTGCCGCCCGTCTCGGACACGATTCCCGGTTACAGCTACAGCGGCTGGAACGGCATCATCGTTCCCAAGGCGACGCCGCAGCCGATTGTCGCCAAGCTGCGTGCCGCGCTCCTGAAAACGCTCGCCCTGCCCGAGCTGCGGGAGCTCTTTGCCAAGCAGGGGGCGGAGGTCGTGACCAATACACCCGAAGAATTCCGGCGGCTCGTGCAGGCCGAAATCGAAACCACGGGCAAAGTGGTGAAGGCCACCGGTCTCAAGATGGAGTAACTTTGCCGTGGTCGCGCGGGCGTTTGCTGAGGACGCGCCGTGCGTTGGCCCACAGCCGGGTTCGGTCGGGCGCACTGCACAACCGATCGGGAAGACGACTTTCACCCGTCCCCCATCCTCGCCCCCGCCATAGAGGCCTGCCG
>JALYXY010000100.1 GCA_030946875.1 Pseudomonadota bacterium | reverse complement strand
AGTCCAAGGCGCACGGCGGCGGAGGCAATGCGCCGCCGTCCAATCGTATTCTCCTGCTGCGCGCTGCCGACAGTGGCGGCAGGCAGGCACCCACCGTGCTGATCGACAAGCTCAACTCGCCGTTCGGCGTGGCGTTGGTCGGCGATGCGCTCTACGTCGCAGATACCGACGCGATCCTGCGCTTTCCATTCACGGTCGGACAGGCTGCGGTCGGCGGTCCGGCAACGAAGCTCGTCGATCTTCCTGCCGGACCGATCAACCACCATTGGACCAAGAGCCTGACGGCGAGTCCCGACGGCTCGAAGCTCTACGTCGGCGTGGGTTCCAACAGCAACGTGATGGAACGCGGCATCGAGGCCGAGACCGACCGTGCCGCGATCCTGGAAGTCGACATCGCCACGGGCGCGCATCGCGTGTTCGCGAGCGGCCTTCGCAATCCGAACGGACTCACGTTCTACCCGGGCAGCGACAGCCTTTGGGCGGTGGTGAACGAGCGCGACGAGCTCGGTCCAAATCTCGTTCCGGACTACCTGACCTCGGTGAAGCGCGGCGCGTTCTACGGCTGGCCCTACAGCTACTGGGGTCAGCACGTCGACGAGCGCGTGCGACCGCAGGAGCCCGAGTTGGTGAAGGCGGCGATCGCTCCCGATTATGGACTGAGCTCGCACGTGGCCCCGCTCGGGCTCACCTTCTATACGGGATCGTCGTTCCCGGAGCAGTTTCGCGGCGGCGCCTTCATCGGCGAGCACGGAAGCTGGAACCGGCCCGACCCGAACGGCTACGCAGTCGTGTTCATCCGCTTCGAGAATGGCCGCCCCGTGGGGCAGCCGGTGGAGTTCGTCACCGGTTTTCGCAACGGCGACAAGGCCCGCGGGCGTCCCGTCGGTGTCGCGGTCGATCGCGGGGGCGCGCTCATCATTGCTGACGATGCGGGCAACACGATCTGGCGAGTGAGTGCGGGTGGTCAGTGACGTTCGGGGAACGTCACCTGCTTCCGGCGACGCTTGCAACTCATGACAGTGTCGAACGCACGGCGAGGCGCTATTCGCGGCGGCGTGCGAAACGGATCATATGCATCGCCTCCGCCCCCGACACAACAGCGATCTTATCGACGATGCCGGCGTTCCAAAGTGGAATGACGTACCCCATACCGATCCCTTCGATCCTGTTGGCGCCCGACGAACCGCGCGAAGAACTAGGGACTCTGCGGGCTTGACGGCCACACTTGGATGTCCGGCTTGTGCTTCCGCAGAGCCTCGGCCGTCCGCCGTGGGGAACCACCCGTGCAAAACGCAATGGACGAAAGCATCGACTTTGCCCTGCGACTGAGTCCAAACCTCAATATCCGGAACAACGTCCATTGTGCGAAACTTTGCAGCGCGACGACGGACTGCGGGTGCCCTGCTGCGCCGCCGTCACCTTCGCTCTCTCTGATTCACGGTGGAACCGTCGTAAGCTTCATGCTCGGCTGTCAAGCGCAGCATATTAGGCGTGAGCGGAAAGCTGACGCGAACAGCCGCTTATGGCCCGGTCCGCCCAAATGGTCGCCACCCATTCGGCCGTATCGATTACCAAGCGGCTACGAGTTGCGCGAAATCGTTCTTCGAGAAGCGAGGCATAGGACCTCATCCGCCGCGGCGTGTTGTGCAGGGTCCTCGCCGTTTCTTCCTCAAACGGTCATAAACGCGAAGTTGTAAACTATGCAGTTGCTGCGCGCTAGGCGGACTCTCCTCTTGCTTGGACGGTACCCACAGCGTAACCTCGCTTTGCGTGAGCGCACGCCGCAACTTCAGGGAGACCCAAATGTGCAACCGTGTTGGCGCTTGTCTGGTAGTGCTGTTTGCCGTGATCTGCAGTTCCGCCACCGCGTTTGCGCAGTCTGACCCGATTTCGATCTTTCGTCAGGCCATTGAAGCTCGCAACCGCGGCGATCTGGATGGATTGATGCAGTTCTTCGCGTCCGACGCAGTGCGCGAAGATGGATCGTGTCAGCCCCCCTGCGTGGGGGTGACCGCGGTGAGGCGTTCTTTCGAAAAGAACGTCGCAGAGCATTTTCAGGCGACCCTGATATCTGTGGAAGGGTCGGGCGACACGGTGACGGGTCGCGCGGAGATTCGCAGCGACGCCTTCCGCGCTCAAGGGGTAGATCACCGCACGACGAGCTATACGATAAAGTTCACGGACGGCAAGATCGTGCGCTGGTCCTCACCCTTGCCGGCAGCTCCGGTCGATGCCCCGCCGAAGCAGTAAATCGCGACCGTGGCGTGCCGTCGGATAGAGCTGCGCTCGAGAAGGATAGCGAACTACGCCGACATAGTAAGCGGTGATCTGGGCGATCCTCGGTTCGCCATGTTGGTCTAGAGGATGAGGTACCCCCCAGAGCGTAGAAGACCAACATTGCCGTCACAGCGAATAAGCCAAATGGGGCGAGCGCGTTCATTTCTTCATAGGAGTGATTTCGCGCGTCCGTCGTCTGGGGTCTGGTTGCTCGACGTGAAGCGCAGATCAGACTCCAAGTGCTCGTGGCCCGCCAACTGCCATACACCCATTTCGGCCGCTCAAGATCATGATCAGAAATCCGCGCGCCCACGTATCGCATGCTGCCCGACCGCACCGCACCAATCCTCGAAGGCACGCGTCCACTGCCTCCACCGGCGACTCGAGCGGGCGCCGGTATCGAGCGAAGTCCCGAAGTCCAGTGACTGACGTACGTTTATTGTTGTTGGTGCCAAAACTTCACGCTGCTGACATTCAGCTAACGTGGAACGGATACGCGGGAACGTGCCGGTGTACGAACGAGCAACCGCGGGACTGGTATTGCGTGCTGATTACCGGTTGACAGAGGAATGAACGCTGCGAACAGTGAATTCACCGCGCGCGGCGGGTGGTGGGTGTTCGCCCAGATACCGGTCATGCTCCTTGCGTCGGTGGCGCCGCTCATCTGGGGCGCCGCGTCTTTCGACAGGACGAACACCATCCAGCTCTCCGGCGCCGCCCTGACTGCGCTAGGGCTCCTGCTGGCGATCGCGGGGCTCGTGGCGCTTCGCAGCGCCCTTACGCCCTTCCCGCGGCCGCTCGCAAATGCGCACCTGCTGCAATCGGGCATCTATGCATGGGTGCGCCATCCGATTTATGGCGGCCTCGTTATCGCAAGCTTCGGATGGGCGCTCTCATGGCTCAGCCTGCCTGGGCTTCTGTTCAGCGTCATCGTTCTGTTTTTTTTTGATCGCAAGAGCGCCTTCGAGGAACGGTTGCTGCGCGCGCACTTTCCCTAGTACGCAGGTTATGCGCAGCGAGTGCGCAAACTGCTGCCGTTGGATTTACTAGGATGCGCAAGCTACATGGCAGACGTCGCAGCGCAGCCAAGTTCGCGCCTACCGTCGCCGCCAGCGCCACCGGGTACGTCTGCGGTTGTCTAGGACCTGATCCATTCGCCGGACGGGACATGATGAGGCGAGTAGGCGCATCTGCCCTATACGCGGTAATGACGTTACGACGTTGTCGAGTTCCATTTGTTGGTCCCTGAGGTAATGCTGGACCACCGCCGCGGGTTCTTCCCTGGTTGACGAGCAGGATTTCGACAGCCGACTGGCGCTTTTGCGCTGCCGCGAGCACGGGCATCTCGCGTCGTCACGGTGGGCACTAAGTGGCCCACCGATTGACGACCAGCGGTCGGCCCTGGAACTTCGTCAGAGACACGGTGGCACCAGTGATCGATTCCATCGATGTCTGCGGAATGAAACAGGCCACTCCCGTCGCGCGGGTCATTTCAAGGACGAAACTTGCCGCGAGCCATACGCCGAGGCCCGCGAGCAGCCGACACGCGGGCTACGTCACCTTGCGGGCATTTTTTGATCCGCCGTGGCGCTGAAGCCACGCCTGCATCAGGCGGATCTTATTTTGTTGTTCGGTAATGATGCCCTGGGCGAGATTGCGGGGCCGCAGATTGGATTGGATTTCCAACGCTGCGTGCTGAAGTTCCGGGTGGCTAACCTGTCGATGACCCGTGGACTGCAGTCTGGGCGAACTTCGCCCCGAGGATCTTGTCTGTGCCAGTGTATCTCCGGCAGTGCAGACAAGACCCTGCTCCAACGAGCCTTCACTGAGGTCTACGTCCCGCTGCAACCCGCATGATCCAGTGTGCCTCACTTGGAACGCGGGCCCCTCAACCCAGTGAAAGTCAACGCCCATGAATGTAATTGCGAGATCCAACCCGGTGCTTGCAGCGTTACTGCTGTCGGTCGTTTGTCTTGGTAGCGCCAATGCCGTTGCTGCCGAGCGCGGGCTCGATCTCACGATGGAGACGCACGCCGCGTTCTTTTCCAGTGAGACCAAGCAAGAAAAACCAATCGACCCACAGGTGTTCGTGCGCGAAGAAAAACTCCCTCCCGGAGTTGGGCCGCAGAACATCTCTCACGATGCCAACCTTCGCCCGGCACTGGTCGCAGAGCGGCCCGAGACGGAGCTCTTCACGGCACAAGGCAAGCCCTTGGGCTTCAATCTCGGCGAGTGGCTGGGAGCCCGAGGAACGGTTGCCATCGGAGCTGACCGGCGGACGGTCACCGTCCGGTTGCAGAAGCTTCGTCCGAATGGGACGTACAGCCTCTTCGAAAATCATTTCGACCAGCAGCCGATTGGCTTCACGCCACTCGATGGGCGTGGAAGGACGAACTCATTCGTGGCCAAGGCAAACGGCACTGCATCAGTCAAGATGAAAGCTCCGCAAACGCTCACCCATGCCAATGCAGTGTTGCTGGTGTATCACAGCGACAGCGCAACGCATGGCGAATCGCGCGGCGAAATCGGGGTCAACGCCCACCACCAGTTGATCGCCCGGGTCCCTTGAGAATGGAAGAGTGGCGGGTATGAAAAGCAGCTCGTATTGTGGCAAAGACTCTTTTCAAGTTCTGCGCTCCGTGCGTCTAAATTCTTTGGTGACGATCTTCGTTCATTTGGTCAATGCTGCTCGCGGTTGCGCGAATGGCGTTAATTTTCTCCCCCGAAGCGTGTTCAAAAGTCCCACGGTGCGACCAGTTTTAGCTAGTGCTGCGTGGGTCTGGTATGCCGCGACGTGCACGCCAGCCGGTGCCACCGAAGCAGGTGCAATGCTCGCCGCCCAAGGCAATGCCAACGGCGCCGTGGCGTGTGCAACCTGCCACGGGCCACGTGGTGAAGGTAATGCAGCGGCGGGCTTTCCTCGGCTCGCCGAATTGGGAAAGGGCTATATCGAACGGCAGCTCGAGGCGTTCGCAAGCGGGCAGCGACAGAGTCCGGTCATGGTCCCCATTGCGAAAGCACTGCAACCCGCCGAGCGAACGGCCGCTGCGAACTACTATGCGGGTCTACCTTACCCGGGCCCGTTTACGCGCGCGTCGGATGCGCCGAGCGCGGGCGCTGTTCTGGCGCAGGAAGGCCGCTGGGCGAACGGACTGCTGCCGGCGTGTGTGCAGTGCCACGGGCCCGACGGTGTGGGCGTGGGGGACGCATTTCCGCCCCTGGTCGGGCAGTCTGCGTCGTACATTGCGGAGCAACTACGTGCGTGGCAGCAGGGCACCCGTCCTCCCGGGCCGTTGAATCTCATGCAGGCCGTCGCGACCAAGCTTTCACCGGCAGAAGTTGACGCCGTTGCGCAATATTTCGGCGGCATGAAGCGCACCGATGCCACCTCGAAGGAAAAGCGATGACACGCGCGCACGAGAGGATCTCGATTTGTGTGTTGGGGGGCTTGACGCTTTGCTTTGCGACCGCGAACACGCTGGCCGCGGACAGTCCACCGAAGGCTCCGTCGACGGCCGTCTTACCTGCACCAGTGGGACCGGCGAACCCTTCGGGCAAGCCAGCAGCTGTGCGCTTCGAGCCGCCGCTGGATAGCTCCATTCCTGACAACGAGTTCGGGAAGCTGGTGCGACTGGGGCGAGCCATCTTCACCGACACCAAGAAGCACGCTGGGCAGTACGTCGGCAATGATCTGCGATGCAGCAACTGCCACCTGGATGCGGGCCGGCTGCGCGACTCGGCGCCGCTATGGTCGGCCTATGTAGCGTATCCGCAATACCGCGCCAAGACGAAAGAGGTCGACACTTTCGCTGAACGCCTGCGTGGCTGCTTCCAATACAGCATGAACGGCAAGGCGCCACCGCTTGGGAGCGAGCCCTTGGTCGCGCTCGAGGTGTACTCGTACTGGATGGCGACCGGTGCGCCCGTCAACACCAAGCTTCAAGGTGGAGGCTACCCGAGACTCTCGCCTGCGGCGCAGCAGCCTGATTACGCTCGCGGACAAGCGGTTTATACCGAGCGCTGTACGCTGTGCCACGGTGCGAATGGAGAAGGCCAGAAAGCCGGGACGGCGCAGGTGTTTCCCCCGTTGTGGGGCGCGCGGTCTTTCAACTGGGGTGCCGGCATGCATCAGATCAACAATGCCGCAGGTTTCATCAAAGCCAACATGCCACTTGGACTTGGCGGGACACTCACCGATCAGCAGGCTTGGGACGTCGCATTCTTCATGAACGCGCACGAGCGGCCGCAGGATCCGCGCTACACGGGCTCTGTTGCCGAAACGCGTAAGAAGTTTCACGATGCCCCCGACTCGTTATATGGCATCGTGGTGAACGGTCATCTGCTTGGCAGTGGTGCATTGCCCGTGCAGAAGATGTCACGCATCGAGGGTGCGCGGTCCAAATAGCGTACCGGCGCCGAGGGGCGAGCGCCTCTTGCTCCTCCGCTCAGCACTCTCTCAGGCTGGCGGCAAGCGCTTAGTCAGGCACCTGTGGCATCGCCGGCGCCCGGTCGTAGGCTCTGAGTGCGATCAACCACGCGACGGTCGCGAACGGCATCACCAGCGGCGCCACGATGCCGATCAGGAGTGGTCCCACCAGCAACAGGAGATGCAGGCTGCGGGAATAATGATGTCCCGCACGGCGCAGATAATCCGCCGCAACGCCGCTCAGCCCCGCGCGCTCTGGTGACCCGACCGGAAACGAGAGCATAAATCCCGCATGATTGAACAGCCGCATCGACAGTGCCGCTGTAAGAAAGCTGCCGAACAAAGACACCATCAGCAGCAACAGCAACGCGCTGCGTGCATCACCAACGTTGATGGCTACTCCATGCGCGAGCAACGGAAGGCCCACGGAAAAGCTGCCCAGGAGCGCGAGCGCCGCGGTGGATCCGAGAATGGTGGCGGACATAAGCGAATTGCGCAGCGTCTGCACCGCGAGGATTTCCGACCCGGGATGTGTTTCCAGTGCGCGTACCCAACGCGCGCGCATCTCGCCGTGGACCGAGCGCGCAACGCGATGGGGCTGCCGCCGCGACTCAAAGCTCAGGTAGATCTCGTATATCGCCAGTGCAATAACACTTGCGGCGACGCTCACGGTTTGAAGAACGGTATCCATGTGCCTTCTACGGGCGTCGCGGCGAGTTGACGAGCGGCGCCGTCGTTCACCATCGCGTACATTCGGTCATGCTGTCGTCGTCGGGCTGCGCCGCGCACCGAGCCGCTCCAACACCTCATACAGCGCCATACCCGCGAGCATGGCAATGACGAAGACACCGGCTTGCCAATAGCCGGCACCGAGCGCGACCACCGCGGGGCCTGGGCAAAAACCGGCGAGTCCCCATCCGCTGCCGAAGAGCAGTCCACCGACGACCAGCCTTTGGTCGACCACGCGATTCGACGGGAGTCGCATCGGCAGCCCCAGCCAAGAAAGCGTGCGTCGACCCGCAAGCGCAAAACCAACCACGCCTACGGCAGTCGCGCCCAGCATCACCAGAGCCAGCGAGGGGTCCCAAGTGCCTGTCAGATCGAGAAATCCGAGTACCTTGGCGGGGTTGGCCATACCGGACACGATGAGCCCGAGCCCGAAAACCAAGCCGACGACAAAGGAGATAAAAAGGTTCATGGGCCGCCCTCAGCGAAGGACGTGGCGCAGTACGAACACGACCACGAACCCGGCGGCCATGAACGCGAGGGTAGCCGCCATCGAGCGCGGCGAAAATCGCGATAGACCGCACACCCCATGACCACTGGTACATCCAGAACCGTAGCGCGTGCCCACGCCGACGAGGAGGCCAGCAACGACCAGCAACGGGGCACCGGCGTCGATCCGGAATGCAGGCAGTGGCTGCATCACTGCATAGCTAACAGGTGCGGCAAGCAGCCCAACGATGAAAGCTAGGCGCCAGGCGATGTCGTCCTTTTGCGGCCGCAGCAGCCCGGCGATGATTCCGCTGATGCCTGCAATGCGGCCGAGGAGCAGCGCAAAGGCAATGGCCGCCAAGCCGATCAGCACGCCGCCAGACAGTGCGGCCAACGGGGTGAAATGGAACCAATCAACGTGCATGGCGAGCTCCGCGTGGCGCGCAGAACAGGCGATAGAGCGTCTCCAGCATCGCGAGCGCCTTTGGATCGCGCACCGAGTAGTAGATCCATTTGCCATCGCGGCGAGTGCTCACCAGTTTCTGCGCGCGCAAGACGGTGAGCTGCTGCGACAGCGTGGGCTGCGTGATACCAAGTTCCTCTTCGAGTTCGCTCACGCAACGCTCGCCCTGTGAGAGGTGGCATAGCAGCAGCAACCGGTCGGCATTGGCGA
>JALYXY010000063.1 GCA_030946875.1 Pseudomonadota bacterium | reverse complement strand
CCGGTTCAGTGGCCGCCGCGCCGCCGAGCTGGCGGCGCTTTTTCACGTTCATGGGGCCGGCGATGCTCGTCAGCGTCGGTTACATGGACCCGGGCAACTGGGCGACGGATCTCGAGGGCGGCTCCCGCTTCGGCTACACGCTCCTTTGGGTGCTCGTCGCATCGAACGTGATCGCCATCGTGCTGCAGCACCTGGCTTCACGGCTGGGCATCGTCACGGGCTCGGATCTCGCGCAGTGTTGCCGACGGTTCTATCCGCAACCGGTGGTGCTTGCGCTGTGGGCGCTCTGCCAGGGCGCCATCGTCGCCTGCGACCTTGCGGAGGTGATCGGCAGCGCCGTCGCACTCAACCTGCTGTTTCATATTCCCTTGCTTTGGGGCGCCGTGATCACGGTGCTCGACGTGCTCCTCATCCTCCTGCTCCAGCACGGCGGCATCCGGCGCCTGGAAGCAATCGTGATCGTGCTGATCGGCACCATCGCTGCGTGCCTGGGGGCCGAAGTGTGGCTCGCGCAACCCGAATGGCCCCTCGTTGCGGCGGGGCTCAAGCCGACGCTCAATGGCGCGCAACTGTACGTCGCGGTGGCGATGCTCGGAGCGACCGTCATGCCGCACAACCTGTACCTCCATTCGTCGCTGGTGAAGACGCGGAGGATCGAAGGCGGACCCGCGGGGCAGCGTCAGGCGCTGCGAACGAGCCTCTTCAACACCGCTCTCGCACTGAGCCTCGCCCTGCTCGTCAACGCGGCGATCCTTATCGTGGCGGCGGACGTCTTCCATCCGCAGGCGATCGCAGTCGAGGATCTGCGCGAAGCACACCGCCTGCTCGCACCGCTACTCGGGGTCTCGGCGGCATCGGTCCTGTTTGCGATAGCCCTGCTTGCCGCCGGACAGAGCGCGACCATCACCGGCACGATGGCCGGACAGGCCGTGATGCTCGGATTCTTGAAGCTCGAGACCGGTGCCGTCACCGTGCGCATCGCGACGCGGCTTGCGGCGATCGTGCCGGCTGTGCTCATGATCGGCCTGTTCGGGCCCGACAGCACGGTCGCGCTGCTCGTGGGCACGCAGATCGCGCTCAGCATGCAGCTCCCGTTTGCGATCGTGCCACTGGTGCGCATCACGAGCTCACCCACCGCCATGGGAGCGCTCAAGAACTCGAGGCTCCTGCATTACACCGGGACGTTGATTGCGGTGATGATCACGGCCATGAATCTCTGGCTCGTCTGGCACAGCCTGCACGAGAGCGCATGGTGGACCGCGATTGCAACCCTCGCGATCGCCGGCCTGGCGCTTCTTGGCTACGTGGCGGTGCATCCCATACGCGATCGGGATCCGAGGTCGGCAGGCCCGGAAGCAAGCGAGCGCCACGACCATGTGACTGTGTGACGTGGTGTAGCATCGGCCGGGTTGAACGATGAGGAATGGCCGATGAAATCCTTGCCCGTGCATGGCGTGCTGAATGCATGGCTGGTCGGCCTCCTTGGGCTGCTATCCGCCGGGAGCGTGCTGGCGCAGGCGTATCCAACGCACGCAATCAAGCTTGTCGTGCCGTATCCACCAGGGGGAAGCGCGGATATCCTGGCTCGCCTGGTGCAACAAGGATTGACCGGAGCGCTCGGGCAGAGCGTGATCGTCGAGAACAAGCCCGGTGCCGGCACTGCAATCGGCGCGGAAGCCGTGGCGCGCGCGGCGCCCGACGGCTATACGCTGTTACTCGGCACCGTGAGTTCGCACGCGATGAATCCGGCACTGGTGCGCGTGAACTTCGATCCGATCAAGGATTTTGCGGCCATCGCGCCGCTCGCCACCATTCCATTCGTGCTGGACGTGCACCCGTCGGTGCCGGCCCGCACCGTGCAGGAATTCGTCGCCTACTCGAAGTTGCACCCTGACGACGTCAATTATTCGTCCGCCGGCAACGGCACGTCCAATCATCTCGCGGGAGCGCTCTTCAACCAGACGACCGGGACGAAGCTCGTGCACGTGCCGTACAAGGGGAGCGCGCCCGCGCTGCAGGACCTCGTCGCAGGACGCGTGCAGGCGATGTTCGATCTCGTCACCACCTCCTTGCCCATGATCGAATCGGGCAAGGTCCGAGCCATCGCCGTGACGAGCGCGGCACGACTGCCGACGCTGCCACAAGTACCCACGATCAGGGAAGCGGGCTATCCGGATTACGAGGTGACCGCATGGTTCGGGCTTTACGCGCCCGCAGGAACGCCGCTGCCGATACTCGCGCGCCTGCATGACGAGGCGGTCAAGGCGCTCGCTGCGCCGGAGATGCGCGAGAAGCTCGTGAAGCTCGGCATGGAGCCTATGGCGAGCTCACGAGAGGCATTCGCCAAACTGACGGCCGACGAGCTCACGAAGTGGACCGCGCTGGTCAAGTCCGCCAACATCAAGGCCGATTGACTCAGCAACGATCCGCGCGTCGCGGTGAAGTGCGGTTCAGGCGAGCGCGTGCGTCGCGTCGTCGAGCTCGGGAATCGCGGGAATGGTCACACCCCACGCACCCACGTCTGCGCGAATCTTGTCGAGAGCGCGCTTGATGATGCCCGGCTCTTGATCGGGATACGTGGCGCCGAGCCCGTGTTCGGCGGCGAGCTGGCGAGCATGGGTTGCGCGTCGGCGCTCGTCATCGGGCAGATTGGTGACGGCATACACACCATTGAGAAGACTCCCCCGCAGCTTTTTGGCGACCTTGATGCCGAGCAGAGACTTGTCGTCGGCGCTCAGCTCGCCGAAGAATCGGCGCATGAGAATCCGGCCGAACTGGATGTGCCGCGCCTCGTCGCGCAGGATGAGACGGCACGCCTCTTTGATGGAAGCAAACCGCGCATTCTCGTATCGCGCCTGCAACAGCTCGCCCGACAGCTGCTCGAAGAGCGTGTTGACGGCGAGTCCCGCGAAGAATGACATCGCCTTCTCGTCCTTCTCGTCATGGAAGCGGGGGATCACCGCCTGAAAATAGTCGGAACGCGGCGACTCCTGGTATTGCTGCAAGGCCTGGGCAATGCGAAAGGAGGCCTCGTGGTGGCGCATCTCCTCCGCGATGAAGTTGACGATGTGCTGCTTCACTTCGAACGGCTGATGGCCGAAAATCGCATCGCGCAGCCGCTCGGCGCCGTAGGGTGTTGCGCCATGCTCCATCCAGGCGCGCAGACTCCACCACTCGGACCCGGCCGAGCGAACGTCATCGGGCAACTCTGCATTGATCACGTCGCTGAAATCGATCGCCGCAGGATCCCACGCCAGCTCGCGCGCTTTCACACAGAGCTCCCAGATATCCCCGTAGCGACGCGTCGCGACCACCGGATATGGATTGGGCACGGGGTTGAGTTCTTCGAGCAGCGACGGTTGCATGCGCTTCTCCAGGTTGATCAGCCTTGCAGGCGGCAGCACGTCACGCCGGACCGGCCCCAGTGCCGCCCTGCGGATACTCCCGCGCCCACGCCATCGCGACCGTCAAGCGCGGGCACGAGCCATCGTTTCGACGCGATCGCGCTACTTACCGAGGTTGAGCCGCTTCGCTCCTTCGAGGTAGAGCTGCGTCTTTTCGCGCATGAATGCGTCCATCTGCTCGGTCCCGACATTCACGAGCTCGAATCCGCTCTTCGCCGCAAGCTCCTTCATCTCGGGGTCGTTATTGAGCACGGCCCACAGGTCGGCGAGGCGCTTGCGTACCTCCGGCGAGGTCGACTTGGGAACGCCTATGCCGCGATAGGCGCCGTCGATCCAGTCGGTGCCGAGCTCACGGAAAGTGGGCGTATCCGCCAGGAGTGGATGCCGCTTGTCCATTGCCACTGCGAGCGCGCGGACCTTGCCCTTGTTGTTGATTGGAAATGCCGAGTACGACATGGCGCCATCGACGTGACCCCCGAGGATCGATGTCGTCATGTCTCCGGTGCCCTTGAACGGAACGTACGTGGTCTTGATGCCGAAGACCGCATTGAGGCGCTCGTGTGCTGCATGATTGGCCGAATTGAGCCCCGATCCGCCGAGCGAGAGCTTGCCCGGGTTCGCCTTGGCTGCAGCGATGAACTCCTGAAACGTCTTGAACGGACTCCCCTCGCGCACCACCAGTGCGTCGGGTGTGTAGTGGAACCAGTAGACGGGCGTGACATCTTCGGTCTTGTATTGAACCTGGCCTTCGATCGGCTGGAACACGATGTGCGGCAGGTTGATCCCGACGATGTTCGAGCCATCCGCGGGAAGCTGGTTCATCTGCCCCCACATGAGACCGCCGCCAGCACCCGGCTTGTATTGCACGATCGTTTCGATGGCCGGACAACGCTTCTTCAGGACGACCTGCTGATGGCGCGCCGAAATGTCGGATTCGCCGCCTGCGGGGAAGGCCTGCCAGTACACGACATTCTTCTCGGGACACACCTGCGCGAAGGCAGCACTGGCCGCCAACGCACAAAACAACGACACGACATATTTCACGAAAGGCTCCTCATCGGCTCGCACCATTTTCAATGCCGCGTAAACAGCTCCACGGCGTCATTGCACTACGTTCGTCACTGCCACGCCAGCGTTGCATCGATACCGCTGAAGCCACCCAAGTCCGGCCGAGCTTCCTCCGGGCTCGGCCCCCACGCGCGGCCGGTACTCGCAGCCGATCCACCCATCGTAGCCGAGCTCATCGAGGAGATCGAAGAGGGACGGGTCATTCACCTCCCCGACATCCGGCTCGTGGCGTTCCGGCACGCCGGCGACCTGAACATGACCGACCCTGCCGGTGGGTACGTAACGGCGCAGTCTGGACGCGAGATCGCCTTCGACGATCTGGCAATGGTACAGATCCATCTGCACCTTGACGTTGGCGCGATCGACGTCGTCGAGCACCTGATGCGCATGGTCCTGGCGATTCAGGTCGTAACCCGGCAAGTCGCGCGTGTTGATGGGCTCGATGAGCACATCCACGCCCTGCACCGCCGCGCGCGCGGACGCCCATTGCCGACGCTCGATATACATGGCGTGCAGGCCCCCGCCGCGAGGCACCATCGGGCAGGTTCACGCCGTAGTCAGTTCGAGCCCGGCGACTGCGGCACTCAGCCCGGCGGTTCGCGCCCGTGCCCTCGTTCAAGGCGCGTTCACGGCGTATAACCCGGCGCCGTATAGACGAATCGTCCACCCACCATCGTCGCCAGTGCGCGGAGGCCTTCGATCTGCTTCTCGGGGCCTGACAGGTAGTCCTCCGACAGGATCACGAGATCGGCGAGCTTGCCTACCTCGAGCGAACCCTTGATGTCCTGCTCGAAGGTGAGCCGCGCGTTGTTGATCGTATAGGTGCGCAGTGCGTCTTCACGCGAAATCCGCTCGTGCGGGCCGTACACGCCGTCCGAGATCGTGTCCCGCGTCACGAAATGATAGAGCGCCCAGAACGGCGAGTAAGGGATCACCGGTGAATCGGTGCCCGCCGCAACGAGGAAGCCTTCGCGCAGGAATGTGGCCATGGGCGTCACGTTGTGCGCGCGTTGCGCACCCCAGTAGGCCTTCATGCTGGGCGCGGCGAGATAAAGGTGATCCTGCGCCGAGATGGCGAGCCCGAGCGCACGCATGCGTGGATAATGATCGGGTCGCGCAATGAACGCGTGCTCGACGACCCACATCTTGCCCTTAATGGAGCGGTCACGATCTGCGGCCTCGTAGGCATCCAGCACTTCGTCGATGGCCGCATCGCCCACCGCGTGCGTGGCGACGCGCCAGCCGAGGCGGTTCAACTCGCGCACGATGGCGCCATAGCGCTCTGGAGGCACCACCTCGATGCCCTTGTAGGTGCCATTGCGACCGTACGGCTCGGCATACGGCTCGCGCATGTGCCCCCCCTCGAACCCGCCGTCAACGAGCGTTTTCATGCCGCCGATTCGCAACCACTCGTCCCCCTCGTCGGGAGACACCTTCCAGCCTTCGATCAGACTGCGCATGCGCTCCGGACTCGAGTAATCGTAGATGCGCATCAGATAATTGACCCGCAGCGTCAGCTTGCCTTCGCCACGCAGCTGCTGGAAGAACCGGTAAGGTGTGATCGGATCATTGATGAGCTTGAACGCCCCGGGAATCCGTATGCTCGTGATGCCCACCGAGTTGAGGCGCGTCATCTGAGCGACGATCTCTTCGGGCACGAGCTTGGGCGGAGGCGGCAGCGTGATGAGATTGCGCGCATTGTCGACGAGCTCGCCGTTGAGCCCGCCTGCCGCATCGCGCCCGATCTCTCCACCGGCAGGCGAGCGTGTGTCGGCAGTGATATTCCATCGGGCGAGCGCCCGGGAGTTGAGGATGTATTCGTGACCGCCGCGGACCAGCACGACCGCATGGTTGGGCGCGACGCGATCGAGCTCCGTGCGATGCGGCAGGCGCTTCTCCCTGAGCTGCGCTTCATGCCAGTCGTTGTTGGAGACGATGAGCTCGTCATCATGGGCGAGCCCCGCGGCACGTTCGACCGACTGCAGGAGATCGGCAATCGATCGCGCCCCCGCGAGGTCGAGCCCGGGGCCGCCGCCTGCACTGTGCAGATGCGCATCGATGAGCCCCGGAATGACGGTGCGCCCGCCAAGATCGACCACCCGGGTGGAGGTGCCGATCCTCGGTGCGACATCGCTGTCGGAGCCTATGGCAACGATTCGGTCCCTGGCGATGGCGATGGCCTGCCGGATCGAGAAGTCCTTATCGACGGTGAGGATCTTGCCGTTGCGCAAGACCACGTCGGCGGGCGCTGCGTCCACGCGCGACGGCGGGCTTGCGCAGCCGGACAGCGCGATGCACGCAGTGACGAAAACAAAAGCCATGAAGCGCATGACAGATCCTCGTTGCCAGTGGTGATGTAGAGGCGCCGTCGCGAGCCCTTGCGCAACTCGCGCCGCCCGTGGTGGTCTCATGCCCTCCTAACCCATTATGCCTCTCCCCATGTCACGCACTCTCCAGCTCCTGATCACCGTCATCGCCGCGACCCTCACCGCCGCCGCGGGCGCCGGGCCACGTCACCACGACTCGCGCTCCACTGCGCCGCGACAGACGGCCGCCACCAAGCTCGATGCGGCCACCATCGAGCGGGAGGACACCCCGTTGCTGCGCCAGGGCAGCCGCGGTGCCGCCGTCGTACGGGCGCAAATTCTGCTCGATCGCGCCTGGTTCTCACCGGCCGAGATCGACGGCAGCTTTGCCGAGAACATGCGCAAGTCCGTGATGGCGTTTCAGAAAGCGCGAGGGCTTCCGGTCACCGGCCAGATCGACCCGAACACATGGCAGGCGCTTCGCGATGGCAATCCCATACTGACCACCTACACAGTCAGCGATGCGGACGCGTCGGGCCCCTTCGTAAAAATTCCGCCCAACATCATGGATCGCACCGCACTCAAGTTCCTCGGCTACGAAACTCTGGCCGAAGCGCTGGGTGAGCGCTTTCACATTGCGCCGCGTCTTCTGGCGGCGCTGAATCCGGGCAGGGCTCTCCAGGCAGGCAGCGAGATCGTGGTGCCCAACGTCGGCGGTGATGCGAAGCCCGGGCGAGCGACGACGCTACGCATCGACAAGCGTGCGCGCATCATGCAGGCCATCGATCACCAGGATCGAGTCATCGCGGCGTTCCCCATCAGCCTGGGAAACCGCCTCGATCCGCTGCCCGTCGGCAAGCTGACCGTGCGCACCGAAGTGAGGAATCCATCATTCACCTATGATCCGCACCTGATCCGTACCTCGAAGCCCGGCGACACCAAGGCAGAGATTGCACCAGGTCCCAACAACCCGGTCGGTATCGTATGGATGGGGCTTTCGAAGCCTCACTTCGGCATCCACGGCACTCCGGAGCCCTCGCACGTCGGGCACGAGGAAACGAGCGGCTGCGTTCACCTCACCAACTGGGATGTGCTCCGGCTCACCACCATTGCGCCTGCGGGAACCGTCGTCGACGTGCATGATTGAAGCGCGCGCGATGCAATGGGCGGTGGCCATCGTGGTCGCTCTCGGACGCGGCCTCTGCGTTGCGGCGCCCGCTGCGTGCGGCGCCGCGCACGGTTCGCCATGCGCCACTATCCAATCAGCGGACGAAACGTCGCAACGCGCGGTTCCCGATCTTGTCGTGCCAGTGGCCGGAATCAAACGCAAGAGCCTGCGCGATACGTTCGTGGAGGACCGCGGCGGTCGTCCGCACGAAGCGCTCGACATCCCGGCGCCGCGCGGCACGCCGGTGATTGCTGCCGCCGCGGGGCGGATCGTGAAGCTTTTCAAAAGCGCACCAGGCGGACTGAGCATCTATCAGTACGATGCCGGTGAGCGACACGCGCTTTACTACGCGCACCTCGATCGCTATGCCGACGATGTTCACGAAGGCATGGCGGTCGCACCCGGCCACGTGCTCGGCTATGTCGGCACCACCGGCAACGCGCCACCCAACGTGCCGCACCTTCACTTTGCTCTCTTCCGGCTTGGACCGCGCAAGGAGTGGTGGAAAGGCACCCCCGTCAATCCCTTTCCGCTGCTGCGCGACTGAGGAGCTGGATCCCGACGCCGGCCGTGCCACCTGCACGGCGCCGCGCCATGAAGCCAGACACGGTGCGGGCGAATTGCAGTCCGCATGGACCGCCCCTGCCCGAAGCTGCGGCATCGAGCTCGTGCCCGGGTGCGAGCTTGCCGTGAGCCGGGAAGATCAGACGGGCAACTCAGACCAAGCTGCATTGTTTTCGACGGCAGCGCGTTGACTTTGCCGGAGGGCAGGTATACGGTATGTGCAAGACATCCTGTCATGCACGCCGGCCGAACCATGGCGCGCGGCAAGGATGCTGCAGCACGGGGAAATCTCAATGCATGCTCGTCCAGCACGCTCGTCCTACCGAGCGGCGGCGCGTCACCCTCGCGGTGACCAGTACGGCGTGCGTTGCGTTGCACCCGCCAGGTTGCACCGCCACGCAGTCACCCTCACGAACGCTTCATTCGGCTCGTTGCGCTGTTCGCGCTTGCGGATGCGTCACCTGCCGCTGAAGTCACAACGTCCGGTGCACGCCTCATCCTCTTGGAGATCACGCCATGAATCTCGTTAAGCGGCACCTTGGTCTTGCCTGCGCCATCGCGGGTGCGGCCGCAATGCTGACGGTTGGCACTTCCACCGCGCGCGTCACGCAGATCACGATTGCGAGCAGGACGACCGCGTTCAGCGCACAGTCGTTCGGCAATGTGGGTACGTACGAGTTGATCCGTGGCCTGGCCAAGGGTGAGATCAATCCTGCGGATCGGCGCAACGCGCTCATCACCGACATCAACCTTGCGCCGCGCAACGCCCGCGGCAACGTCGAATACACGACCTCGTTCACACTGCTGAAACCGGTCGACCTCACGAAGTCGAACCATGTGCTGGTGTTCGAGGTCGTCAACCGCGGCAATCATCTTCTACCCGGTTTCCTGAATGTAGGGGGCGATCCCGGCGACGGTTTTCTGTATCGGTTCGGCAACTCCTACCTGTGGAGCGGCTGGCAGGGCGACATTCCGATCGCTGCGACGAGCGGTGCACAAGAAGGTATCGACGTTCCGGTTGCGAAGAATGCCGACGGGTCGTCCGTAACGGGCCCGGCGTTCGCGCGTTTCATCGCGGTGGCGGGCAATGCAAACACGCAATCGTTGCCCGGCCTCGGCCGCACGCCTGCCAGCCTCGACACGTCAACGGCAAAGCTCATCTCCTTCACCCGTGAAAACAATCTCGGACAGAAGACGGGTGTGGTGCAGATCGCCGCGTCGGACTGGGCCTTCGCCGATTGCCGTACCACTGCGTTCCCCGGCACAGCGGACCCGACACGCATCTGCCTGAAGAGCGGTTTCAATCCCAGCCTTGGCTACGAGCTCGTTTACGCGGCCAAGGATCCGCTGGTGCTCGGGGTGGGCATGGCCGCCATGCGCGACGTCAACTCATTCTTCCGTTATGCCGCCGCCGACGACGCGGGCACCGCCAATCCGATTGCGGGCAATACAACATGGAGCATCGGCTACGGCATCTCGCAATCCGGCCGCTTCCTGAAGAATTATCTGCTGCTTGGATTCAACGAGGACGAGCAGGGACGCATTCTCTGGGATGGCGCTGACACCAACATCGCAGGGCAGATGGGCCAGTTCAACATCCGCTTCGCGCAGCCGGGCAACATCGCCAATCTGTACGAGCCCGGTGCCGAGGGGCCGCTGTGGTGGGAGGACTACGACGATGTGACCCGCGGCCGTGGTGTCACCTCGCTGCTCATGCGCTGCCGCCCGACGAACACCTGTCCCAAGATCTTCGAGGATTACGGCGGCCCTGAGCTCTGGTACAGCCGCGGTGGTGTCGGCATCACCGGCACCGATCCTGCCGCACGCAAGGACCTTCCGCTGCCCGACAACGTACGCCGCTACTTCTATGCAAGCACGACGCACGGCGGTGGCGCGGGCGGCTTCAGCACCACCACTGCGGCTCAGGCAGGTCTCGTGCTGCCGGCCAACCCGAATCCCGAGCTCGAGACACGGCGGGCGCTCTTCGTCGATCTCATCGATTGGGTCACGAAGAACATCGCGCCGCCGCCCTCGGCTTATCCGAAGTTCGCCGACAACACGCTCGTTCCGGCGACATCCGCCGCAATGGGGTGGCCGGACATCCCGCTTGCGCCCAAGCCCGACGGCGTGGTCAACAATCTCTTCGACTACGATTACGGCTCGACCTTCCGCTACAACGACGAGTCCGGCGTGATGGCCACGCTGCCGCCGGCCATCAAGCAGGTCATCCCCACCTACGTATCGCGCGTCGATTCCGATGGCAATGACGTGGCGGGTCTGCGGTCGTTGTTGCTACGGTTGCCGCTCGGCACCTACACCGACTGGAACCCGGTCGCGGCGGGACCCCTCGCCGGCGAGGAAGGGAGTCTCGCAGCCGGTTTCATTCCGTTTGCGCGCAACAAGGCGGAGCGCACCATCCGGCTTTACGCCGCAACGCTGGTCGCCGGCCAGGAAGTCCCGCCGACGAGCTCCACCGGAACCGGCTCGTTCACGATGACGCTGCGT
>JALYXY010000062.1 GCA_030946875.1 Pseudomonadota bacterium | reverse complement strand
GTGCCTTCCTGATCAATGTCAGCCGCGGCCCGGTGGTCGACACCGATGCACTGGTGCAGGCATTGGAAGGAGGGCGCCTTTCGGGTGCGGGCCTCGACGTTCTGGAAGGAGAGCCCGAGGTGCCCGCTGCGCTGCTCGAGCGCGGCGACGTCATCATCACGCCGCACGTCGCATTTTCTTCAGCGGCCTCTCTTGCGGAGCTGCGACAGAGGGTTTGCGAAGATGTGGTGCGCGTGCTTGCGGGCGAGCGCCCCCGCCACGGTTGCAACACGCCGGCCAATTCGAGTCGCGTGGCGTCGTGAGCTCCACTGCGGTTCGACGACTGCACGCCCGGCAGATTCTCGATTCGCGAGGCCGGCCCACCGTCGAAGTCGACGTCGAGCTTGCAAGCGGCGTCATGGGGCGCGCCGCCGTACCTTCCGGTGCGTCGACCGGCAGCGCGGAGGCGCACGAGCTTCGGGATGGCGATTTGCAGCACTATGGCGGTCTCGGTGTTCTGCGCGCCGTGGCCAACGTCAAAGGCGAGATCGGGCGCGCGCTATCAGGCGTCGAAGCTCTCGAGCAAAGCGATGTGGACGCGCGACTGAGGGAGCTCGACGGCACGGCCAACCTCGCGCGACTCGGCGCGAACGCAGTGTTGGGCGTGTCCATGGCAGTGTGTCGCGCGGCTGCGGTCGCGTCACAGCAACCGCTGTATGCACACGTTGCAGCGCTCGCGGGCTGCACGCGAATCAGCATGCCCTTGCCGATGGTGAATGTCCTCAGCGGCGGGCTGCACGCAGCGCGGGGCATGGACATTCAAGACTTCCTGGCGGTGCCGATCGGCGCGCACAGCACAGTCGAAGCCATAGAAATGGCGAGTCGTGTACGTGCTGCAGCCAGCGAGATCAGCGCCGAACGCGGGTTGCCGACGCTCCTTGCAGATGAAGGCGGCTTGAGCCCGGGCTTTGTCCATGCCACGGACGCGCTCGATCTGATGATGCACGCATTCGAGCGCGCGGGCCTCGAGCCTGGCCGCGACATTGCCATTGCAATGGACGTCGCCGCGACCGAGCTCGAAAGCTCACCCGGCACGTATCACTTTGCGCGGGAGGGTCTCACGATCACGAGCCATGAAGTGGCGACGCTCGTGCAAAGCTGGTTGCGTGAATATCCTATCGTGTCTGTTGAAGATCCGCTCGCCGAAGACGATTGGAAGGCCTGGTGCGCGTTGACGCGCGAGGTGTCCATGCAAACGCAGCTCGTCGGGGACGATCTCTTCGCTACGCAACCCGAGCGGCTCGCCCGGGGCGCTCGATCAGGCGCCGCGAACGCGGTGCTCATCAAGCTCAATCAGAACGGAACGGTCACGGGCACGCTGCAAACGCTGCGCGAAGCACGCGCACACGGCTACTCGACGATCGTGTCCGCGCGCTCAGGCGAAACCGAAGATGCGTTCATGGCTGATCTGGCGGTAGGCACCGCGGCAGGGCAGATCAAGATCGGTTCGCTTCGCTCATCCGAGCGGCTGGCCAAGTACAACCAGCTCATCCGGATCGAGGGGGAAGCCGTTGCACCCTTTGCAGGCGCGGCGGTACTGGCGGGCTTCACCGGACGTGAATGAGAGCGCTGTACCTGACGGCGCGCTGCAACGCTTCGTGCACGATCAGGGCTGGGCGCCAGAGGGCGAAGCGCTGCGCTGGACGCCGCTTGCCGGCGGCGTCTCGTCCGATATCTGGCGTGTGGATCTCGACACGCGAACGATCTGCGTCAAACGTGCACTGCCGAGGCTCAAGGTCGCAAGTGACTGGCAGGCGCCGATTGCGCGCAATGCGCACGAATGGGAGTGGCTTCGCTTTGCAGCAAGTCTACGACCGGGCCTCGTGCCCGAGCCGCTTGCGCACGACCCGGTGCTCGGCGCGTTCGCGATGTCATTCCTCGACCCCGCATCGCACCCGGTATGGAAGCAGCAACTCCTGGACGGCTTCGCCGATCCGCTCTTTGCGCAGGCGGTGGGTACCGAGCTTGTCCTCCTGCACGGGGCGAGCGCAGGTGACGCCGCCCTTGCACAGACCTTCGCCACGGACGCGGTGTTTCGGGCAATCAGGCTCGAGCCCTACTTACTTGCGACTGCGCAGCGACACCGTGATCTTGCGGCGTGCTTGAATGGGCTTGCCGAACGCACCGCGTCATGCAAGCTCGCCCTGGTCCACGGCGACGTCAGTCCGAAGAACCTTCTCGCCGGGCCCGATGGTCCGGTCTTCCTGGATGCCGAGTGCGCCTGGTACGGTGATCCTGCGTTCGATCTCGCATTCTGTCTCACTCATCTGTTGCTGAAATGCGTGGCGCGTCGCCAATCCGTGGCCGATTACCTGCGGTGCTTCGACGCGCTCACTCGAGCGTACGTCGAGCGTGTCGACTGGGAGCCGGCCCAAGCAACTGAAGAGCGCGCAGCGACCCTGCTACCGGCGCTTCTCCTTGCGCGCATCGACGGAAAGTCGCCGGTGGAGTATCTCGACCAGGGTGCACAAGCGCTGGTGCGTCAGACAGCGCGCGCGATGCTCGTTGGCCCGGTGCAGAGTCTTGCAGGAGTGGCGGCGAGCTGGCATCAGGCGCTCGCGACATGAGCAGCACTGTCGGGCGTTAACGCGATCTCATGACCCACCAATGTCCGGCTTGTGGCAGTCGGTCGGTCAGGCGATCCTCGCGCCGGGACCCGAAGGTTGCGGCGTGGCGCGCCATGTTCGGGCGGTATCGATGCCGAAAATGCGGAAAGCGATTCTGGGACGTGCCACGTCGGCTATGGTCTCGCGTCATGATTGTCGGTATCCCGATTTTGCTCGTTGCGGTCGCCGTCCTGGTGTGGCAGGTCGAATCCGGTGACGAGGACGAATTGCTCGACGTAGCAGAAAAGCTCGAGGCAGCTCGTGCGCGCGACGGCATTGCCGAGTACGCCGAAGGCATGCGACTTCTCGCAAGGCCAACCACTGATCCGCAAGGTGCCGTGCGGCATCTCGAACGTTCGGCCCACGAGGGCTATGCGCCGGCGCAATACCAGCTGTCGGTTGCATTGCGCGACGGCGTCGGCGTCGTCGCAGATCAAGACCGTGCGCTCATCTGGCTGCGACTCGCTGCAGAAGCGGGGGAGCCGCGAGCCCAGCTCGAGCTTGGACAGATGTATCTCGAGGGAAGGGGCGTGGCTCGCAACGTGGTGACGGGCTACGCGTGGCTGAACGTTGCCGCAGCGCGTGGGGCACCGGGCGCACACGAGGCGCGCAACGCGGCGCGGCTCGCCATGTCACCGGCCGAAGCTGATGCTTCCGAAGCGGAGGCGAAGCGATTCATGGAGCTGCGCCTGCCGAACCATTGACGTCCATGGCGAAGCTCGATTGCGCTTCGCCTGCCGCATGTGTCGTCGAGGTGACCCTCGACAAGTTGAGCGCCCTCGGCGTGCGGCTTGCGCTGGACGACTTCGGAACCGGCTACTCTTCGCTCGCGTATCTGAAGCGCTCCCCCGTGGATGTGGTCAAGATCGATCGTTCCTTTATCAAGGATCTCCCGGGGGACGAGAGCTCGGGTGCAATCACGGCAGCGATCGTTGCGATGGCGCACGCGTTGCACAAGGAAGTAGTGGCGGAAGGTGTGGCCGAGCCGGGGCAGGCGGACTTCTTGCGGCGGCTCGGCTGCGACCTCATCCAGGGGTTCGACCTGAGCCGGCCGCTCCCCGCGTCCGGGCTCGAGCTGTTCATGCGCGATCTGGACGCAGGAGCACGGGCCCGCGCGGCTCGCGCCGCCTGAACTTTACCCGCGGTTGCGGCCACTAAGCGGGTGCCGATCGCCACGTCGTGCGACGGCGCGTTCATGCTTTCAGGGATCCACGATGCCACCATTGCCTGCCGATCAGCTCTCGCAAATCAAGGACCTTCTGGCCAGCCGTCGCCGTACTTTGCTCGAGGAGGTGCGCGAGTCTCTCGAGAACACGCAGAACCAGCAATATGTCGACATCATCGGTCGCGCTCCTGCCGACGCCGGTGACGCTTCGGTCAGTGACGAGCTTGCCGACCTCAATCTCACGATGCTGGATCGGCACGTATCGGAGTTGCGTTCCGTCGAGCAGGCTGAGCAGCGGGCCGGGGAGGCTCATTACGGCGAGTGCAGCGACTGCGGACAAGACATCGGCTTCGAGCGCCTGATGGCTCAGCCTACGGCCGTGCGCTGCGTGCGGTGCCAGGACCAGTACGAAAAGACACACGCCACCCAGTCCACCCCCACGATGTAGGGCACGCATCCTCGACGGGCAGAGACAAAACGGCCCCGCGAGCGGGGCCGTTTTGCATGGCGCGGGGCCGGCTTGTCAGTTTGCAGCCTGCTTCTGGGAGAGCATTTCCTGGATCTTGCTGTCGAAAGCGGAGTACGGCATCGCCCCGACGATGCGCACGCCCTGGAGCTTGCCGTTTTCGACACGGCCGAGGATGAATGAAGGCGTACCCGACACGCCCGCGGCGAGTCCCTCGGCGTAGCTTTTCTCCACCTCATCCTTGTACTTGTCGGTCAGGACGCACGTCGAGAACTTGGCGACATCGAGGCCCGTGTCCTTGGCATACGCGATCAGCTTGTCCGCCTGCAGCTTGTCCGCGTTCACGTGCAGCAGGTGGCGGAATTCCCAGAACTTGCCCTGCTCCGCACCGCAATGCGCGGCTACCGCTGCGCGCTTGGCGTTGTCGTGGAAGTCGAGAGGGAAATCGCGGCTGACGAACCGGACCTTGCCAGTGTCGATGTAGTTCTTCTTGATGTCATTCCAGGCCGCGTTGTGGAATTGCTGACAGAACGGGCACTGGTAATCCGTGTATTCGACCAGCACGAGAGGCGCATCGTCGCGACCGAGCTTGATACCTTCGGTGGGCAGTTGCATGCTCACCTTGTCGTCCACGGGTGCGCCAGGGCCTCCCGCCGGTTGGCCTGCAGCCTGCTTTTCCAAGGCCTGCCTGATGAGCTTGAGCTCGCCGAGGAGCTCCTTCACCTGATCCGACGTGAAGTCGGCGCGGGCCAGTGGGGCGGTCGCGAGAAGGGCGGCCGCCGCGAGGCTCGCCGCAAGGGCACGCGTGATTGAGAGTTTCATGAGCTGCCTCGAAAGTTGTGAACGGATACCGCTTGCACGAGGGTGGCGTGCGACGTGTGCGTTTATACACTGGCGGTGGGGGCGCCCTGGCGTCATGGCCGACGAGCGGCGGCTTCAAGGCGCGCTGGCGGTGCGCTACAGCCTGTCCGCGCGCCATTTGGAGCGGTTTCGCCGCCGGGCGGCGCGCAGCCTGACAGTGACGGGCCAGTACCGGCTTTCCACCAGGAGGGAACTGTGGAACAATTTACCCAACCAAACGTTCGAGGTGACCTCCATGCTGGATCGCGACGGTTATCGCCCGAACGTAGCCATCGTCATCGCCAATGCGAAGAATCAGGTCTTTTGGGGCAAACGGATAAAAGAACATTCGTGGCAGTTCCCGCAAGGGGGCATCAATCCGGGCGAACCCCCGGAGCAGGCGATGTTCCGCGAATTGCAGGAAGAAGTCGGGCTGCTGCCTCAGCATGTCAGGATCCTGGGTCGCACGCGTGAGTGGCTGCGTTACGAGGTGCCGCAACACTGGGTCAAGCGCGAGTGGCGCGGGAGTTATCGCGGCCAGAAACAGATCTGGTTCCTGCTGCGTCTGACGGGCCGCGATTCGGACGTGAAGCTGCGTGCGAATGACAAGCCCGAGTTCGACGCGTGGCGCTGGCACGACTACTGGGTGCCGCTCGACGGTGTCATCGAGTTCAAGCGCGAGGTCTACCGTCGCGGGCTGACCGAGCTCGAGCGCTATCTGCATCAGCGTCCCCAGACCCGTCGTGCGCGCTTGTATGGCTGGGCGCATCCCGTGATGCCGGCCTCGTATGCCGATCCCACCCCATCATCGGGGTCATAGGCCCAAGATCAATGCGATGTGAAAACGAAACGGCGCCCGCGGGCGCCGTTTCGACGCATGTGTCGCCGTTGCTAGCGCATCAGGCCTGCGCCGGCGAGCATCGCGCTACCAAAGAGCATGGATAGCAGAACCCCGGACAGCACGAAACCCAGCACCAGGCCGCAGATCACGACGATGATCGTGAAGCCTGCCGCCTTGTCCGCGGAGGCTTTGCGCAGCACCGGCGCGCCGAGGTAGAACGTGTAGAAGGAGTAAATCACACCCAGCAGGGCCAGCAACCCGCCAATCCATGGGATCAGTCGGAAGATGCCGGCAAGCCAGGCAGCGGTATACGAATAGGCGACGAGCTTGAGCGACTGCACCAACCCTTTCTCGCCGCCGAAGTTGGGCGCGAGCGCGTCGACGATGAGCGCAAGCACATAGGTGATGGCAAGGCCGATCAGGTAGGTCACCAGCGCCATACCGAAACCGAGCATGCCGAAACGGAGCGCCAGTGCAACGGGCCCGATCGCCGCAAGGATCAGGATGTAGCCCGTGTAGAGCGAACTGACGGTCGCGGGCTCGTCAGCGATCTTCACCCATTCAGCGCGGGGGTCGGTCAGGATGTTCTTCACGCGGTCGATCAGTGCCATGCGTTCTCCCGGATTGTGGTTTTGTGTGGTGGCGGTGGGCGCGCCAGTGTAGGCGAAGCGCCCCGCAAATGTCGATGCACTTGCGTGCGACGCGTGCACGGAGCCCGCAACCGCTGCGCCACTGGCGCGGGCGCCGGCGTCAGCCGAGCAAGACTAGATTGTCCCGATGGATGAGCTCCGGCTCATCCACATAGCCGAGGATGGATTCGATGTCGGCGGAGGGGCGTCGCAGGATGCGTGCCGTTTCCTGCGCGGTGTAATTCACGAGTCCGCGTGCGACCTCCGCACCTGCGGTGTCGAAGCAACCCACGACCTCGCCACGATCGAATTCCCCGTGAACCGCGAGGACCCCGATCGGGAGCAGGCTCTTGCCATCGCGCACGAGCGCTCGCACAGCCCCCTCGTCGAGCGAAAGGCGACCCGCGAGTTGCAGGTGATCCGCGAGCCATTGCTTGCGTGCAGCGAGCGACACCCGATCGGCGGTGAGTGTCGTGCCGATCGCTTCACCTTGCGCAAGCCGCGTCAGCACGCCGGGTTCGCGCCCGCTCGCGATGACCGTGGACGCGCCCGAGCGTGCGGCGCGCTTGGCGGCGAGAACCTTGGTGAGCATTCCGCCACGGCCGAGCGCACTGCCGGCCCCACCGGCCATCTGCTCGAGACCGGGATCGCCGGCCTGACCTTCATTGATGAGCGTCGCAAGCGGGTCCTGGCGCGGATCACCGGTATAGAGACCCTGCTGGTCGGTGAGCAGGATGAGGACGTCTGCTTCGATGAGATTGGTGACCAGCGCGCCGAGGGTGTCGTTGTCGCCGAACCGGATCTCGTCGGTGGTGACGGTGTCGTTCTCGTTGATGATCGGTATCACGCCCAGGCCCAGCAGCGTGCGAATGGTGGAGCGTGCGTTGAGATACCTGCGGCGATCGGCGAGATCCTCATGCGTGAGGAGAATCTGCGCGGTGTGCAGCCCGAAGCGGCTGAAAGCAGTTTCGTATGCCTGCACAAGTCCCATCTGCCCGACCGCGGCGGCTGCCTGCAACTCGTGCATCGCGGACGGTCGAGTGAGCCAGCCGAGACGCTTCACGCCCTCTGCGATGGCGCCCGAAGACACGAGCACGACCTGGCGGCCGCCCTGCGTGAGGGTTGCAATCTCCTCCGCCCAGCGCTCGACCGCACTGTGATCGAGACCGCGCCCGTCATTGGTGACGAGACTGGAGCCGACCTTGATGACGAGCCGTCGCGCGGTCGCGACCGGATGCAACGGAGCTTTCAAGTCTCGCCCTGCGCATCCTCGCCTGCAGCAGTGTAGGGAGCAGGCTCCGGCTGGGCGTGACCTTCGCTTTCGCTTGGACCTGAAGGATTTTGGCCGAGCCATTCCTGAATGCGGTGGGTGAGCGGCGTGCAGCCCTCGCCGTTGACCGCAGACACGGCGAATGTGGGTCCATCCCAACCATACGCCTCCACGAATGTCTGCACGCGTGCCGTGCGCTCCTCCGGCGCGATGAGATCGAGCTTGTTGAGCACGAGCCAGCGCGGCTTGCGGTACAGCGATTCGTCGTAGCGCCGCAGCTCCTCCACGATACTGCGCGCGTCGTGCACGGGATCTGCCTCAGGGTCGAATGGCGCGAGATCGACGATGTGCAGCAACAGTCGCGTTCGCTGCAGATGACGCAGGAACTGGTGACCCAGACCGGCACCTTCTGCGGCGCCGTCGATCAGACCTGGAATATCGGCAATCACAAAGCTCTTGCCGACATCGGTGCGCACCACGCCGAGGTTGGGTGCCAGTGTCGTGAAGGGGTAATCGGCGACTTTCGGGCGTGCCGCAGATACTGCGCGAATGAAAGTGCTCTTGCCGGCGTTCGGAAGCCCCAGGAGCCCGACGTCGGCCAGCACCTTGAGCTCGAGCTTGAGCATCCGCTGCTCGCCCGCTTCGCCGGCGGTGGTCTTTCGCGGCGCGCGATTGGTGCTCGACTTGAAATGGATGTTGCCAAGGCCGCCCTTGCCACCGCGTGCAATGAGCGCCTGCTGCCCGTGGGCCGCGAGGTCCGCCACGAGCGAGCCGGATTCGGCTTCGGTGATGACGGTGCCTACCGGAACGCGCAGGACGATATCTTCAGCACCGCGACCGTACTGGTCCGCGCCGCGTCCGTTCTCACCGCTGCGCGCGCGGTGTATGCGCGCGTACCGGTAATCGATGAGTGTGTTGATATTGCGGTCGGCCACTGCATAGATGCTGCCGCCGCGACCGCCGTCGCCACCATCGGGACCGCCGCGCGGGACGTACTTTTCCCTCCGGAAGCTCGCGGAGCCGTTTCCGCCATCCCCGGCAATCACTTCGATGGTGGCTTCGTCGACAAACCTCATGCGCTGCCTTTTCGATGGTGCATGCGTTTACATTGCACCGGCGCGTGCCTCAACGCCTTGCCGCAAGAGGAGCCGGTACATCGGCGCGGGTATAGATTACGAAGTGCTCCGTCTCGTCGCCGCGGCGCTGGCCTTGCCAGAGGCGCACCCAGCCTCCCGTGACCGCCGACTCATCGACCTGCGCGCCATATTGCACGATCAGCGCCCGACAGCCGTGGGCGGGATGAATCTCCTCGCGCACGGTGACGATACCCGCGAAATAATAGAACAGCGCGCGCTGCGGCTCGCCGAGGCCGCGGCTTGCGATGCACCCCTTGCTCGCATTGGGCAGATGCAGCGCGGCGTTCTCGGCGACGACGCGATAGCTGCGCCGCGAGTCGAGGTAGGGCAGCCAGATGGTCGTGTACATCGCCCAGAGCAGCGTTGTGCCGGCCGCCCAATTCAGGATCGCGCGTCGATTCGACCGGCGGGCTGGTCGCACGAGCACGAGCCAGAGCACGGTAAGAAACACACAGACTGCAACCTCGCGGATGTGGAATGACGGCTGATAACCGGGGTTGGCATCGCGGAATGCGCGCGCGACTGCGGGCGGCATGCCGCGCAGGTAAGCATCCCACCAGATTCCCCACGAGATCGCCGCAAGCAATCCGAATGTCAGGATGCCGAACCAGTCGAGCGCGCTCGACAATCCGCGCTTCAGCGTATCGACCTCGAGCGCACCGAGCAGTGACAGAGGCAGGATGAGCATCATGAGATGGATCGCCCGTGCATCGGGCATCAGCAGCAGTGCGAGCAGTACTGCGAGCGCGAGCGTCGCAGGAACCTGAAGGGCCGGGGTGCGCAGGCCTCCGTTGAAGCCTCGGCCGCGGGTCCAGAGGGTCCACAGCGCAAGCGGTGCCGCAGGCCACGTGAACCACGGCAGGTTCTTCAGCACGAACGGGGCATCCAGCCAGCCCGTGGGCGAGAGCGGCGCGAAGTACGTGGCGAATGTCTGATTGCTCCACCACGCGGCGAGATGCGACGGTGCGGACAGCGCAAGGAGAAGGGGCCAGGCACCGATAGCAACCACCGCCACGGCGAGCGCGGTGAGCGCGCACCATCCATACGCCCGGCCGCGCCACTCTCTGAAGAGCACCGGTAACAGGATGGCCGCGAGGGTGATCCATACGACTCCGAGAAAGCCGTAGGCCAGGAATGCGACGCCTGCCCCGATCCCGACGATGGTTCCGCCTGAGCGTGGGCGCCGCGCGGACAGGGCGAAGCCGTATTGCGCAATCGCGAGGCCGAGCAGCAGTCCGATTTCCGGTGCCAGCTGATGGGATCGATCCCACAGGCCTATGGAGCCGACGAACAGCAAAGGAGGCAACCATTGCATCGCCCGCCCGCCGAGCTCCTTTCCCGAGCGCGCGAGGAGAAAGAGAGTCAACCCGAGCATCAGCGCGACACAAAGTCGCGCGGCATCATGCGGCTCGAGCCACGGCTCGAACAGTCGCTCGGACGCGACGCCCAGCACATAAACAAGCGGGGGTCGCTCCGCGTACGTCTCCCCAAGGAGCGTCGGAGTCAGGATCGTATGGGAATTACGCATGTCCCAGACGACGCCAAACCCCGTTGCGTCCTCAGTCTTCCAGGGATCGTGACCCACGAGTCCGAGCAGCACCCACATCGCGCAGAGCACGACAAGCCCGAATTGCTTGAGCCCCGCGTACGGTCCTGACGGGCTCACATGGCTGGAGCCGTCATTGGCTGTCTCGGACCTTCGGGGCTGCAACCACGGAGCCATGGTGACCAGGAGCGGTGCTGCCGTTGGAATGAAAAAGGCAGCCGAAGCTGCCTTTCATCGAACAACGCCCGCGCTTCAGGCGGAGGCGTTGGACTTGGTGCCGTAGCGCTGGCGAAACTTCTCGACGCGTCCAGCGGTATCCATGACCTTCTGCTTGCCCGTGTAGAACGGATGGCAGGCTGCACACACCTCGACGTGCAGCGGCTTACCGACGGTCGAACGAGTGCTGAACGTGTTGCCGCAGCTGCACGTGACCTGTGTTTCTGTGTAGTTGGGGTGAATGCCGGTCTTCATCGTAACCTCGCTTGGGTCCACGCATGCCTCGGTGCCTTTTATGCCGGCAGTCCTTGTGGTCACGCGCAGGATCGAAATGACCGCCCATCGAGAGCGGAAAGGTGAATTATGCCACGTCTTGCACCGACTCATGAGATTGGGCCGGGCAGGCGTCGCGCAAGGGGCAGAGTGGCGGAAGCCCCGCGGGGTTTTAGCGGGCGATGCGACGGCGTGGCGCGAGAAGCAGACTTTTTCGATGTTGCACACCGGCTCGTTAGCCTCTACGCATGCTGTCGAAAAAGTCCGAGTTCGACTTCGTCTGCTTCACCTTGTCCAGGAGGAATTCCATTGCCTCGAGCTCGTCCATCGGGTAGAGCAGTTTTCGCAGGATCCACACTTTCTGGAGGATCTCGGGCTTCAGCAGCAATTCCTCGCGTCGCGTGCCCGAGCGATTGACGTTGATCGCCGGGTATATGCGCTTCTCGGCCATGCGCCGGTCGAGATGGATTTCCATGTTGCCGGTGCCCTTGAATTCTTCATAGATCACGTCGTCCATGCGTGACCCGGTGTCGATCAGGGCTGTGGCGATGATGGTCAGCGAGCCGCCTTCCTCGATATTGCGCGCCGCTCCAAAGAATCGTTTCGGGCGCTGCAAGGCATTGGCATCGACGCCACCCGTCAGCACCTTGCCGGAAGCCGGCACCACGGTGTTGTAGGCGCGTGCGAGACGGGTGATCGAATCGAGCAGGATCACGACATCCTTCTTGTGCTCGATGAGTCGCTTGGCCTTTTCGATCACCATCTCCGCGACCTGCACGTGCCGTGTCGCAGGCTCGTCGAAGGTGGAGGACACGACTTCGCCGCGCACCGAGCGCTGCATCTCGGTGACCTCTTCCGGCCGCTCGTCGATCAGCAGCACGATAAGAACGACCTCGGGATGATTCGCCGCGATCGAGTGGGCGATGTGCTGGAGCATCACCGTCTTGCCGGATTTCGGCGAAGCGACGAGCAATCCCCGCTGCCCCTTGCCGATCGGCGCCACGATGTCGATGATGCGCCCGGTGATGTTCTCCTCGGCCTTGATGTCACGCTCGAGAATCAGCGCCTCGTCGGGGAAGAGCGGCGTCAGGTTCTCGAATAGGATCTTGCTCTTGGCGTTCTCCGGCGGCTCGCCGTTGACCTTGTCGACCTTGACCAGCGCGAAGTAGCGTTCTCCGTCCTTGGGCGTGCGGATCTCGCCCTCGATGGTGTCGCCGGTATGCAGATTGAAGCGGCGGATCTGCGACGGCGAGATGTAGATGTCGTCGGTTCCCGCGAGGTAGCTCGTGTCGGGGGAGCGCAGGAATCCGAAGCCGTCGGGCAGCACCTCGAGGGTGCCATCACCGAATATGCTTTCGCCCTTCTTCGCCTGTTGCTTCAGCATCGCGAAGATGAGGTCGTGCTTGCGCATGCGATTCGCGCCTTCGAGCTCGTTCGCGTTGGCGATCTCGACGAGCTCGGTAACAGGTTTGGATTTGAGTTCAGACAGATGCATAGTCGGGGAGACTAGAAACGTGCGGGGCCTTCGCGGGAGAGGGCCGCGGAGATCGGGGTGGGAACGTGGCGCCGGGACCGGCGACCCGGCGTGTAGCGGGCCGGGAGGTCGGGCGCTCTTGGGTGGTTCGCGGGACGGCCCCTTGCATCAGGAGCAGGTCGCGAGAACGAATGGCAGGGTAGCCCGTTCAGAGGTTGCTGTCAACAAACGCCGTAAGCTGTGATTTGGAAAGCGCGCCTACCTTCTGCGCGTGGGGCTTGCCGTCCTTGAACAGGATGAGGGTAGGGATGCCGCGAATGCCGAACTTTCCGGTGACCTCGGGATTCGAGTCGATGTCGAGCTTGGCCACCTTCAGGCGACCCGCGTAATCGCGCGCGATGTCTTCGAGCACCGGCGCGATCGCCTTGCAGGGCCCGCACCATTCGGCCCAGTAGTCGACGAGTACGGGCGTGCTCGACTGGAGCACGTCGGTATCGAAGGATGCATCGGACACGTGCTTGATGTGCTCATTCATGGAATTCTCCTTCCGAATCGTCGCGGCTTCCGCCCGACCTCGGACTGAAACTACGGCTGTAATGGTTCGCGGGTCAAAACTACGGTAGCCCAACCGCCATGTGAGTGCAAGCGCGCAGGGATCAAAGGCGCGGCCGGTCATCGCGTTTTGGTAAAATGGCCCCTTTCAGCAGGGCAGATGCAATGACTTACGTCGTAACCGAGAGTTGCATTCGCTGCAAGTACACCGACTGCGTCGATGTGTGTCCGGTCGACTGTTTCCGGGAAGGTCCCAATTTCCTGGTCATCGACCCGGACGAATGCATCGACTGCACGTTGTGCGTCGCCGAATGTCCGGTCGAGGCAATCTTCGCCGAAGACGACGTGCCGGCAACGCAACACGAGTTCATTGCGTTGAACGCGGAACTGTCAAAGGTGTGGAAACCGATCATCGAGCGCAAGCCTGCACCTCCCGACGCCGACGAGTGGAAGGGCGTCGCGGACAAGCGTGACATGCTCGCGCGCGAATGAGGCCCGTCCGCTGCATGCCTCGCGTTGACGATCCGTTGACCAAGCCCCTACAATCCGCAGGCTCTTTTCGGCGTATCCGCGCCTTGCCCGCACCTCCAGCCGCAAGCACACTCCTGTCCACATGACCCGCACGATCAGAACCTTCTCGTTTTGCTCCGCCGTCGTGCTTGGCATCGCCGTGGCGGCAACCGCAGCCGCCCAGAGCCCCTCGCAGGCCCCGCCTGCACAAGCGCCGGCAGCGACAGCAACGCCGGGTAGCGGCGGCGCGCCCGCTGGCGATGCCAATGCCGGCCGCCTGAAGACCGCGATGTGCCAGGGCTGCCACGAAATCCCCGGCTGGCAGACGGCGTTCCCCGAAACTTATAAGGTGCCCCGCATCTTCGGGCAGCACCCTGCGTACATCATCAGCGCGCTACGGGCCTACAAGAGCGGCGACCGTGCCCATCCTTCCATGCGGGCCATTGCGGCCTCGCTCTCCGATCGCGACATGGCTGACCTGGCGGCGTTTTATGGTGGGCCGCCCGTCCGCACCGCGGGCAAGTAAACGAGGGAAGTCAAGATGAAGCGAACCGCCACGATGTTCCTTGCCGCGATCGCCGCGACCACCCTGGGTATGGAAGCCTGGGGCGCGGATCTCGCGGCCGGCGAGCAGAAGGCGAAGCAAATCTGTGCCGCCTGTCATGGCCTCGATGGCAACAGCCAGGTGGCGGATTTTCCGAAGATCGGGGGCCAATACCCCGACTATCTCGTGAAGACGCTGCGCGATTACAAGTCGGGCCGGCGCAAGAACCCGATCATGATGGGTATGGCCGCACCGCTCACCAATGCGGACATCGACAACGTAGCAGCGTATTACGCGGCACAGCCGGCGGCGGTGCAGGCGGGCCGGATCAAGTAATCACGGCGACCTGCTGCCCGAGGGCGCCTCTTGTGGCGCCCTTTGTTTTTGGAGCGGCCGCGCAGCCCCGCACGTTCGCTGCCGGTCCCCTCGGCAAGACCCACCTCGCGCGTCGCGGCGGCAACCCTGCAGACGAGTTGCACATACACCTTCTGTGCGCGGCCTAGCTTGCCTGGACCTCGCTGCGTTCGGCCACGATGCCCACGTACTCGCCGAACGCGAGATCGCTACGCACATGCACGAACCCGCTCTTCTCGAGCAGAGCAATGTGGTGCGCGAGAGGCAATTTTCCCGGTTTGTTGGCGGCGCCGCCTTCCGGGACAACGAGTTCAGCATTGATGAAGAGACCCTTCGGCCGCAACAGCGAGTGCGCGGTGTTGTAGATGCTCGCCACGTTGTCGGCACTACCGAGATCATGCAGCGCCTGGTTCGTGATCACCGCATCGACCGGCAGGTTCAGGAGCTTCACCCATTCGGTGCCTCGGAGATCTGCCTGATGCACATGGGCCCGTGTGCCGAAGGCGGCGAGCCGTTCACGCGCGAGTTCGAGCATGGGCCAGGAGAAGTCGAAGCCTTCGTATGTCGCCTGCTCGATTCTGCCGAGCACGTTCTGTGCAAGCGTCCCCGGTCCGCAGCCGAGTTCAACGATGCACGGGCGATCACCATCGAGCGCCTGTAGCAGCTCGATGATCCTGCGAAACATCCGGGCCCGCTCGGGCCGGCGCTGGTCGGCCGTTTCGGCCCACTTGCGTACGTAGGCGCGGTCCGCGAATTCGTGCTCTGCGTCCATGAGGTCTCCTGTGATCAGCGTTGACGTTCGAGACAGGCGAGATAAAGGGCGGCATCCGGCCCGGTGCCATGACGCTGCGCATGCCAGACGACCTCTCCCAGACATTCGACGACCGCGTGAAGAGCCTGGTGCTCGTCGCCACGGGCGGAGGCGAGACGCTCGAACTCCCGGCGCAAGCCCGGCGGCTGGTCGATCGCGAGCTGCTCTGCCACTGCAAGGTGCAGCGATATGTGCAGGAAGGGATTGATCTCGCCCGTTTCGGGATGAAAGTCGCGATCCGCGTGCTGCGCGGGTTCCTCGAGCACGCGATGATATTCAGGATGCATTGCCACGATGTTTGCGGCCATGCGCTCGAGAGCGGTGGTGGGCGTGCCCGCCCGATGCTTGCTCCACGCCTGTATCACGAAGCGACGGGCCTCGTCGCGGCTCGGTGTGAACATCGCTACTGCACCGCCACTTGCGTCTTGGGACGGTACTCGCAAAGATCGCGGATGATGCAATCCGGGCATTTGGGCAAACGTGCCACGCAGACGTAACGGCCATGCAGGATGAGCCAGTGATGAGCACGTAGCTGGAACTCCTCCGGAATGAACTTCATGAGCTTTCGTTCGACTTGATCGACGTCATGGCCGGGAGCAATGCCGGTGCGATTGGCAACGCGGAACACGTGGGTGTCGACGGCGATGGTCGGTTGGCCAAATGCCGTGTTGAGCACGACGTTGGCGGTCTTTCGTCCGACCCCGGGCAGCGCGGAAAGTGCGTCGCGGTCGGCCGGCACCTCGCCCCCGTGCTGGCGCAACAACGTCTCGGACAGGGCGAGAACGTGCTTTGCCTTGATGCGAAAGAGGCCGAGCGTCTGGAGGTGCTGCATCAGTCGATCCAGACCCAGCCGCACCATCGCCTCCGGCGTGCCGGCGATCGGGAAAAGGGCGCTCGTGACCTTGTTGACGCTCTTGTCCGTGGCTTGCGCGGACAGCACGACAGCCACCAGCAACTGGTAGGGTGTGGCATACGCGAGCTCCGTCTGCGGGTCGGGAGTTGCCACCCGCAGACGCTCGAAAATCTGCCGCCGTTTTTGTGCGTTCACTCGGTCGCAGAAGGCGATGCGGGGGCAGCACGCCGCGCACGCGCCCGCGCGAGTGCGAGCGCCGCCGCGCTTTTCCGTTCGTCGCTCGAAAGCATACGCGAGCTCGGCTGATCGGAAGGCGCGTCGCCGCTGGGCGCCAGCCTGGTGACGGCGCCGCTGGTCTCGCGCTCCGCTCTCGAATCGTGACGCTCTCGCGCGGAGCTCGCATCGGACCGGGACCACTGTCGGCCGGCGGAAATCATGCCGATGCAGTCCACAGGACAGGAAGGCACGCAGAGCTCGCACCCGCTGCACAGCGCCGCAATGACGGCGTGCATGCGCTTGGGACCGCCTGCAATCGCGTCTACGGGACACGCAGCGATGCACAACGCGCACCCGATGCAGCGGGTCTCGTCGATGACTGCGCGCTGCGGTGGGCCGGTCGGGCCGCGCGACGGGTCGAGCGCCACGATCGGCCGGGCAGTGAGTTCCGCGATAGCCCGCAACACGGTCTCGCCTCCAGGGGGACAGCGATTGATCGCCTCACCCTGAGCAATGGCCTCTGCATACGGTTGGCAACCCTCGAAGCCGCAACGACGGCATTGCGTCTGCGGAAGGAGCGCATCGATGGACTTCGTGAGCGACGTGGCGACTGAAAGCATCCGCGATTTTAGCGCGGTGACGCGGCGGGGCCCGGTGCTAAACTGGCTTGGCTCATCATGCAACACGCGCATTCGCACACGGACGGAAACCATGAGCCCCATTCGGCGCCGGCCGGCGATGGCGGGGGTGACGGAAGCTGGCGCGCCTTGTGGATTTCGCTCGCCCTCACCACCGGGTTTGCAGTGGTGGAAGTGGTTGGGGGCCTGTGGTCGCATTCCCTGGCGCTGATCTCGGATGCCGGGCACATGGCCACGGACGCCGCGGCCTTCATCGTGGCGCTCATCGCTACCGCGGTGGCACGTCGACCGCCTTCGAGAAGCGCCTCCTACGGCTACGCGCGGGCCGAAGTGCTTGCTGCTTTCATCAACGCGCTGCTCATGCTCGTGCTCATCGTGTGGATCACGGTCGAGGCGGTGCAGCGGTTGCTCGCGCCGGCGCCGGTCGCGGGTGGTGCGGTGATGGCCATCGCGGGGGTCGGGTTGGGTGTCAACATCGTCGTCGCGCTGCTCCTCGCACGCGCCGGAGGCGGCATGAACACCCGTGGCGCGCTCCTGCATGTCATGGGCGATCTCCTCGGCTCAGTGGCCGCCGTGACGGCGGGCGCCGTCATCCATTTCACCGGCTGGTTTCCGATCGACCCGATTCTTTCGCTCGTGGTCGCTCTGCTGATCCTGAGGTCCACCTGGGATCTCCTGCGGCACTCGACCGTCGTGCTGATGGAGCAGGTGCCGCGGCATCTTTCCTTCGAGAGCATCGGGCGCGAGCTTGCATCCTTGGCCAACGTGACTGAAGTCCACGACCTGCACGTGTGGCAAATGTCGGCAGGTCGCGTCGCCCTGTCGGCGCACGTCACCATCGCCGATGGTCGTGCCTGGCCGGCAACGCTCGCCTCCGCGCGAGCGGTGCTGTCGCGCGAGTTTGCGATCCAGCACGTGACCTTGCAGCCCTCGTGGACAGCGGTTGCGGACGGTCGCCGCGTCATACCCGTCACGGCGATGGACGAAAGCCGGTCGAGCTGACAGGCGCAGCGGTGCGCACGAGGCAGCCGCGTTCGCCTGCGTGGTGTCAAACCCAGCGCGCCAACCTGAAACGCCAGTAAAGAAGCCCGTCGATGATGACCATGAGCGCGATCGCATACGCATAGCCGCCGGTCCAGTCGAGCTCGGGCATGTGCTTGAAGTTCATGCCATAAATGCCCGCAATCAGTGTGGGCACCGTGATGAGCGCCCCCCACGCTGCAAGACGCTTGGTGATTTCGCTTTCGGCGAGGCTGATGAAGGCGATGTTCACCGAAACGGCAGTCTGCAGCATTTCGCGGATGCTCTCGATCGCCGACTCGATTCGCGCGAGATGGTCGTAGACGTCGCGGTAATACTCGGCCATGCCCGCCACGAGTTGCGGCACGCGCCCGCCGTAGAGCTTGCCCGCGGCTTCCATCAGCGGACGCACGGCATGCTGCAGCAACATCAGCCGGCGCTTCAGCGCATAAAGGTCCTTGATCTTGCGCCGCGTCGATCCCTGATCGAACAGCGACTCCTCGATCGACTCGAGCTCGCTCGAGAGGTTATCGACGATTGGAAAATACCGGTCGACCACCGCGTCCATCAACGCATACAGCACGTAGCCTGACCCGAAGCGGAGCAGGTCGGGCTCGCGTTCAGTGCGGCTGCGCACCTCCGCGAAGCCGCGACGGGTCCCATGCCGGATCGAGAGTACGTAGTTGCGCCCGATGACCACGTGCAGTTCGCCCTGGAACAGTCCGTCAGGGTCGTCAGACGTCTCCTCGAGCGTCTGCAGGACAACGAACAGCGAATCGTCGAACTCCTCGATCTTGGGTCGCTGGTGGCCCTTGCTCAAGTCTTCGACGGCGAGCGGATGCAGCCCGAACTCCTGCGCGGTCTGCACCACCTCATCCTGAGTGGGATCGACGAGCCCGACCCACACGAAGGCGTGCTCGCGCGTGATGTACTCGCTGATGTCCTCCGGAGGGATCTCCGCGACCTTCCGACCCTGCTCATACAGCACGCAACTCACGATCATGAGACGCCTCGAAAATCCGTGCGCCGATGATAGCGCAGCCCCCGGATCGGGAGTGAAAGGTGACCCAGGGAGGCCGGGGCGTTAACATGCGTGCCGACGCAAACCGAGGCGCTCAGTGGCATGATCATCCAGTCGTTGCTCGATACGGACCTGTACAAGTTCACGATGATGCAGGTGGTGCTGCATCATTTCCCCGGGGCTCAGGTGGAGTATCGCTTCAAGTGCCGCACCGCGGGTGTGGACCTCACGCCCTACATCGCCGAAATCCGGGAGGAGATCGCAGCACTTTGCCGGCTGCGCTTCACCCAGCCGGAGCTCGATTACCTGCGCCGCTGGAGGTTCTTCAAGAGCGACTTCGTGGACCTGCTGGGACTTTTCGAGCTCGACGAGCGATTCATCGATGTCTCGCCGCTCCAATCCTCTCCGGGCGAGATCGACCTCACGATCAAGGGACCGTGGCTGCACACCATCCTGTTCGAGGTGCCGGTGCTGGCCATCGTCAGCGAGATCTACCAGCGCCACATGCATACGCAACCGGATCTCTCCGAAGGCCGGCGCCGTCTTGCAGGCAAGATCGAGGTCATCAACGCAGTCGAGGACCCCGAGTTTCGCATCGCCGACTATGGCACCCGACGGCGGTTTTCAAGGGCCTGGCAGGACGAGGTCGTCGCGACGCTCAAGCACCGCATCGGGCCCAAGTTCGTCGGGACGAGCAACGTCCTCTTCGCGATGACGCACGGCCTGACGCCCCTTGGCACGATGGCGCACGAGTATCTGCAGGCGTGTCAGGCGGTGGGGCCGCGACTGCGCGATTCGCAGGCCTACGCCTTCAACATGTGGGCGCGCGAATATCGCGGCGACCTCGGCATCGCGCTGTCCGATGTTTGCGGGATGGAAGCCTTCCTGCGCGACTTCGATCTCTTTTTCTGCAAGCTGTTCGATGGCGTGCGCCACGATTCGGGGGACCCCTTCGAATGGGGAGAGAAGCTCATCGCGCATTACCAGAAGATGCGCATCGACCCCAGGACCAAGACGATGGTTTTCTCCGATGCGCTCACGGTGCCCCTGGCGATCCGGCTGTTCCAGTATTTTCGCGGTCGCGCGCACACGGCATTCGGTATCGGTACGAACCTCACCAACGATCTCGGCGATACCGCGCTGCAGATCGTGATCAAGATGACGCGCTGCAACGGTCAGCCAGTCGCCAAGATCAGTGACGAGCCAGGAAAGATGATGGACTACGACCCGGCGTACGTCGCCTACCTTCGCGAGGTGTTTCAGGTGCCCGCACCCCAGTCCACGGAAGCACCGCATTACGAGGCGGGCAAGGTCCACTGAAACCGTTGTGGCGTCATCCGCCTGCCGGTGCAGTTGGGGGGAAGGGCGGCGGGCAGGCAAGTCCCTGATTCGTGTAGAGTGGGTGAATGGCTACGCCCGTTGCCAACGCCTCCGCTGCGCCATCCAATCGTGCTGCCGAAACCGGTGCGCAACACACCGATCGGCGCCTCCGGCTTGACGACGTCCTGAAGCTGATGGTCGCCGACGGCCTCGTCTCGGTGGCCGAAGCCGATCGGCTGTCCCGCTCCCGCACCAAGCGTTTCGACCATCCGCTGGAGATGATCGCCGACCAGCGGTGGAAATCCCTGGTCGCGCCGCACAAGGCGTTGTCGCTCGAGCTGCTCGTGGAGTGGCTGGCAGGGAAGCTCGGCGTGCCCTATCGCCATGTCGACCCGCTGAAGATCGACCTAGGCGCAGTGACGCAATCGATGTCGAACGCCTATGCGGAGCGATATCGGGTGCTGCCGATCGAGGTCAAGCGTGACACCCTGACCGTCGGCACGGCCGAGCCCTTCGTACGCTCCTGGGCGAACGAGCTCGAGCAGATGCTTCGGCTCAAGGTCGAGCTCGTGTTCGTGAACCCGCAGGACATTCGCCGCTACGTGGGCGAGTTCTACAGCCTCGCGCGGTCCATGAAGAAGGCGCAGGAGAACTCGCGCGGCGAGGTGTCGCTCGCGCGCAACTTCGAGCAGCTGGTCGAGCTCGGCCGCAGTGGTCAGCTCGACGCCAACGACAGCCATGTCGTGCACATCGTCGACTGGCTGTGGCAATACGCGTTCGAGCAGCGTGCCTCTGACATCCATATCGAGCCGCGCCGTGACGCGGGGCTCGTGCGCTTCCGCATCGACGGTGTGCTGCACCAGGTTTACGCGATACCGATCCCCGTGCTCATGGCGATGACCTCGCGCGTGAAGCTCCTCGCCCGTATGGAGATCGTGGAGAAGCGCCGCCCCCAGGACGGTCGCATCAAGACGGTCGCGCCGAACGGGGACGAAATCGAGCTCCGGATCTCGACCATGCCGACGGCGTTCGGCGAGAAGCTGGTGATGCGGATCTTCACGCCCGAAGTTCTGGTGCGTGATTTCTCGGAGCTTGGGTTCA